>JAAYAH010000132.1 GCA_012719445.1 Actinomycetales bacterium | reverse complement strand
GGTGCTCCTTTCCGCGGACCCGATACGTGTCTTGACAACTCGTATTGTCCCAGGTCAGGGGCACCTTTCTACGTCCTGACACACACCAGAACCATGATCAGTCAGATCGGCGTGAATATCCCAGGTTGGGATCGCGGTCCGCGTTCGCCGAGCGATCGGCGGTCCTTGCCGTGCGCGAGCGTTCCGTTGACCGGCTGGTGTCGGCTCTCGTCGCGGTCGTTCTCGGCGGCCTCGCCGGGAACACGCCGGAGTCCCTGATGCGGATGGCCGTGATCGAGGACGCCGCACGTCGGGTCGTGGGGGACTGCCGTGCGGTGTTCGCGCAGGCCGCCGACATCGTCGGGGAACCGGGTGGCGCCGGCCTCCGGAGCTGGCTGGCCAGAAGCCCGGAGGACCGGACCCTGGAGTGCATGGGATTCTCGGCAGGGTGCGACGAGTCGGGCTTCCGCTACCTCTGGGGGTGAGCCGGACCCGCTGGAGTGGCGTCCCGCAGAGCGGTGTTCGTCGGGTCCGGAGCCGGTGAGGTCGTGACGGGCGTGGCGTCACTCGTGTGAGGCGGTCATCGCGTGATCCTCGGTTCTGAGTTCCCGCTCACGTCCTGAGGAGAGGTACGCGATGACCGCCACGTCCGGTTTCGACGCTGCTCGGCCGTTCGCGGAGCAATTGCACACCGCCTCACCGGAGCTGCTCACGTCAGGCACGCGACACTGTGCAGCGGCCAGGCTCAGGCGATCAGTTCGACACGACAGAATGACGTGGCGGATCGGGCGAGCCGTGCATCCGCGGTGACCAGGGTGAGGTCGCGTACCTCGGCCAATGCGACGTATGCGGCGTCGTATCCACTGATCACGTCGCGGATCTGCCACATCCGGGTCAGGAGGGGGTCCAACGGGACGTGATCCATCCCTAGTCGCGGGATCCGCGTCACGGCCCGCTCCCCCTGCACCGGAGTGATCTTCCCGCCGAGGGTCAACCCACGCAGGACGGAGAACACCTCGGCCTTCCAGTGCTCGGGGGCGGCCCACTCGGGATCACGAGCCATCACGGCGCGAGCCTTGCGACCTCGACCATCGGCGTAGACCAACACGTTCACGATCACCGACGCGTCCACGACGATCATGCGGGCATCCGGTTCCCGCCCTCAGCCTCGCCGCGAGGACCTCCCGCCCCTGCCCGCTCCCGCGCAAGGACCTCGGCAGCATCGGGTGCGTCTTCGACAGCCCCTCCCCCGCGCCCGAGATCTGATTCGATCTCCACCAGGATCTGACGATTCCTGCTGAATGCCGCTTGGCGCTGCAGAAGGTGCAACACGTATGCCTGAAGGGACTGACCTCGTCCCCTCGCCTCCTGAGCCAGGAGATCCCGGACGCCCTCTGGGACATCCCTTACGGTCAGCACGACACCCATGACTGCATAATGCATTCATAACGACTGCACTGTCAAGCGCGACGGCGGATTCATCCACCAAGACCTGTGGCTGTTCTCACGAAGGGAGGTGCCCCGGCCACCGGCCGCGCCGGGACGCCGCTCCCGACGACGGTCCACCGATCGGTCAGCCGTCGCCCGAGGCACCGGCCCCGGGCCGTGGACACCGTGGCAGGCGGATGTGTCACCTCGCACCCTGCGCAGTCACGACCGTCGGGAGCCGCGCGTGGACCGTCCGGCAGCCCGTGGCACGCCTGCTGTACCCGTCGCCGCCCGGACGCAGCTATCTTGCTCTTCGACTCCACGGACCGCCTCACGCAACGGACATCGATGAGCCTGCCCCGCACTCGCGTTGACGGGACCACCACCTCCCCCGAGGCTCCCCGTGACGACGTGCTCCTCGACGACGCCGGTCACCCGCGCGGCCGCGACGTGCTGCCCTGGGTGTTCGCCGGCGCGTCCATCGTGGGGTACCTGGGCTGGCCGTTCGTCACCGGCACCGACCGGGCGACCCTCACGATCGTCACCGTGACCACGTTCTTCCTCGCCAGCGCGACGCACGCCTGGCTGTGGCGCGGCCCCCGCTGGACGACGGGGTACCTCGCCACCGCCCTCGGCATCGGCTGGGCCGTTGAGGCGTTCGGCACCGCGACCGGAACGCTGTTCGGCTCCTACCACTACACCGGCGCCCTCGGCCCGACCCTGCTCGACGTTCCGCTGCTGATCCCGATGGCGTGGGCCATGACCGCCTACCCGTGCCTGCTGGCCGTGCAGTCGCTCGTCCGCTCGCGGTGGGCGACCGCCCTGCTCGGCGGGTACCTGCTCACGACCTGGGACCTCTTCCTCGACCCCCAGATGGTCGGTGAGGGCTACTGGGTCTGGCACGACCCGGAACGGACACTGCCCGGAATCCCCGGCATCCCGATCGAGAACTACCTGGGCTGGGCGGTCGTCACGGTGGCGATGATGGCGGTGCTGGCCGGGCTGCCGCGCGTCACCGCACCCTCCGAGGTGCCGTCGCTCCTGATGAGCTGGCTGCTGGTGTCGAACGTGTTCGCCAACGTGGTCTTCTTCGGGCGGCCTCTCGTCGCGCTGTGGGGCGGTGTCCTGATGGGGGCGGTCGTGGTGCCGTGGTGGCTCCGCGGGCAGCGCCGCAGGCGGGCCGCTCGACGTCCGACCGAGGCAGCACCCGTGGCGAGCGCGGCATGACCGTCCACCCCCTCGTCGCGACGGGGACGGCGCTCGCCTCCGGCCTGGCCCTGCACGCGGCGGCCAACGTGCGGCAGCTGCGACGTCCGGACCCCTGCGGGCCTGAGGTCACGGAGCGGGTGAGCGTGCTGGTCCCGGCCCGCGACGAGCAGGATCACGTTGGCCTCACCGTCACTGATCTGCTGGCGCAGACCGGCGTACCCGATCTGGAAGTCCTGGTCCTCGACGACGGCTCCACCGACGGCACAGCGGCCGTCCTGGCCCGGTTCGACGACCCTCGCCTCACGGTGTTGACCGTCCCCGACGAGACGCCTCCCGCGGGGTGGCTGGGCAAGTCCTGGGCCTGCGCCCGGTTGGCCGAGCGGGCCACCGGCAGCGTGCTGGTCTTCGCCGACGCGGACGTGCGGTTCGCCCCGGACGCCGTCCGTTCCGGCGTCGCCGCCCTCCGCGCCGGCGGGTTCGGGCTGGTCTCGCCGTTTCCCCTCCAGGTGGCCGAGGACTGGCTGTCGCGACTGGTGCAGCCGCTGCTCGCGTGGTCCGTTGCCGCCACGTTGCCGCTCGGTCTCGCCCGGCGTTCCACCCGCCCCGCACTGTCGGCCGCGAACGGGCAGTTCGTCGTGGTGGACGCCGCCACCTACCGGCGGGCGGGCGGTCACGCCGCGGTCGCCGGTGAGGTCCTGGAGGACATCGCCCTGATGCGTGCCGTGAAGTCCGCCGGTGCCCGGGCGGCCACCCTGGACGGCTCCCGTCTCGCCGCGTGCCGCATGTACGGCACCCCCGCGGAGGTCGTCGACGGGTACGGCAGGTCGCTGTGGTCGGCGTTCGGCGGCCCGGGGGGCAGCCTCGCCGTCACCGGAGCGCTCGTGCTGGGCCATGTGGTGCCGCCGCTGGCAGCTCTCGCGGGGCGGCGTCGGGGCACCCGGCTCGTGGGCCTCCTCGGGTACGCCGCAGCCGTGGCCGGGCGCGCCGCAGTCGCGCGCCGGGTCGGCGGGCGGGTATGGCCCGACAGCGCCGCCCACCCGGCCTCGATCCTTGCCTTCGCGGGCCTGACCGCCGAGTCCTGGCGTCGGCGCCTGACCGGCACGGCGTCCTGGAAGAGGCGCGTGCTCGCCGTCCCCGGTCCCGACCACCGGGCCGGCCTCCACCCCGCCCATCGGGCCGGCCTCCACCCCGCCCATCGGGCCGGCCTCCACAGCGACCACCGGTCCGACCATCGAGACGACCGGTCCAGGGGCCTGACCATGCCGAACCGAGGGGCCTGACCATGCCGAACCGTCTCCCGGCCCGCCTGCCCCGGCTGACCCCGCTGCGCACCGTCACCGGGCCCACCGACCACGTCGTCGTCGTCGGCGCCGGGCTGGGCGGGCTGTCCGCGGCGATGCGGCTGGTGGCGGCCGGGCGCACGGTGACCGTGGTGGAACGCGGGAGCCTGCCCGGAGGTCGTGCCGGGCGCCTCGACCTGGTCGGCGACGGCGGGACCTACCGCTTCGACACCGGCCCTATCGTGCTCACCATGCCCGGGCTCGTCGAGGACTGCTTCGACGCCCTCGGGGAGCGGATGGCCGACTGGATCACCCTGAGGCCGGTCGAGCCCCTGTACCGGGCGTTCTACGCCGACGGATCCCGCCTCGACGTGCACGCCGAGGTACCGGCCATGGCCGCCGAGATCGAACGCGTCATCGGCGCCCACGAGGCGAAGGGCTACCTGCGCTACGTCGACTTCGTCTCGCGGCTCTACCGGTACGAGATGAGGGACTTCATCGACCGGAACTACGACCTGCTGAACGTCGTCACCCCCGACCTGGCCCGGATCGCCGCGCTCGGCGGCCTCCGCAGGCTGGCGCCCAAGGTGAGGCAGTACCTGAAGGATCCCCGCACCGAGCGGGTGTTCTCCTTCCAGGCCATGTACGCCGGGATGTCGCCGTACGACGCGCTGGCCATCTACGGCGTCATCTCCTACATGGACTCCGTCGCCGGTGTCTTCGTCCCCGAGGGGGGCATGCACGCGCTGCCGACGGCGATGGCCGCGGCTGCCGAACGCCACGGGACGACGTTCCGCTACGACACCGAGGTGGCCAGGGTCGAACTCGCGGGCGACCGCGCGACGGCGGTGATCACCACCGACGGGGAGCGGATCGCGTGCGACGCGGTCGTGCTGAACCCCGATCTGCCGGTGGCTTATCGCGACCTGCTCGGGGTGGAGCCGCGGCGGGTGAGGCGCCTGCGGTACTCGCCCTCGTGCCACCTCCTGCTCGCCGGGTCGAGGGCGACCTACGACCACATCGCCCATCACAACATCCACTTCGGCGACTCGTGGCGGAGCGTGTTCGAGGACCTCATCGACCGCCGCCGGCTGATGAGCGATCCCAGCATCCTGGTCACGAACACCACCCGCGAGGACTCCTCGCTGGCGCCTGCGGGCAGGCAGATCTACTACGTGCTGTTCCCCACCCCCAACCTCGACGCGGGGGTCGACTGGCGCCGAGAGGGTCCCCGCTACCGCGACGAGGTGCTGAAGGTGCTCGAGGACCGCGGCTACACCGGCTTCGGCGACGCCATCGAGGTCGAACACGACCTCACCCCGCTCGACTGGCAGGCGATGGGCCTGGAACGCGGCACCCCCTTCGCGGCCGCCCACACCCTCCCCCAGACCGGGCCGTTCCGGCCGGGCAACCGCTGGGGTCAGAACGTGGTGTTCACGGGTTCCGGCACCCGCCCCGGCGTCGGGGTGCCGCCGGTCCTCATCTCCGGACGCCTCGCGGCCGAGCGCATCACCGGGCCCGACCGGCGCTACCGCTCGAAGGCCGTCACCTGGTGAGCCGCGCCAGGAGCCGGAGGAGACGGACCCGGTTGTACCGCAGGACCAGCACGAACGGAGCGTTGACGGCGACGGCGACCACGGCGAATACCGTCCACAGCCACAACGGGTTGACCGCCGCCAGCGGAACCACCCCGACCAGCGACAGCCAGTGCACCCACTCGGCGCGACGTACCTCGACCAGATAGCCGGCCAGCGCCTCGGGTGAGCCGTCCGGCAGGTGGCGCTTGCTCGATCCGAAGACGCCGCCGGCCTCCGGCAGTCGCCGCACCCAGGTGTGGACGCCGAGCCTGCGGTACCTGCGCTCGTCGTCCACCCGGGAGAGCCGGAGCGGGCCGCGATCCCGTGACAGCCAACGTGCCGGCCACCGGGGGGCTGTCGCCCCGACCGCCAGGGTCACCACGAGGACGACGGCGAGGTCAACCCCCACCAGCCCGAGCACCCGTGTGATCATCTCCGGCATTGTGGCAGGTCGCTCAGGGACGGCAGGCACGCTCGGGACTGCCGAATGTCGGTGAAGAAGGTCCGGTACGGGTATGAGCTGTCTGCGACGTGGTCGCTACCGCCGCCGTTGGCAGTCCCACCGCTGTGGATCCCCAGTGCGATCACCTTTCCGTCGGAACGCATCTGGTACACCGCCCCTCCGGCGCCACAGATCAGGTGTCACCCATCCGTGCAGCGGACTCCGGCGATCCGCGTTCTGATCGCGTCGCGTGACCACATCAGCAACGAACGTACGGCGGCGATCAACTCCCTGACCGCGCTCCTTCGGGTGGTCGACCTCGGCCTTGACGCTCGCGGCGCGCTCACCGCCGGCCAGATCACTGCGATCGCGACCTGGCGCACCCGTCACGAGGAGCTCGCGATCGGCGTCGCGCGAGCCGGGACGGTCAGATTGGCCAAGCGGATCCGTGCCGCCGACGAGGGACTGTCCGCTCTCACTCGACAGATGACCGCCCTGCTCACCGCGAGTCCCGCCGCCGGCCTGCTGGATCAGCCCGGCGTCGGACCCGTCACCGCGGCCATCGCCTTCGCCGCGTGGTCGCACCCTGGACGCGTCCGCTCCGAAGCTGCGTTCGCGAGCCTCGCAGGCGTCAACCCCATCCCCGCCTCGTCCGGCAACACCGTCCGCCATCGGATCAACCGCGGGGGCGATCGGCGACTCAACCGCGCCCTGCACATGGCCGTGGTCACCCGCATGCGCATGGATCCGCCCCTGGCGGTGGGGAGGCGATCGATGAGGTCACCGGTGAGGGTCACCCGAAGAACGGGTCTGTTCGCCGCCGGGCACGATCCGTGCTGCGTGTTCTGGTCAGTCCCCTGGTGTCATGTCGTGACGCGCGTGTGCCCTCCCGCAACGGAAGCTGGTGATCGGTGAGATCAACCGTTCGCCGTTGGGAAGGGCACTCGCGAGGTGAACGCTACCGAGTTGTTGTTCGAAGTCGAGGATGTCGTGCTGGCGCGTCTTGCCGGGGCCGCGTCGACTCCGTTGGTAGGCTCACCTGCCTCGCATCAAGATCGGTCCGAAAGATCAGGGTCTGACTCTGCTGAGTACGGCCGTCGCGAGGCAGTTCCTGGCCGGGAAAGCCGCACCAGGCCCCGTAGGGGTTCTGGTTCACCACCATTCGGTCGCCACTCGGGCCTCGTATACCCTACCGTTGTACATATACCTGACGAAGAGGAACGCATTGGCGATCTCATCCTTGTCGTTCAGCATGTCGGACCAGTAATAGTTGCCGCTGCGGTGAGACATATCTTCAGTGGCCTCCCCGAAACTGCCGCCGCCAGCGCGATGGACCCACCCGGTCCAACCATCCGTGATGATCGGGGCCCCTGAATTAAGCTGCACCTGTGCCCACACCGTTCTGCAGTTCGCCGCTTTGTTGGCGTTCAGCTTGACAGTTCCGAGCCATATCTGTCCGCCGCCGCTCTTCATGCCGTACAAGGGCTCCGTGTATATGGTTACAGGTGTCCCTCCGCCGTTGCCGCACTTGTGGCCTTGGGGGTTGGCGCCGTCGTAGGTCGCCGCCTGGGCGGGCATCCCTGCCATACCGGCGACGAGCGCGACGGATGTCGCCGCGGCCAGGAGCGTTCTGCGCAACCATTTCACGTTGACTTCTCCATTCTTGTGTGATTGTCCCGCGTGAACACGACCGAGCATCAAGATCGGTCCGAAAGATCAGGGCCTGACTCTGCTGAGTACGATCGTCGCGAGGCAGTTCCTGGCCAGGAAAGCCGCACCAGGCCCGTGGGGGTTCTGGTTCACCACCAGTTGGTCGGCTTCTTGACCTCGTATGTCTTGCCGTTGTACACATACTTGATCAAGAGGAACGCATTGGCGATCTGACCCTTGTCGTTCAGCATGTCGGACCAGTAATAGTTGCCGCTGCGGTGATAGGTCAGTTCATAGGCCTCCCCGTAACTGCCGGGAGCGCGATAGACCCACCCGAACCAATCCTTGATCGGGGCCCCTGAATTAAGCTGCACCTGTGCCCACACCGTTCTGCAGTTCGACGCGGTGTTGGCGTTCAGCTTGACAGTTCCGAGCCATATCTGTCCGCCGCCGCTCTTCATGCCGTACAAGGGCTCCGTGTATATGGTTACAGGTGTCCCTCCGCCGTTGCCGCACTTGTGGTCTTGGGGGTTGGCGCCGTCGTAGGTCGCCGCCTGGGCGGGCATCCCTGCCACACCGGCGACGAGCGCGACGGATGTGGCCGCGGCCAGGAGCGTTCTGCGCAACCATTTCACGTTGACTTCTCCATTCTTGTGTGATTGTCCCGCGTGAACACGACCGAAGTTGTTGCCGCCAGCGAACCGGTCCTCAGACCGCTCTCTACGCGGCCCGAACCGGGAGCCAACGAGCGGAACGGGTGCTTGTCACCCCCGACACCGCCCGCTTCGTCCTCAGCCCGTCTTGACGGTCCAAGGAATCCGTCGATGGCCAGCCGGATGTCGGTCAAGTGGGTTCCACACGGGTCCAGGACGCCGGCGAGGTGGTCGCTGCCACCAAACCGGCAGGACCGCTGTGGATGCCCAGGGCGGTCACCGTGCCGTCGGGGCGCACCTGGTACACCAGACCACCGGAGTCACCCATCCGGACGCACTTTCCGTTGTCCTTGTACTTACTTATCACCGCGCTGCGGATCATCTCCCCGTTGCCGTACTTGTGGTCGGTGCCGACCGTGGCCACGGTCCACCCGCAGATCTCCCCGGTCTTCTTCCCACCGGTACAGAACGGGTCGTCGACGGCAACTGCCCGGTCGAACATCCCAGCGTCGGCCGCGGACTCCGTGGCTTTGGCCGTCGGGCCGCCCCGGTAGATCTTGCCGTCACTGGACTTCCCGACGGCCATCTCGATCAGGGCCAGGTCGCCGCGGTAGACCTTCTGTCCGGTCAGGTACTGGGTGCCGGTCCCTTTCTTCCAGTTCTCCCCGCTGCCTGAGCCTCGATCCGTCCCGCCGGCCGTCTCGGTCGTGACCGTCATCTCTGGTCTCCCGTCCTCTCGCCGGTCGCTACCGAACCGTCCGGTCCGCGTCCGCCTCGGCCGGAGTCGACATCCCGTCCGGCCTACCTGTTTCACGTCGCGAGCCGAGCAACTAATTGCATTCGATCTGCGTTTTCAGTGCTGCACACCGTGCACGCTTTCCGCCACGTTCTCGGTCCCGTACCGGCGGGTGATCTCCTGCGCCAGGGCGTCGGTCAACTCCCGCACGGTGACCACGACCCGCCCACTCTGCGGATCGACCCCCGAGACCCACACCCCGTCCAACTCGATCACCTCATGCCTGACCCGCTCGACCGCCTCCTGCGACCGCGCGACCCAACGCACCTTCGGCCGCCGCCGGAACCACCAACGCGGCCACCACCACCGCCGACCCCAGCCCCAACCACCGGTGACACCGCATGATCAGCACCCTTCACATCACTGGCCCGGGTGATCCCCCGCAACCGGACAGGATCACAGCGTGGGGAGTGTGTCTGGGACCCCGGGCAGAGGGCAAGGCGCTGCGATTAACAGACGATTAACGAATTCTTGGAGTGTCAGTCCCCGGCGCGTGTGCGTCGCCGAGCCGCCGGGCGACGTCGCGGGCCTGGGGGTACCCGAGTTCCTCGTACAGGGCCAATGCCTTCCTCCAGTGGCTGCGTGCCTGGCCGTCGTGACCCGACGCGGCCAGGTCCTGGCCGAGCTCGTCGTGGGCCAGGGCCCGTTCCGGAATGCTGTTCAGATCCTCGGCGGTGGCCAGGGCCTCGGTGTGCCAGGCGGCGGCCTCCTCGGGGCGGCCGGCGACCCGGTGGGCGGTGCCGATGCTGTTGAGGATGACCGTCGCCTCGAGTCGGTACCCGTTGCGGCGGTAGAAGTCGAGCGCGGCCTGCAGCAACTCGAGGGCCTCCTCGGGCCGGCCGAGCCGGGTGCGGGCGACGCCGAGTCTCGCCTGGGTCCGGGCCTCGGACTCTGGCGCCGCACACTCCCGCCAGATCTCCAGAGCCACCTCGAGGTGTTCGGCGGCCTCGGCGTGCCTGCCCAGGTCCACCTGGACGTTTCCGAGCCCGTCCCTGGCCTCCGCCTCGACCCGCCGGTCCCCGCACGCCAGCGCCATGGCCTGGGCGGACTCCAGGTGAGCCAGGCCCTCCTCGTGCCGCCCGCGTTTGGACTCGAGTATCCCGAGGTTGACCAGCGTGCGGACCTCGGCCAGCCGATCGTCGGTGCGGCGCCACAGCGGCAATGCCCGGTGCAGCAGGGCGATCGCCTCCTCGCCCCGTCCGGTGACGTACACGGCGATGACGGCGGTGTTGTTCAGGGCGCGTGCCTCGAGATGGGCGTCACCGCAGCGACGGGCGCAGACCGCTGCCTCCTCCAGCCGTCGGGTGCTCTCCGCGTAGCGTCCCCAGTGGACCAGCACGACCCCGCCGGAGATGTGGGCATGCGCCTGCCCGGTGAGGTCACCGGTGGCTCGCGCGGCACGCAACGCGGCCTCGTGCACCGTCAACGCATCGACCAGATGCCCACCGCACTCCAGAGGCCCGCACAGGATCTCCGCCAGGTGCACCGCGTGGGCGGGCCACCCGTTGTCAGCGGCGTGGACAACCAACCGCACCAGAGCGGGACGCTCCACCGCCAACCACCCCAGAGCCCCGGCCGCGTCAGGAACCTCGGGCAGGGGCAGGGCCGTGACCGGCGTGGGACGCGGTGGGCGGCGACGCGTCGAACTGGGATCCAGGGCACAGGCTGCCGACGCCACCACATGATCCAACAGGGCAGTGACCGCACCTACCCGCTCCGGCTCGGTGTCCGCACGGGCGACCAACCCCCTGGCATAGGCACGCAGCAGATCGTGCATGACGAACCGCCCCCGACCCACCTCCTGCACCAGATGCGCCCGCACCAGGACCCCCAGGTCCCCGGCCACGGCCTCGACCCCGACCCCGGCCCCGGCCAACGCCGCCGCCGCACACACCCCCCAACTCGGACCAGGATGCAGCCCCACCCGCCGGAAGACCCGCGCCGTCCGCTCCTGAAGCTGCCGATACGACCAGGAGAACACCGCCTCCACGCCGGCCCGCGGATCCCCATCCGCCACCATCAGATCGAGTCGCTTCTCCTCATCAGACAACTCGACGACCAAGGCACCCAACGAGACGTCCGGACGACTGACCGCCAACTCCGCAGCAACCCGCAACGCCAACGGCAACCGGGAACACTGCTCAACCAGTACCCCCACCGCCTCAGGCTCACCACAGACCCGCTCCCCGACCAGCTCACCCAACAACCCCGCCGCGTCCGCCGCGGACAACAGATCCAGAGTGATCCGATGAGCACCGTCCCGAGCCACCAACTCCCCCAGGCTGTCCCGGCTGGTGGCGACCAACAGGCTGGACGGCGTCCCCGGCAACAGCAACCGGACCTGCTCGCAGTCACCCGCATTGTCGGCGATCACCAACAGGCGACGACCAGCCACCCGCGAGCGGTACTCCGCAGCCCGCTCCGCAAGACCGAAGGGAATCTCCGGATCAAGAACCCCCAACGTCCTGAGCAACCCCGCCAGAGCCTCCCCCGGCTCCAACCGACGGTCCGGATCATAACCCCGCAGATCCACATACAACTGCCCGTCAGGGAACTCCCCCGCCACCCGATACGCCCACTGAACAGCAAGCGCAGTCTTCCCCACTGACGTGTTTCTGACTTCGCGATAGAAGATCGCGTTCGATTAGCCAACATCGTCGGGCCCTGGGGCGGGTCGAGTCTGCCGTGCCTGCCGGTGACGGGCAAGCCGGTTGAGGCGGGCCTGTTCCAGCCCTGCCTCGCGGGCCTTGCGGATCGCAGGCCCACGTCCTTCGTGTTCATCGTTCGGGGTCACGTACCCGATGCCCTGGTGGAGTCGGTTCTCTGGGGGTGTCGCCCGGGCGGTGGCGGTGATCTCCGCGTTTCCGCAGCTCAGAGGCTGATAGTGGAACGGTATTGAATGAAACAGGTGTGGTGCAAGCTGCCGCGCGGCGTGTCATG
>JAAYAH010000131.1 GCA_012719445.1 Actinomycetales bacterium | reverse complement strand
TCGGGTCCGCCGTGCCTCCCCGGCTCGGGTCCGCCGTGCCTCCCGGGCTCGGGTCCGCCGTCGCTCATCCGCCCTCCTCGCTGTGCTCGCTCCGCACCGGGAATCTCACCCGGACCCGGTAGCCTCCTCCCGGCCTCGGCCCGGTGTCGACCTCACCGCCGTACATGGCCGCACGCTCCCGCATCCCGAGCAGCCCACGCCCCCCGCCCGCGACCGGGCCGGTCGCGGCGCCGCCCCTGCCGTCGTCCTCGACGGTCACCTCGACGCCCTCGGGCTGCCAGCGCACGCCGACGGCTGCCACGGCCCCTGGCCCGGCGTGCTTGATCACATTGGTGAGCCCCTCCTGCACGATCCGGTACATCGCCAGGCTCATCCCCTGCGGGACCGGCCGGGGCTCGCCCTCGACGGCGAGGTCGACGGGCATGCCGCCCCCGCGCACGGAGGCGAGCAGGTCGTCGAGGTCGTCGATCGTCGGCTGCGGCGCGGTGCTGACCTCCTGCGAGGGCAGCGTCTCGACCACCGGCCGGGGCTCGCCGGACCCGCCCCGGGGGCCTGCGGGTGCCCGGGTCGCCCTCGACGGGGTCGCAGGGGGCGCGGTGGCGAGGGCCGTGGTGACCGGAACCGGACCGCTGGTCACGTCCTGCCGGAGCACGCCCAGCAGGTGTCGCATCTCGGCGAGCGCTCTCCGCCCGGTCTCGGCGATCGTCGACAGGGCTGCGTCCGCCGCCTCGGGATCCGTCCGCGCGGCGTAGCGCCCCCCGTCGGCCTGCGCGATGACGACGGAGAGGGAGTGGGCGACGATGTCGTGCAGCTCACGGGCGATCCGGGCCCGTTCCGCCGCCGCCGCGAGATGATCCTGGCGCTCGCGCTCGGCCTCCAGCATCTGCGCCCGCTCCCGCAACGCCTCCACCTGCTCGGAACGCACCCGGCGCGCGAAGCCGAGCGCCCACGCCGACACCACGCACACCGCGAGCCCACCGGCGATCTTCGGGAACGCCTCTTGGTCCTGGCTGAGCAGGGGCGCCTCCAGGAGCGCGCCGGTCAGTCCGGCCGCCAGCACGAGCGACGAGGCGAGCCTCGACCCGTAGCCGGTGACGGTGTACACGGCGATGCAGACCGCGACGTCCGCCGGCAGCAGCCGGATGGAGTCGTCCCCCGTCGCGACGAGCCACTGGACGAACGCCACGGCGCACACGGTGGCCGCGGACCCGGCCGGGGCCCGGCGCCGCCAGGCCAGGGGGATGATCAGCGCGGCGGAGAACATGGTGATCATCGGGCTGCCCGAGATCGCCCACGGCCCGAAGACCACCATCAGGACGCCGGTGAGCAGCAGGTCGACGGCGATCACGTGCCCCTGCAGCCAGGAGACCACCCGTCGACCGATCACCCGGACAACGGTAGGCGGGGACGACGGCCCGGCGCGCCGTCCCCGAGACGGATCATCCGGGGGCCGGCGTATCCCCTGCGGCATAGCGGGCACGTGCTCCCGCCCGGTGGCGCGGTGCGGGCGGCGATGGGGCCGCTCCACGGATCGGCAGTGCACCCGCTCCGGCGATCAGTGGGTGCGACCGCACCAGCGATCAGTGGGTGCGACCGCACCAGCGATCAGTAGTGCGATCGCACCGGCGATCAGGCGTCGGTGGCCGCACCGGAGGCGGCCGCGGTCCTGCCCTTCGTGGCCTTGGTCTGCTTGGCCGGTGCCTTCGTCCCGGTCGCCGACTTCGCCGTCGCCTTCTTCCCGGTGGTCGACCGGGTGGTTGCCGAGCGGGTGGTGGACGCCTTCCGTCGACCACGGGCCGGTGCGGGGCCCTTGGCCCGCTTCTCGGCCAGCAGCTCCGCCGCCCGCTCGAGGGTGATCGTCTGCGCGTCGTCACCCTTCCGCAGGGTCGCGTTGGTCGTCCCGTCGGTGACGTAGGGACCGAACCGGCCGTCCTTGACCTGGATCGTGCCACCCGACTCGGGGTCAGCCCCCAGCTCGCGCAGCGGCGCGGCCGCCTGCCTGCCTCGGGTCTTCGGCTGGGCGTACACGGCCAGCGCGTCGTCGAGGGTGATCTCGAAGATCTGGTCCTCGCTCACCAGCGAGCGGGAGTCCGTGCCCCTGCGCAGGTACGGCCCGTACCGGCCGTTCTGGGCGGTGATCTCCGCACCGGTCTCGGGGTCGGTGCCGACCACCCGGGGCAGCGACAGCAGCCGCAGCGCGTCGTCGAGGGACACCGTCTCCAGCTGCATGGTCTTGAACAGGCTCGCCGTCCTCGGCTTGGCCGACTTCGTCCCCTGCTCCTCGACGACCTCGGTGACGTAGGGCCCGTACCGGCCCTCCCTCGCCACGATCGTGCGACCGGTCGCCGGGTCCTCCCCGAGCACCCGATCGCCGTCGGACTGCCGTTCCAGCAGCTCACGAGCTCTCTCGACGGTCAGCTCGTCCGGGGCGACGTCGTCGGGGACGCTGGCGCGCCGCGGCTCCTCGCCGTCCCCCGCCACCTCGAGGTAGGGCCCGTACCGACCGACCCGGAGCACGATCCCCTCACCGAGCGGGATCGTGTTGACCTCCCTGGCGTCGATCTCGCCGAGGTCGTCGACCAGCCGTTTGAGCCCGGACGCCGCCCGGGTGCCGTTGCCGCCGGGACCGGCGCCGTCCGTCCGCCCGCTCCGGCCGGCCTCCTGGGTGGCGTCGCCGAAGTAGAACCTGGTCAGCCAGGACACCCGGTCCTCCTGACCGGCGGCGATCCGGTCCAGGTCCGCCTCCATCTGGGCGGTGAAGTCGTAGTCGACGAGCCGGCCGAAGTGATCCTCCAGCAGCCGGGTGACCGAGAACGCCAGCCAGGTCGGCACCAGGGCCGAGGCCTTCGTCGTCACGTACCCGCGGTCCTGGATCACCGAGATCGTCGCGGCGTAGGTCGAGGGCCTGCCGATGCCCCGTTCCTCCAGCGCCTTGACCAAGCTCGCCTCGGTGAAGCGCGGCGGCGGCGCGGTCTCGTGCCCCTCGGAGGTGAGGGCGACGGTGTCGACGGCGTCGCCTGCCGCCAGCTCCGGCAGCCGGCGCTCCTCGTCCTCGCTCCGGTTGCGCTCCTCGTCCCTGCCCTCCTCGTAGGCCGCGAGGAACCCCCGGAACGTGATCACCGTGCCGGACGCCTGGAACTCCACCGGCCGTCCGTCCGTCGCGGTCGCGGCCAGCCGGACCGACGCCGTCGATCCCCGCGCGTCGGCCATCTGGGACGCGACGGTGCGCTTCCAGATCAGCTCGTACAGCCGGAACTCGTCGCCCCGCAGCTCCCCGGCGACCTGGGCCGGGGTGCGGAAGGAGTCCCCGGCCGGCCGGATCGCCTCGTGCGCCTCCTGGGCGTTCTTGGCCTGGTTCGGGTAGGTGCGCGGCTTCGCCGGCACGTACTCGGCCCCGTACAGCTCCTCGGCCTGCCGCCGCGCGGCCGACAGCGCCTGCGCGGACAGGACGGTGGAGTCGGTACGCATATAGGTGATGTAGCCGTTCTCGTACAAGGTCTGCGCCACCCGCATGGCGTGCCGCGAGGAGAACCGCAGCTTGCGGCCGGCCTCCTGCTGCAGCGTCGAGGTGGTGAACGGCGCGGCCGGACGGCGGGTGTACGGCTTCTCCTCGACGCCTGCGACCCGGACGTCGACGCCGTCGAGGCCCGCGACGAGGCCCGCGGCGGTCTCGGCGTCCAGGTGCACGACCCCGGCGGACCTGGCCGCGGCGGTCAGCGACCCGGTGTCGTCGAAGTCCCTGCTGGTGGCGACCCTCGTCCCGGCGACCGAGGCCAGCCGGGCCCGGAACTGCTGGGTCTGCCGCCTGGCACCGGCCTGCGGCTGCCCTGCCGTGAAGACCCCGGTGATCCCCCAGTAGGACGCCGAGCGGAAGGCCATCCGCTCCCGCTCCCGCTCCACGACGAGCCGGGTGGCCACCGACTGCACCCGGCCGGCGGAGAGACCGGCACGGATCTTCCGCCAGAGGACCGGCGACACCTCGTAGCCGTACAGGCGGTCGAGGATGCGCCGGGTCTCCTGGGCGTTGACGAGGCGTTCGTCCAGGTCCCTGGTGGCGGTGAGGGCCCGCTGGATGGCCTCCCGGGTGATCTCGTGGAACACCATCCGGTGCACCGGCACCCGGGGCTGGAGCACCTCGAGCAGGTGCCAGGCGATGGCCTCCCCCTCGCGGTCCTCGTCCGTCGCGAGGTAGAGGGCCTCGGCCCCGCCGAGGGCCTTCTTCAGCTCCCTGACCTTCTTCCGCTTGTCGGCGTCGACGACGTAGTAGGCCTCGAAGCCGTTGTCGACGTCGACGGCGAACCTGGCGAACGGCCCCTTCTTCAGCTCCGGCGGCAGTTCGCTGGGCTGGGGCAGGTCACGGATATGCCCGATGCTCGCCTCCACGGCGAACTCGGGCCCGAGGTAGCCGGCGATGGTGCGTGCCTTGGCGGGCGACTCGACGATCACGAGCCGCCTGCCTGCGCCCTCCGAGGCACTCTTCGTGGCCACTGCCTACCTTCCTGCCTGACGATGCGACACTGCCCGGCGCGTGCGGGCCAGCCTGTCCTCGCTGTCCCGACGTCCCGCCGGTGCACCGTGTTCCCGGCGGCGCGCCACCGACGCACCCGCCCTCCCGGGCCCGACGCGTCGCGCTCCCTGGCCATGCACGGTAACGCCGATTCCTCCGGGGACTCGCATCGAGGGGGTCCGACGAGGGACCATGGGCACCGGTTCCGTCTCCCCCACCGGGCCGGAATCCACGGTCACCGCCGGACAACCACGAGTTTGATGACGGTCCGTAGTCCAAAACAACACTGAGTGAGATCTGGTCGTCCGACCGAGCCCGGTCAGTCACTCATCGTTCCACTCTGATGAGCCAAGACGTAGCCTCGACCTTGCGCCGTCTGCCACCATCGGGCAGACCCACCGGAATCCAAGGCGCCGTGACAATGGGGTCGCGACAGTTCCGACGGCTTCCGGCGGTGAGCCAGGCACCGCACACGCCGCCCCGGCGGTGACAGGGAGGGTCACGTGCCCCGACACGGAACGGCTTTGCCAGAACCGGCAGCGACCGGTCCCGACGGCATGCACGCCGCCGGCCCGCTCTCCACCCGCCACCGTCCGGGTTCGGACGCCGAGTGGGGCGTCTCCGAGCAGATCGCCAGCGCGCAGCGGGAGACGGAGCGCCAGCGGGGGATGGCCTCCTGGCCGATCAGCCGGAAGCTCACGACCCTGGTCGGGGTCCCACTGGCCGTGCTCCTCGTCATCTTCGGCATCATCGGCTTCCAGTCCTTCCAGGACGTCCGCAGCGCCCAGCGGACCCGTGGTCTCGCCGAGCTCGCCCTTGCCACCAACTCCTTCAGCGGCGCCATGCAGCGCGAGCGCAGCCTGACCCTCACCGTGCAGGGCTCGGGCGGCAACGAGGAGAACAAGGCCAAGCTGAAGCAGTACCAGCAGGAGAGCGACGGCCGGCTGCAGACCCTCAAGCGGGTGCTCGAGGAGACGACGAGCAAGTACCCCTCGGACGACATCGACATCGCCGCGGCCCGGGTCGACGACGCCCTCGAGCGCGTCCCCGGCATCCGCGAGGTCACCGGGACCGAGCGCAACCCGGAGACGGTGCTCCGCAGCTTCGCCCCGGTCTTCGAGGGTCTCGCGGCGCTCTCCGACACCGTGACCCGTGAACTCACCAACACCGCGGCCGACCAGCGCGCCGCGGACGGCGCCGCAACCCTGTCCGCCCTCACCCAGACCGCCGCGGCCGCGGCGGAGGAGCAGGACATCCTCACCCTGGCACTGACCCAGAAGCAGCTGAGCATCTCGCGGTACCACCAGCTCGGGATGCTCAACAACCTGCAGCGCCAGCGCCTCGACGTCGCCGAGGAGCGGGCGACCAAGCGCCAGTTCGCCCGGATCGTCTTCATCCGCGGTGACGACACCCGCCTCGACCTGTTCCGCCGTGACGCCGTCGCGCTGCTGGAGGCGGCCCAGGGCACCACCGAGGCCGTCCCCGGCTCCCCGCAGGCCTTCTCCGAGGCCGCGAGCTCGCGCCTCTCCGACATCGACGAGCTGGTCCAGGACGTCGCCCAGTACACCCGCGCCGCGGCCGCCATCTCCGAGCGCAACTCCCTCGCCAAGGCAGCCGGCATCGGCATCGGTGCGTTCCTCACCCTTCTCCTGGTCATCGTCGCGACCCGCCGGTTCGCCCGCACGATCGCCGCCCCGCTGCGCAGCCTGCGCGACGGTGCCGTCGACGTCGCCACCGTCCAGCTGCCGTCCGCGGTCCGCCGGATCGAGGCCGAGGGCCCGGAGGCGAAGGTCAAGATCCACCCGGTGCTGCCTGCCGACCTCACGGCCGGTCCGGAGACCGTCGACGTCGCCGCGGCCGTCAACGGGTTGAGCGCCGAGGCACTCCGGCTGGCGACCAGCCAGGTGCGATTGCGGCAGGCCCTTGACGAGGCGTTCGTCAACATGTCCCGCCGCAGCCAGTCCATGGTGGAGAAGCAGCTGGGCATCATCGACGAGCTGGAGAGCACCGAGCAGGACCCGGACCAACTGCGGAACCTGTTCCGGCTGGACCACCTCGCCGCCCGGATGCGCCGCTACAACGACAACCTGCTCGTCATGGCCGGCTCGCAGGTCCGTACCCGCAGCAGCGCCCCGGTCCCCGTCGCGGAGCTCTTCCGGGCCGCGACCTCGGAGATGGAGCAGTACGAGCGGGTCCGGCTGCAGCCGGTCGCCGCGGTGTCGATCTCCGGTCCCTCGGCGGGTGGTCTCGTCCACCTGCTGGCCGAGCTGCTCGACAACGCGGCCATGTACTCGCCGCCGAACAGCCCGATCCTCCTGTCGGCCTCGTTCAACGCCGAGCGGGATCTGCTCATCGAGGTCGTGGACTCCGGCGTCGGCATCCCGCCGCACGAGCTGCAGCGCATGAACGCCCGGCTGGCCTCAGGCGAGACCGTCGACACCACGGTCCCGTCCCGGATGGGTCTCTTCGTCGTCGCCCGACTGGCCAACCGCGGTGGGTTCCGGGTCTGGCTCAGCCAGCGGGACGGCGTCGCGGGCACGATCGCCGAGGTCACGGTGCCGCGGGCGCTCCTCTCCGGTGCCGGCGGCGCTGGTGGCTCCTCCGGTCAGCCGATGAAGGTCGAGGGGCTGGTCCCGCTCGGCGCCCCGCGTCCGCCCGCCGACGACGAGTCCTCGCCCTACGGCGACACGGGCTCGCTGCCGCGTCGGCCGGTGTCCGACCCCGAGCTCCGGCCGCTCGGCTCCCCTGCCCCGGCCCCGACCTCGTCCGGCAGCCTCTTCACCCCCTTCGGCGCCCCGACGGAGTCCCCGAGCACCGGAGCCGTGCCGACAGCTCCGCCGACCGGCCCCCTCCCGGTCGTCCGGCCCGCACCGCCGACGGGTCCGACGCCGGTCGTCGGTCCGGTGCCGGTGACGGGACCGTTCGCGCGGTCCGCCCCGTCACCGGGCACCGGGTCGATCCCGGTGATCCGCGCCCCGCAGACCGGGCCGACCCCGACCCCGCCGATCGCCCCCGCGACCGGACCGACGCCGGTCTCCCCCGCCGCGTCGACCGACCAGACGAAGGCGACCACGAACGAGTCGGCCCCCTCGGTGTCCTCCGGCGGGGCACCGGGAGCCTGGGACGACGAACTGCCGACCGAACTGGCCGCCCGCGCCGCCGCCGACGCCCGGGTCAACGGATACCACCCGGCCCAGTCCGGAGCCCCGCTCATCGGCGAGGACGTCGTCCCGGAGGAGGACGTCTCCACCCCGATCTTCGACTCGCTGTCGGCCTGGTTCGACCCCAGCACCAGGATCCCCGTCCGGCCGACCCCGCCGTCCCGGCCGCCGGTCCCACCGGCACCCGAGCCGGTGCGGCAGGAGTCGGTCCTCGGCGAGGCGCCGCGTCAGGAACAGCCCCCTGCCGAGCCGCGCAGGGTCGACGTCCCCGCTGCCGCGGAGGCGCCGCGTCCCGAGCAGGCAGCGGCGGCGGCGCAGCCCCGGATCATCGATCTCCGCGAGCAGCAGCAGCAGGAGCAGCCGGTGTCCAGCCGCTGGTCCGCGCTGGGTGACCAGCGGTGGATCGCCGCGAACGCCAGGGCCGCCGCGGCCCCGGAGAGCGCCGGCGTCACCACCAGCGGCCTGCCGCGGCGTCGTCCCGGCGCGAACCTGCTCCCGACCGCAGCGGCCGCAGCTCCCATGGCGGCGACCGCCAACCGCCCGGGGCGCCCCCAGGCGCCGCGTCCGGACGCCGAGGTCGTCCGGGGTCGGTTGGGCAGCTACCAGCAGGGGTTGTCCAGTGCGAGGCAGGCCCGTCGCCAAACTGTGGGCGCGACGGACGCCGTTGGTGTCAGCCTGTTCGGAGCAACATCGCCCACGGGCGACCACGAAGCCGGTGAGAGGGCCGGCGACGAGGGAGGAGACCAGTGAGCACCGGAACCGGCACGGATATTGCGTGGCTCGTCGACGGATTCACCCAACGGGTACCCGGCGTGGCGCATGCCGCCGTGGTCTCCGCCGACGGCCTGCTCATCGCCTCGTCCGCCGCACTGCCCAAGGACCGGGCCGACCAACTGTCGGCCGTCGCCTCGGGGTTGGGTAGCCTTACCAATGGAGCAGCCCTGTGCTTCTCCGCCGGCCAGGTGGTGCAGACGATCGTCGAGATGCAGGGGGGGTTCCTCCTGCTGATGGCGATCTCGGACGGATCGTGGCTGGCCGTCCTCGCCGCCCCGACCTCCGACATCGGACTCGTCGGCTATGAGATGACGATGCTCGTCGACCGCGTCGGTGAGCATCTTTCGCCCGCGCTCCGTCAGTCCTCCGGCCCTGCCGGCTGGACGGGAACCGCGTGATCCGAAGGATGACGATCGAAACCATGGACGAGCGCCAGCCCCCGTTCGAGGACAGCGATCCCTCGCCGTCGCTCGTCCGTCCGTACTCGCGCACCGGAGGGCGTACCCGCCCGGTGCGCGATCTGGAGATCGAAGCACTGGTGGTCACCAGGGGCGAGGGCATCGACACGTCAACGCTCCCGCTCCTTTCACCAGAACACGCCAGCGTCATCGAACTGTCCCGGGGCACGGTCTCGGTCGCGGAGATCGCCGTCGGGCTCAGTGTCCCCATCGGGGTCGCGCGCGTGATCATCGCCGACATGGTGGAACTGGGGCTCGTCGAGGTGCTCGGCACCTCGTCGTCCCTCGGCGATGAACGCGACCCCGCATTCCTGAGGAGGGTGCTCAGTGGTCTTCAGCGGCTCTGAGGGCCGGCCGACCCGCTCGACAAAGATCGTCGTGTCTGGGGGGTTCGGAGCCGGAAAGACCACGTTCGTGGGTGCCGTCTCCGAGATCGTCCCCCTGCGGACGGAAGCAGTCATGACGGCGGCCAGCGTTGGCGTCGACGATCTGAGCGCGACGCCGAACAAGACGACGACCACGGTCGCCATGGACTTCGGCCGGATCAGCGTCGACTCCGAACTCGTCCTGTACCTGTTCGGGTCGCCGGGGCAGAACCGGTTCTGGTTCATGTGGGACGACCTGGTCCGCGGTGCCATCGGCGCTGTGGTCCTCGTCGACACCCGGCGGCTGGAGGACTGCTTCGGCCCGGTGGACTTCTTCGAGGCCAGGAGCCTGCCGTTCGTGGTGGCCATCAACGCCTTCGACGGCATGCTCCGGCACAGCCCGGAGGACGTCAGGGACGCCCTGCAACTCAGCGCGGAGGTTCCGGTCATGGTCTGCGACGCCAGGGATCGAGAGTCGGCGAAGCAGACTCTCATCGCCCTGGTCGAGCACGCCCTGCGTACCTGGGCCAAGGTCTGACCCCCGGCTCACTCTCTCCCTCTCGTCGTCGGCGCCCGGAGCCTCTCCGGGCGCCGACGTCCGTCTCGGCGCCGTGACCGGTTCGGATACCGCCGGCCGTCGCGGCCTCCGGGCTGCCCGAGCCCGGCACCGGCACCAGTACCGGTGTGGACCGTGCCCTGCTCGTGGCCCGCATGGGTGTGGACCGTGCCCTGCTCGTGGCCCGCATGGGTGTGGACCGTGCCCTGCTCGTGGGCAGGCGGGGCGTGGACGGCCTTCTGCCCGCCGGTGGGCCGGAGGGACAACGGGAGGGCGCCAGGCCCTCACGGCGCCGCTGAGGGCCGCTGGAGGCCTGCTTCGGGGCCAGGGGGACGCCCTGGCGCACCGGCCCCGAGGGAGAGATCCTCGGTGCTGAGGGAGAGATCCTCGGTGCTCCGGGACCAGGGAGCCACCCTGGCGCAGGGGATCCGGAGATGCCCCGGCGGGCCGGACCTGTGGGCCACTCTGGTGCACCGAGCCTGTGGCGAGCTCTGGTGCACCGGTTGACGGGACGCGGGAAGGCCCCGGGTACGGGTACCCGGGGCCTTCCCGACGGAACCGATGGAACGGTGGTGGATCGGCTCTCAGCTCACGCGTTGACGAGCTCCTGAGCCTCCTCGCCCTGCTCCTGTCCCTGCAGGGTGTTGACCCGGCGCTTGGAGACCGTGACGGCACCGATGATGACCAGGGCGGCGGCCGCAGCGATCGCCAGCCGGACACCGGTGTTGTCGTCGAGCTGGACGACCGCAGGAGCGATCAACAACGAGACCAGGTTCATGACCTTGATGAGCGGGTTGATCGCCGGCCCGGCGGTGTCCTTGAACGGGTCACCGACGGTGTCACCGATGACGGTCGCGGCGTGGGCCTCGGAACCCTTGCCACCGTAGGCGCCGTCCTCGACCAGCTTCTTGGCGTTGTCCCAGGCTCCACCGGAGTTCGCCAGGAAGACCGCCATCAGCACCCCGGCGCCGATGGCACCGGCGAGGTAGCCGGCCAGCGGGCCGACGCCGAGGCCGAAGCCGACCGCGATCGGGGCCATGGCGGCGAGCAGACCCGGAGTGGCCAGCTCACGCAGCGAGTCCTTGGTGCAGATGTCGACGACCCGGGCGTACTCGGGCTTCTCGGTCCCGTCCATGATCCTGGGGTGCTCGCGGAACTGCCGCCGGACCTCGAAGACGATGGCACCGGCCGCCCGGGTCACCGCGTCCACGGCGAGACCGGAGAAGAGGAACACCACTGCGGCCCCGAGGATCAGACCGATCAGAGTGTTCGGCGCGACGATCTGGTACGCCTCGAGCGCGTCCTGGGCCGTCTTGCCCGCCTCCTCCATGGCCGAGACCACGGAGTCGTTGTAGGAGCCGAACAGGGCGGTCGCAGCCAGCACGGCGGTCGCGATCGCGATGCCCTTGGTGATCGCCTTCGTGGTGTTGCCGACGGCGTCCAGTTCGGTCAGGATCTGCGCGCCGTCCTCGGTCACGTCACCGGACATCTCGGCGATGCCCTGGGCGTTGTCACTGACCGGGCCGAAGGTGTCCATGGTCACGATGACCCCGACCGTGGTCAGCAGACCGCAGCCGGCCAGGGCGACGAAGAACAGCGAGAGGATGATCGAACCGCCGCCGAGCAGGTAGGCGCTGAAGACCGCCGCCGAGATGATCACCGCGGTGTAGACGGCCGACTCGAACCCGACACCGATCCCGGACAGCACGACGGTGGCCGGGCCGGTCAGGGCGGTGCGGGCGACGTTCTTCACCGGACCGTGCTCGGTACCGGTGAAGTGACCGGTCAGCCAGAGGATGACCCCGGCGAGGATGATCCCCAGGAACACGGCGAGGGTCGCGGCGATCCGGGGGTCTCCGTCCAGGTCCTTCACGGCGTCCACTCCAAGGTCGGCGTAGCCGCCCGGCAGGTAGACGAAGGCCGCGACGGCGCACAGCGCGGCGGAGATAAGAGCGGAGATGTAGAAGCCCCGGTTGATCGCCTTCAGGCCGGGCTCCCCGACCCGCGGCCGGGTGACCAGAATGCCGATCACCGCAGTGATGGCGCCGATGGCCGGCACGAGCAGCGGGAACACCAGGCCGTGTTCGCCGAAGGCGGCCTTGCCCAGGATGAGCGCGGCGACCAGGGTCACCGCGTAGGACTCGAACAGGTCGGCGGCCATGCCGGCGCAGTCGCCGACGTTGTCCCCGACGTTGTCGGCGATGGTCGCCGCGTTGCGGGGGTCGTCCTCGGGGATCCCGACCTCGACCTTGCCGACCAGGTCGGCACCGACGTCAGCGGCCTTGGTGAAGATGCCGCCGCCGACCCGCATGAACATCGCCAGCAGGGCGGCGCCGAAGCCGAAGCCCTCCAGCACCGCGGGGGCGTCGCCCCGGTAGAGGATCACGACGACAGCCGCGCCCAGCAGGCCGAGACCGACGGTGGCCATCCCGACCACCCCACCGGTCCGGATGGCGACCCTCATCCCGGCGTCCCGGCCACCGGTGCCGCGGGCGGCTGCCGCGACCCGGACGTTGGCACGGACGGCCAGGGACATGCCGAGGTAGCCGATCGTGGCCGAGAACAGGGCACCCACGACGAAGAAGATGCTCCGGCCGATCTTGATGTCCAGATCGCCGGGCAGGGCGAAGAGCAGGAAGAAGACGAGGACGACGAACCAGCCCAGAGTGCGGAACTGCCGGTTCAGGTACGCCTGCGCCCCCTCCTGGACGGCGCGGGCGATCTCCTTCATCTTCTCGGTGCCCTCGTCCGCAACCAGTACCTGGGTGCGGAACAGCCATGCCGTCGCGAGACCGACCACGGAGATCGCCGCAACAACGGCGACAAGGGTCAGGTTCCCTCCGGCCAGGGTCACCTCCCCGCCACCCTCAGCGGCAATCATGCTCGCGCTCATCCCGTCGTCCTCCTCGACAATGACGTCCTCATCCGCCCTCACCGGACACTTCCGGGGGCGATGGCTGTCCTGCTTCGCTGCGCCCGGCGGACCCCATCTCCGGCCACACCGGTTCTCGGACGGCGCGGAGTCTACGGAACCCGGTCATGAGGTCGAGACCCGCCCCGTGTGACATGGGCGACCACCCGGACGCTCGTCCGGTACGTCTTCGCTCGTTCCGGTCATTCGTCACCGTCGGCGACGCCATCGCCGACGGCCCGCCGGTCCCGGATCCTGCCGGGGCGGTCGACACCCGCCCACCTGCGCCGTCACTGACCGACGAGCGCCCAGCCCATCTCCAGCATCCCGCCTGCTCCCCCCGGCCCGTCGCCCACCAGGACCGTGTCGGCAAGGCCGCGGACGAGGGCGAGGGCGACCGGTTCCTCCTCGATCGCGAGGTCCGCCCGGTCGGTGACCCGGACCTGGAGACGCAGGTCGGCGTCGTCCATCTCCATCAGCACCGCGGCACCGACCCCCGTGGACTGACACCGCCTCACGGCGCGGGCGCACACCTCGCCGACGGCCAGCCGGACCTCGTCCAGCCGCGCCTCGTCGACACCGGCTCTCCTGGCCGCCGCAACGGCGATCAGCCGGGCCGTCCGGACATGCTCGGCGGTCGGCTGGAAACGCAGGGCGACTATGGACATGGGTACTCGAAAGCTCGCCGCGAGGTCGGCGTGGTCAGCCGACCGTCCCTTCCCGGGAATCGGCCGCGAGGGCCTCCTCCAACGTCGCGTGGATCGGGAAGACCTTGGTGAGCCCCGTGATCCGGAAGACCTTGAGGATCTTCTCCTGGTCGCAGACGAGCCTGAGGGCACCGTCGTGCGACCTCACCCGCTTCAGTCCTCCCACGAGGACACCGAGTCCGGTGGAGTCGAGGAACTCCACCCCGGCCATGTCGACCACGAGGTCGTACTGTCCGGACGCCACCAGATCGTTCAGGCGTTCGCGCAGGCTCGGCGCGGTGTACACGTCGATCTCACCGTTGACGGTGATGACCGTGCGAACGCCTTCCTGGCGACTCGTCACCGTGAGCTCCACGTCCCCTCCAGCGACCTGGGCCACGCGGCCCACGGGTCAGAGGCATTCAATCACTGTCCGCCGCCCCGGCGCTCCGGGGTGGCTCCGAAACCGTTGCACCGGGGCGGAACCCCCGGAGAACGTGCCCGCTTCGCGGTGTCTCCTCTGCGCTTCGCGGTGTCTCCTCTGCGCTTCGCGGTGTCTCCTCTGCGCTTCGCGGTGTCTCCTCTCGCCGTCCCCTGGCACACGACGTCCGCTGCGGCGCAACGGGTGTGAGACTGGGGACGTGGTGGACGGCACGGACGAGACAGCGGTGCCACCCGCCGCCCAGCTCCTTCTCGGCCGACCGGAGCTCGCCGCCCGGGTACGGCACGTGGAGATCCTCCCCGCCCGCGCCGGACAGAGTGCCGACTGGCCGGAGTGGGCCGATCCCGCGGTGGTCGCGGCGTGGCGAACTGTCGGCGTCGACCGGCCGTGGACTCACCAGGTGGCAGCAGCCGACGCCGCCTGGCACGGCAGGTCCGTCGCCATCAGCACCGGGACGGCGTCCGGCAAATCCCTCGCCTACCTGTTGCCGGTCCTCACCGCGCTCAGGGGAGGACGGCGGACCGCGGGCGGCAGGGGCACGACCGCCCTGTACATCGCGCCGACCAAGGCCCTGGCTGCGGACCAGTACTCCACCATCCGGTCCCTCGGGGACCTCGGCGTCCTCGCGGCGACCTATGACGGGGACACCCCGACGGACGAGCGTCGCTGGATCCGGGACCACGCGACCCTGGTGCTCACGAACCCCGACATGCTCCACCACGTGATGCTGCCCGGGCACACCCGGTGGCACCGGTTCCTCCGCGGGCTGCGCTACGTCGTCGTCGACGAGTGCCACCACTACCGGGGCGTCTTCGGCTCGCACGTCGCCTCGGTGCTGCGCCGCCTGCGCCGCCTCTGCGAGCACCACGGCGGCGATCCGGTGTTCGTGCTCGCGTCCGCGACCGCGGCCGACCAGGCGGGGACGGCCCGGCGTCTGCTGGCCGTCGACGTCGACGAGGTCACCGAGGACGCCTCCCCCCGTGGGCGGACCACCTTCCTGCTGTGGGAACCGGGTCCGGTGCCGCAGGCGGGGGAACCCTGCCCTGAGCCGGACGACCACCTGGAAGGAGGCACCGGCGACCGGGGTGGAGCGAACGCGCGGCGGACGGGTCGCGGGCGGCGCACGGCCCTCGCCGAGACCGCGGACCTGCTGGCCGAACTGGTGGCCCACGGTGTTCCCACCCTCGCCTTCGTCCCGTCCCGACGTGGGGCCGAGGTGGTCGCCGCCGACGCCAGGCGCCGGCTCGATCGCGCGGGACAGGCGGCCGACCGCATCGCCTCCTACCGGGGCGGGTACCTCCCCGAGGACCGGAGAGCCCTCGAGGCAGCCCTGAGATCCGGTGCCCTGCTGGGCCTGGCCACGACCAACGCGCTGGAGCTGGGCGTCGACGTCTCCGGGCTCGACGCCGTCCTGATCTGCGGGTGGCCCGGACGGCTGGCGTCGCTGTGGCAGCAGGCCGGGCGTGCCGGACGCCGGGACCGCGAGGCGCTCGCCGTTCTCGTCGCGCGGGACGATCCCCTGGACACCTTCCTCCTCGATCACCCGGCGGCCGTGTTCGACCGCCCCGTCGAGGCGACGGTGCTCGACCCGGAGAACCCCTATGTGCTCGCCCCCCACCTCTGCGCCGCTGCCGCGGAGCTGCCCCTGCACCCCCAGGACCTGCCGCTGTTCGGCCCCGGCGCCGCGGAGCTCGTCGAGGTCCTGGTGCACCGCGGCGCGCTCCGCGCCCGCCCGTCGGGCTGGTACTGGACCCGGCAGTCGCGACCGACCGATCTCGCCGAACTCCGGGGCACGGGCGAGGAGGCGGTGCGCGTGGTGGAGGCCGCCACCGGCCGCCTGCTGGGGACCGTCGACGGCCCCGCGAGCCACCACGCCGTCCACCCCGGAGCCGTCTACCTGCACCAGGGAGGCCCCTACCTGGTGCGGTCGCTGGAGCTCGACGACCACCTCGCCCTCGTCGAGCCGACGGACGGCGCGGTGTTCACCCAGACCCGCGAGGTCGTCGGCATCCACGTCCTCGGCGTGCGGCAGGAGACCCGGTGGGGGCAGGTCGGACTCGCCCTCGGCAACGTGGAGGTGACCTCGCAGGTGGTCTCCTTCCTGCGCAGGGACACCGGCTCCGGCACCGTGCTGGGCGAGGAGCCCCTCGATCTCCCGGAGCGCACCCTGCGGACCACCGCGGTGTGGTGGACCGTCCCCGAGGAGGTGCTCCTCGCCCACGGGGTGCCGCCTCGGAGCGTTCCGGGGGCCGCGCACGCGGCCGAGCACGCCGCCATCGGGCTGCTGCCCCTCGTTGCCAGCTGCGACCGCTGGGACGTGGGTGGCGTCTCCACCAGCCTGCACCAGGACACCGGGTGCCCGACGGTCTTCGTGCACGACGCGAGCCCGGGGGGCGCCGGATTCGCCCAGCGGGGTTTCCACCTCGCGGCGACGTGGTTCCGCGCGACCAGGGACGCCGTCCGGTCCTGCGGGTGCGAGGCCGGCTGCCCGTCCTGCGTCCACTCGCCGAAGTGCGGCAACGGGAACGAGCCCCTCGACAAGCCGGCTGCGATCCGGTTCCTCGACGCCGTCCTCGCCGACGCCCCGGCGGAGACCCCCTCCGTCGCCTCCGCCGGCTGACACCGCGGGTCCGGCCCGTGCCGAGGCCAGAGCGGGACCCCATGACGCCAGAGGGCCGGGCCAGGACACCGCGACGGTGACGAGCACGCTGGCATCCGGCCGGACCCGGCACCGGTGCACCCTCGCACCGTTGGTTCGTGCCACCCGGGCGGCTGCGGTGCACGCGGGACCGGCCCGGGGGTCGAGGACCGCTCGCGCCGCCGCCAGTGCCGCGAGATCGGCCGCGGTCTCGGCCCGGTGCCTTGCCACAGCGGCCCGCCCGACGGTGGCCACCGCGACGGACACCACGGCGGCGAGACAGAGGACGGCCAGGGTGAGGGCCGTTCCGCCTCCTCGGTCGGTCCGGCGACCCGGCCGGTGCCGCCCGGTCACGGCAGTGCTCCGCCCGACGGGTCCTCCACCTCGGCCACGGCGCTCGCCACGATCCGGACGGAGGGGAGCCCCGGCAGGGGAAGGTCGGCGGTCGACGCGACCCGGACCCGCACTGTGGAGCCCCCACGGGTGAGGCTGATCTCCGAGCCGGACGGCGCCAACCGCGCCGCCACCTCGTTCACCCGGGTGGGGCTCTCCCCGCGGGCGGCGGCCCTCGCACCCGCACGCGCGGCGTCGGTGCAGGACAGCTGGGCGCCCACGGCCACCGTGACCGACGCGACCAGGGCGAGGAGCACCGCGACGCTCGGCAGGGCCAGAGCCGTCTCGGCGGTCACCGATCCCGGGTCGCGGCCACGACACCGGCGGGGGGTGCGTGCCTGGGTAGTGGACCCCTCCGGCCCGGCGGTGGGTACCTCCGGGAACGCCGACGGCCTTCGCTCCCCGGCCGACCCGCACCGGACTCCGGAGGACGGGCACCCCATGTCAGCCGGTCCCCAGGGCCCTGCGGACGATCCCCGCCAGCAACGCCCGCACCTCACCGCTGCGCAACACGGTGAGCAGGAGACCGGCGAACCCGCAGGCCGCGAGGGTCGCGATGGCGTACTCCGCCGTAGCCATCCCGGCGTCGCGCAGGCCGAGCCCGGGTCGCGGCGCCGACCTGGGGCGAGGTGCCCCGGAGCCGACGGCCGCGGGTGAGGACACCGGGTCGAGGGTGGGTCCGGGGATCCGGTGTGGTGTTGTGCCGATCATGTTCCACCTCCCGTGGTTCGCCGGGACGGAGGACGTCCCGTGACGGTGCGGGCTCGGGGAGACGGGTACCGGGCCGGTGCCGTCCTGAGCCGCGATGGCTCGAGGGTTCCGCCCGCAACGAAGGCGCGGTGGCGGGCCGCGTGAGCCTGTGAACAGTGGGACGACGGGAGGGCCTGTGGAGGAGTGACGGGACCTGCCGAGGGGGTGTCCCCCGGCTGATCGACGATCAGCCGAACCCCCCGACGATCCCGAGGAGGAGGTCGAGCACCACCGGTGCCACCCCGAGCAGCACGGCCGCCGGGAGCAGGCACAGCCCCACCGGGAGCACGAGCACCACGGGGAGACGGGCCGAGAGGACGGCTGCCCGGGCGACCTCGGCCCGCCTGAGCTCGGTCGCCAGGTTCCGCACCAGCCCCGCCGGCGCGAACCCGCTCTCCCCTGCGAGGCTCAACACCTCCCCGAGCTGGTCCATCGGCTCCTGCCCTGCGCCTCCCGCCGCGAACTCGGCCTCGTCCCGCCCGCTGTCGAGCCGTCCGACCAGGGTGGTCAGCTCGACTGCGGCGGGGTCTCCGACGGCCTCCAGCCCGTCCGCGACGGCCAGGACGGCTGCCCGAGGGGACGCTCCCGCCGCGAGGACGGCCGCGACGAGGTCGACGACGAGGGCGGGCGGGCAGACGGCCCTCGCCGAGCGCCGGCGTGGTCGTCCTCGACGGAGGCCGCCCGGCCGGCCTGACGCGTCGGGAACCGGGGAGGGGCACCGAGCGCTCTCCCCCGGGGGCCTGGAGGCCCCACCGGGCACGGGGTCCATCCGGTCGAGCCGGAGGACGGCGTCGGCCCGGCGCCGGGGGTGGAGCAGCACGGCGAGACCGAGCGTGAACGCGACGACGAGGGCCGTCATCCCGGCTCACCCCGGGCGCGCGACCGGGAACTGCGCGGAGGGCGCGCTGCCCCGGCGACGAGGCGGACGATCCACAGCCGGCCCACGAGCCAGGACCCGGCTCCCGCGACGAGCAGGACCCTGCCGGGTGAGGTCCGCAGCAGCGTGTCCAGTGGATGCGCGCCCAGCAGGTGCCCAAGGCAGAGCCCCACCGCCGGGAACGCCGTGAGCACCGCGGTGGTGGCTCGGGGACCGGCAACGGCGGCGTCCCTGGCCCTGGCCACCTCCCGTTCGGCGCGGAGGCCGTCCGCGAACCGGTCGAGGACGTCGGCCAGAGGTGCCCCGGTGCGCTCCGTCACGGTCCACACCGCGGCCAGCCACGGGAGCCGGGGGTCCGCGCGGGCCGAGGCTCCGGCGAGGCGCAGGGCTGTTCCGGCATCACCGCCGACGTCGAGCATGGCGACCACGAGCCGGGCCACGTCGTGCCGCCGCGCCAACAGCTCCCAGCTGCGCCGGAGCGGGATCCCCGCCCGGGAGAGCGCCGCCAGCCGCTCCACGAGCTCCACCACGGACTCGGGGCGGGGACCGGGCCGGCGTCCGCGGACAGCCGCCCACAGCCCTCGTAGCCTCCCGTCGGCGTGCCGGCCGAGGCTGCCACCGCGCGGGGGCGACGCACCACGCCGACGGAGGGCGCCGCGGCCGGGACGTCCGGGAGCGACGAGGACGACTCCGGCCGCCGCTGCTCCGGCAAGGAACCAGGCGAGGGTCACCGGTGCACCACCCCTTCGACGTCATCGGTCCGCGTCCCGAGGGCTGTGGAGCTCCTCGCCGGCACGGGGGAACGTGGTGATCCGGTCGTCGGAGCCCACGGCATGACCGGGTGGGGCCGGGACGAGACCGAGACGCCGGGAGAGTAGCTGCCACCCTGGGTTCACCGGCTCCGGTCCGAGGGCCGGTGCGGGACCCGAACGGGTACCTCTGCTGGCGGCGCCCCGACCGGGAGGCCCCTGTCCGGCAGGCTCCCGACGGATCGTGAGGGCGAGGGCCGGGAGCACCTCGACCCCGTCCATGCCTGCCCGCCGGACGACCGCGACCTCGACCACCCGTCGGGACGGCCCGTCCCGACGCAGGTGGACGATCACGTCGAGCGCCGCGGCGACCTGGACCCGAACGGCCCGCGGCGACAACCCGGCGAGGCTGCCCAGCGCCTCCAGCCGGGCAGGGACCTCGACCGGCGCGTTCGCGTGCACCGTCCCGCAGCCCCCCTCGTGGCCGGTGTTGAGCGCTGCCAGTAGATCGCGGACCTCCGGCCCCCGGCACTCGCCGACGACGAGGCGGTCGGGACGCATCCGGAGAGCCTGGCGGACGAGCTCGTCCAGCCCGACGCCACCGCGGCCCTCGACGTTGGGTCGACGAGCCTCCAGACGGACGACGTGGGGATGTCGTGGCGCCAGTTCGCTGACGTCCTCGACGAGGAGCAGCCGCTCTCGCGGCGGTACCAGCGAGAGCAGGGCCCCGAGCAGCGTCGTCTTGCCGGCCCCGGTGCCCCCGCTCACCAGGAAGGCCGCGCGACTGCGGACCAGGGCGCAGAGCACCTCGGCCAGGGCAGGTGGCACCGTTCCCGCGGCGACGAGTTCCTCCAGCGAGAAGCCGGTACGGCGCACCCACCGCAGCGAGAGGTGGGTCCCCTCCGGAGCGAGCGGTGGGAGCACGGCGTGCAGCCGAACCCCTCCCGGGAGCCTGGCGTCCACGTAGGGGGACGCCTCGTCGAGCCGACGCCCGCCCAGGGATGCGAGCCTGACGGCGAGAGCCCTGACCTCGTTCTCCCCTCCGAGATCGAGGTCGGCCTCCTCCAGCCCGTTCCCGCGGTCCAGGTAGACCCTGCCGTCACCGTTGACCAGGACGTCGGTCAGGGCGGGGTCGGCGGCCACGGCGTCGAGCGGCCCGAGACCGCCCAGCAGGGCACCTGCTCGGGACATCGCGCCGAGGAGATCGCTCACCCCGAGGACGACGCCCCTCGCCGTCGCCGCCTCCCGCAGTTCCCGGGCGAGGTCCGCGTCGGGGATCCGGGCTGCCGGTACCGCCCGTCTGGTGGCGAGCCGGATCCGGACGTCCTCGACCAGGGCGGTGAGCAGCGTGTCGTCCAGGTTCCCGGCGGGCACCGGCTCGGCGGGGCTCATCGGACGCGGTTCTCCACCCGGCCGCCCGCAGCCTCGGCGTCAGGGAAGGAGGTCAGCTCGGCGAGCAGTCGCCGGCAGAACACCGTGAGCGGCTCCCGTGCCCGCAGCGCCGGCGGCTCGCCCCGTTCCAGTGCTGCGGCCAGCCGGGGATCGGAGCGGAGCTCTCCCGCCAGCGGAACACCCAGCGCCTCGACCACCGCCGAGGCGGGCAGCCTGGACGGGGCGGGACCCCGCACCACCGCGCGCAGGTCGTCCACCACCGGCCGCAGGGCGGAGATCACCCGGGCGGCCGCAGCGACCGCTCGGATCTCCGCCGGCACCACCACGAGCACGACGTCGCACGCTTCGGCGGCGGCGACCGCCGCGTCGTCGAGGTGCCGGGGCAGGTCGACCACCACGAGGTCGGCGCTCCGGGTCGCGCTCGCGACGACCGCACGCACGGCGGCGGCCGGGACGGCCGCGAGGTCGCTCCGGTCCCAGGACAGCAGGCCGACACCGTCGACGAACGGCAGGGCCCTGGCGAGGGCACCCGGCGGGAGGCGCCCCCGAACCGTTGCCAACTCCGGCCACCGGAGCCCGGTGACGTCCTCGGCGCCCATCACCAGATCGACCCCACCGCCCATCGGATCCGCGTCGACGAGGAGCACCGGAACCCCCCAGGACCCGGCGCACCGCGCCATGGCGGCCGCGAGCACGGTGGCCCCGCCTCCGCCACGGCCGCCCACCACCCCGAGGACGACCCCGCCGTTCGCCGGCTCCTCGACCCCGGCCAACCGATCGACCAGCCACGGCTCGTCCTCCGGCAGCAGCACGACGCGTTCGGCCCCCACCGCAGCCGCGTCCCGCACAGCAACGGGGATCTCTCCTGCGGCGACCACGACGACGCCAGCCCCGGCGGGGAGACCACCCCCCGCGGGAAGGCCGCCCTCACCCGGGAGGGCCCTGACAGCGATGTCGCCCAGGACGTCCGCGCCGACAAGGAGCAGTGCGGCGCGGCGACAGACGGCACGCCCGGGAACGCGGGGCTCCACCACCAACGGGACTCCGGTGACGGCGGCGATCCGCCGCAACCGGTCCGCCAGGGCGGGGTCGGCGGTCACGGCGAGAACCTCGGGCACGGTCTGGTGATCCGGCCGTTCCCTGGTGAACGTCGACTGTCGGATCACGGACACCACCTCCTGTCGTCGGACGGGCACCACCTGCGCCACGGCCTGTCCGACGAGCATGGGAGTGCCGGGAGGGCCCGACCGGGCGGACGCCTGGGGCTGTGGACGACGGGACGTGACCGCGACCTGTGGACAACTCGAGGTCGCGCTACCCGGACGGTCGGCGGCATCCGGGGCTGACCCACCTCGCCGGGCGGTTGGAGGTGACCTACCTCGGGGGACGGCAAAGTTGATCAACATGGATGACGGATCGGATCGGCGTCACCGGCACCCCAGCCGGAGAGCAGACGCCGCTCAGCAATGCCGCCCGGGGTGACCGGGCTCGCCATGGCGCTGGAGCCTGCCGGGCCGACCGGGTGCTCGGGGGGCTTGCGCAACTTCCCGGGATGACCAGGTCGCGGGGATTGCCGACGGTGCGGCAAAACGTGACGGCCCCCGCTGGGGGGGAGCGGGGGCCGTCCACCAGTCCGGCTCGGGGGGGAGGAGTCGGACCGGCGAGCGCGGCGTTACGCCGGCGACGGAAGTCTGTACCCACGGAGCCGCAATCGCAACCACCCGGCGGGACTCTTCTGCCCCTTTTGCCAGGGCCAGCCAAAATTCGACGATATTCGTTGACCCTGGGCTACGAAACGACGAATTTCGAAGGTCGATTGCGCCCCGTTTCGGTCTCCGAAGCCATCAGAACGGCACCCATCGGACCCTGGACGCCCTCTCCGAACCCCAGACTCAGATGTGAATTGCCTCACGTGAGCCAGGGAGATCCTGGCATCCGCCGGTGATGCCCGGTCAACTCCCTCGTCCCGGCCGCCGACCCGACGTCGTCACGACCGCCTCACGACCGCCTCACGACCGCCTCACGACCGGGACGTCGTCACGATCGCCTCCCGACCGGCGAGGAGACGGGCCAGGGCCGTTGCCGGCGACCTATGCTGCCGGGATGGCGCCTGCGGGGCGGACAGCCGCCTTCTTCGACCTCGACAAGACGATCATCGCCAGGTCGAGCGCCTTCGCGTTCTCCCGCCCCTTCTACGCGGGCGGTCTGATCACCCGGAGAGCCGTGCTGAGGAGCGCGTACGCGCACTTCCTCTACCTCGCCGGAGGGGCGGACCACGACCAGATCGAGCGGATGCGCCGGTACCTCTCCGAGCTGTGCACAGGGTGGGACGTCCAGCAGGTCAGGGACATCGTCGCCGAGACCCTCGAACGGATCATCCAGCCCGCCGTGTACCGGGAGGCGACGGCTCTGATCGCCGAGCACCACGAGGCCGGGCGGGACGTCGTCATCGTGTCGACGTCCGGGTCGGAGGTCGTCGAGCCGATCGGCACCCTCCTGGGAGCCGATCGGGTGATCGCGACCCAGATGATCATCGAGGACGGCCGGTACACCGGAGAGATCGCCTTCTACGCCTACGCGGAGCAGAAGGCGGTGGCGATCCGGGAACTCGCCGAGCGGGAGGGCTACGACCTCGCCGACTGCTACGCCTACACGGACTCGATGACGGACGTCCCCATGCTGGAGGCCGTGGGCCACCCCCACGCCGTCAACCCGGACAAGGCCCTGCGCCGGCTCGCCGTTGCCCGGGAGTGGACGGTGCTCGACTTCACCCACCCGGTGACGCTGCGCTCACGGGTCGCCGACCAGGTGGCCCGGGTGCCGCCGTCGGGACGAGCCGCCCTCGCCGCGAGCGCCCTCACCGGCGTCGCCGTGGCGCTCGGAGTCGCGTGGACCATGTCCCGACGCCGGTCCCCAGGGTGCGTCACCAGGCCTCACGGCAACGGCGTCGCCAGGCCGCACCGCAGTGACCACCACCCGCCGCCGTACCGCTGACGGGCTTCTCACCCGGGACGAGGCGGTTGATCCTGCCACTGTCGGACGCAGAACCTCGCTCGACCCCTTCCCTCAGACGACGACGTGGAGTACACATGACGTTACGGACAGAGGATCGGCCAGGCCGGCCCCTGGACCGCACGACAGTCAGGTACCCACGCGCGGGCAGTCCTCCGAAAGGACTCGCCGTAACGGGCTCGACCCGGTCCGGCGAACCCCGAAACGCGCCTGATAACCCGACGGTCGTGCAGGGCGGCGGCACCCCATGGGGTGCCGCCGCCCGTCCGTCCGTCGGGATCGGAGTGATCACATGGTGAATCCCGAGCCGCGTGACGACGCAGCGACCACCGAGACCCCGGACCCGGATCCCCCTCGCGCCCAGGACAGCACCGGCGCCGCCGCGTCCCCGGAATCCGGGAACCTGGTGCAGACCGCGGAGCCCGCCCGGCCGTCCGGGACCGCTGGCACCGCCGAGACGGGGACCGGGACCGCCGAGCCCCCCGGGCCGTCCGGGACCGCTGGCACCACCGAGACGGGGACCGGGACCGCCGACGTCCCCGATGTCCGGGGGCTGCCGGTCGAACTCGATCTCTCGGTCACGGGGAGCTGCCCCCGGCACACCCTCGACGTCGGTGAGGAGCGCGTAGGGACCGCCGCACCCGCCTCGGACGCCGCCGTCTCGGCCCCGGAGACCCGCCAGGCCGAGATCGCCGTCCCGACCCGGGAGATCGCCCCGAACACGAGCGTCGTCGTCGACCTCACCCCGGTCCGGCCGTTCGGCGGTGCTCCCGGCGCGGAGACCGGGGAGAGCCGTGGGCCGACTCCCCCCGACGGGCAGGACGGCGCGCCCGTCCCCCCGGACGGCGGCCCCGTCCCTCGCGACGGCGCACCGGTGCCTCCAGGTGGCGCACCCGTCCCTCCGTCCGGCGCACCGGTCCGCCGGACGGCGGCCCGCGAGCCCGTCCTCGATCTCGACCTCACCGTCCCGCTCCGGCCACCGGACCCGGACGACGGTCCCGGGCCCTCCACCCGCTCCTCGCCCGCCCGACGCTCCGTGCCGGAGGGACGGGCGTCGGCGCGCACCGTGATCACCCTGCTCGTGGTCGGCGTCGCCCTCGTCGCGGGGTGTGTCGGCGGGTACCAGGAGGGCAGGCGGTCCGGGATCCGCCAGACGCAGGAGGGCAGCGTCGTGCTCGCGTGGGCGACCGGCGTCATCGGCGCGGACCCGCAGCGGGGCGTCTCGGTGCACGTCCATCTGGCCTCGACCGCGGGGGTCCCGGTCACCGTGACCCGCCTCGACCTGGGCGAGGAGGTGGTGGTCCGGCTCCCCGAGCCGGTCCGCGTGGAACCTGGCTCGGTGACGGTCACCCCCGCGACGGTGGTCCTCACCTGCGGGGCCCGGGTCGCCCTGTCCGACGCGACGGCCCTCCTCGGCTCCGGAGAGGGAGGCCGGACGGGGACGGACGCCGTCCCGTTGGTGATGCCGGGCGACGCCCTCGTCGCTCCCGTGGTGGAGAAGACGTGTCCGGCCGGTACGGCCGGCACGACCAGTTCGGCTGGCGCGGCCGGCACGGAGACCGCCGCCTCGCCGTGACGGGCGCACCCGCCCGCCCTTCCGCCCGCCCGCGGAGGAGACCATCCCTCGCCGTGGCGGACCCCGGCCGCATCCGGCCGCTCCCGACGCCGTTCGGAGGGTGTCGGGGTCGCCCCGATCGGTAGGGTTCGCCCATGCCGACGCCGGCCCTCCTCCCGCACCCCTCGGTGATCCGTCGGATCCGCACCCTCCGGTGCCTGCTCCGGCACCCCGGCAGCTCCCCGCGGGCACGCCGAGCTGCGCTCCCCGTCGTGATCCCCGTCGTGATCCTCGGCGTGCTCCTCGGCACCGTCGCACTCGGCGCCGCTCCGGCCGCGGCCCACAACCGTCTGGTCTCCAGCTCCCCGGCCGACAGCAGCACCCTGAAGGCCCCGCCCCGACAGGTCCGGCTGGTCTTCGCCGAGAACGTGACCGCGATCGGGGCCGTGGTCCGGGTGGTCGGCAGCACTGGTGACGTCTCCACCGGTGCGGTGTCGGTCCGCGGCAGGACCGTCACCCAGTCGCTGCTCGCCGGTCTCGCTCCGGACACCTACTTCGTCGGGTGGCGGGTCAGCTCGGCGGACGGCCATCCGGTCTCCGGCGAGTTCCGGTTCACCCTGCCCAGGTCGGCGGCCGAGCCCCACGTCACCCCCCCGGCACCCGGGCGGGGAACGACGCCGGGCGGGACGACGGCCGCGGGTGCGGAACCCTCCGCGACGGTCACCTCCACGACGGGGCCCTCCGCGACGTCGACCGACGCGTCCGGGACGGCGGCAGGGCCGGATGCCCCGGCGCTGCCCGACGGGCTCCCGCCCGCGGTCCTCGCCGTCGGTGCCGTGCTCAGCGCACTCGCCGTCGGTGCAACCGGATACGCACTCTGGCGACGGTTCGGCCCTCCCGGCTCCTGACCCGGCTCCGCGCCCCGACCCACGCCACGGGCCTGCGCCCCGACCCACGCCACGGGCCTGCACCCCGGCCCCACGACCGGAACGCCCGACGGGAAACCCTTACCTGACCCCTCGGACCCGTTTCGTCACCCTCGGCGAGGTTGAGACCACATCCGGGATCCCTGCTCGCCTCGGACGGGGTCCTCGTCGTACTCTCGCCCAATGGCTGGTGCGACGATGCCCCAGACGCGGCCTTTGTCTGCTCTTGTCGTCGACGGTGAGACATCGGCCCGCGCCGAGGTGACCCGCCTACTCGGGGAAGATCCACGGATCGGAGAGATCCGGACCGCGACCACGGTCGCAGAGGCGCTCGACGTCCTCGGCGACCGGACGATCGACGTCGTCTTCTGCGACGTCAAGGCACCCGAGTTGGCCGGACGGGACCTGGCCCGTACCCTCGCCCGGTTCGCGAGCAGCGCCAGGGTCGTGGTGGCCACGGCGCGCGAGGCCGACGTGGTCAGGACCTTCGAGGTCCGGGTCACCGACTGCGCCAGGGTTCCGCAGCGGCTCGGCTGTCTCGAGGCCACGGTGCGACGGGTCGTCGAGGACGTCGCGGACACGGCGTCCCCCGGCGGGCGGGGCAACGGCGCCGGGAACGGCACCGGCATCGGTGCCGGACATGGCACCGGCAACGGCACCGCGGCCAGGGACGGGACCGGCGACGACGGCTCCAGGGGATCGGCCCCGGCGGCGTCTCCCGGCGGCGACGACGAGACGATCGCCGTCGAACTCGCGGGGGTCACCCGGTTCGTCCGACGGTCCCAGGTCCGCTTCGTCGAGGCCCACGGGGACTACGCCCGGTTGCACACCGCCACCGGCAGCCACCTGGTCCGGATCCCGCTCTCGGCCCTGGAGGAGCGGTGGGCGGACGCCGGGTTCGTCCGGATCCACCGCAGCACCCTGGTCGCTCTCCCCCACGTCGACGAGATCCGCACCGACGGGGGGCGGTGCGCCGTCCGGCTGGGCGACCGCATCCTGCAGGTGAGCCGCAGGCACACCAAGGCGCTCCGCGACCGGCTGGTCAGGGCGGCCAGCCTGACCAGGGACCGGCACCGCACCGGCTGACCCACCCCGACAACCCGCCGCCCACGCGCCACCGGCTCAGCCGTCCCTCGCTGACCAGTCCCTCGCTGACCGGTGGCCAATCGGGGTCATATCTCAGGAATGACCCCGATTGGCCACCGGTCGACGTCTGGCGACCGCTCGCGGACCGCTCGCAGACCACTCGACGGCCACCTGCGGACCGCTCGCGGGCTCAGGCGCCGCGGCGCACCATGCCGAGGACGACGGCCGTCCCGAGCACCGAGCGGGGAGCGAACCCACCGCGCCACAGACCACCGTGCAGGGCTCCTCGCCAGAACAGCTCGACCGGGGTGCTCAGCGGCGTCTCCGGAGCCGCAGCGGCCTCCGGGTTGCGCAGGTCGTGGACCAGCAGCGCGGCCATGAGCGTGTTCGCGGCGGGCGGGTCGAAGATCTCGATCCCGAACCGGTGCGCCCCGGCGTACGCGGCAGCCAGGGCCCGGTTGCGGAGCACCGACCGGGTCCTGGTCGCGGGCGCGACGTTGATGGAGACCCTGACCCCGTCGGCCCTGGCGCGCAGCGCCCGCCAGCGCTGGATCCGCTTGGCGAGGGTGTAGTTGGGGCCCTGCTGCGACACCAGCGCGTCGAGGATCCCCAACGGCCTGCCGTCGGCTGTCCTCACCAACCCGCGCTGCCCCGGCCTGCCGGAGTAGTTCGGGGCGAACAGGTGGCCCCCGGTGCCCAGCCGGGCGAGCCGGTGCCAGGTGGTCACCCGGGAGGCGTACCGCCGCCTGCTGTCGACGACGACCTCGGCCGGGACCGCGAACACGTCGGTCGGGGTGGCCAGGTAGGCCAGCGACACGTCGTCCCTCGCCGCCGTCAGCGCCCCGGCGAGGGCGTCCACCGCGACCGCGAGCCGGACGTTGTCCGCCCCGTCCGCGTAGGCGTAGCTGCCGAGGGTGAGCGGCCCGTCGAGGGACGACAGCCAGGCCAGCAGGTCCGGCACGGCGGTCAACAGGTCGTTCCCCGCCGCGGCGGCGAGCTCGTCGTCGGTCGCCGTCGCCGGGAGCCACCGGGAGACCGGGAGCGTCATCCGCCCCGGCGAGGCACGCACGACGTCGATCAGCCGGCGCCACCGGGCGAAGCCGGGGAGGTCGACCGCCACCACGTGCGCACCCCAGCGGACCAGCGACGGCAACGGCCCCAGCTCGGCCCCGGCGCCGAGCACCACGACGGTGAGATCGCGCAGGTCGAGCCACTCGGGATGCTCGGCGACCGCCGTGATCGCCTCGGCGAGGGACGGCTCGGCGATCCCGTCGGCGAGCCAGGTGTCCAGCCGGCGCGCGAGGTCGTCCCCGGCGAGCAGGCCGCCTCGGTAGGGGATCTCCAGCCCGCACGGCCCGGGCTCCCCCGCCCCGGCGACGGCCACGGGGTGCACCGCAGGCGGGCGGGCCGAGCCCTCGGGGTCGCGGCGCATCACCTGGTCAAGGGACAGGTCCTCGCCGTCCTGACGGACCCGGAACCGGCGGTGGACCGCGTCCAGCCCCGCACCGGCGATCGCGAGGGCCGCGTCGCCGGAGCGGGCCTCCAGTTCGGTCATCCGGCGCACGGCCCGCAGGTAGCCGTGTCGCCAGTCGGGATCGGACCCGACCACCTCGGCCAGGGCCGGGTCCAGGTCGCGCACGGCGTCCGCCACCACCGCCCTGCCGGTGGCGGACGTCGACCGGCGGCCGTCGACCATGGGGAACACCACGCCGTACTCGTCCGGGCCGTCGGGGGACGGGAAGGTGTCCGGGGCTGCACTGTTCACCCGTCTCATCCTGCCCGGGGGAACCGGCCCAGGGGAATCACGACACCGCGACACCGCAGGTCCATCCGTGGATCCGGGGGCTCGGACACGCCCGCGACCGGACGGGACGAATCCATTCAGGCCGGACCCGGGGTAGCACCTTCGGTTACGGAGCCGTAGGCTCGTCGGGACGCGACAGTGACCCCCGAGCCACGGGGGCACCCGGTTCCAGCGCGAGGACCTTCGGCCTCTCGGCCGACTGGTCGGCTGCGGCGACGTTGGGACCGCGTCACCCGCCCGCCCACCGTCGCCCGCGGGGTGACGACCCCAGGAAGGTCCACGACGATGGCTTCCAGCTTCGAAGCGCGCCGGCCCGTCGTCATCCAGGGCGGTATGGGGGTCGGTGTCTCCTCCTGGCAACTCGCCAACGCCGTCGCCAGGACGGGACAGCTCGGGGTGGTCTCCGGAACGGCCCTCGACGTCGTGGTCGCCCGCAGGCTGCAGGACGGCGACCCGGGCGGGCATCTGCGCCGGGCGCTGGCCGCCCTGCCGCTGCGTGACGTGGCCGACCGGGTCCTCGCGCGGTACTTCCGGCCGGAGGGCCGCGGTCCCGACGAGCCGTACGACCCGACCCCCCAGCCCGGCCTCCGCCCGAACAGGTCCAGGGACGAACTGGGCATCGCGGGCAACTTCGCCGAGGTGTGGCTGGCCAAGCAGGGACACGACGGCCTCATCGGTATCAACTTCCTGGAGAAGATCCAGATGGGGACGCCGGCCGCCGCCTACGGGGCGATGCTCGCCGGCGTCGACTACGTGCTCATGGGAGCCGGCATCCCCCGGCACATCCCGTCGCTGCTGACCGAGCTCGCGGCCAACCGGCCCGGCTCGGTGTTCGTGGACGTCATCGGCGGCGACCCGCAACAGGTCACCTTCGACCCGGCGTCCGTCGGCGGCGACCGGCTGGCGCCCCCTGCCCGGCCCCAGTTCCTCGCCATCGTCTCCGCGCACGTGCTCGCGGCCTACCTCATGCGCGACGAGTACACCCGTCCCGACGGCTTCGTGGTGGAGGGCCCGGTCGCCGGCGGGCACAACGCACCCCCGCGCGGGCAGCTCGTCCTCGACGACGACGGCCAGCCGGTGTACGGCCCCCGTGACGAGCCCGACCTGACCAGGATGGCCGCGCTCGGCCTGCCGTTCTGGATGGCGGGCGGGTACGGCGAGCCGGAGCGGGTACGGGCTGCGCTCGACGCCGGCGCCGAGGGGGTGCAGGTGGGCACCCTGTTCGCGCTGTCCCGCGAGTCCGGCCTCGCCGACCACCTGCGGGAGACCCTGCTGGAGCGGATGCGCACCGGGACCCTGGAGATCAGGACCGACGCGATCGCCTCCCCCACCGGGTTCCCCTTCAAGGTCGCCCAGCTCCCGGGGACGCTGTCCGACCCTGCGGTCCACCAGGCCAGGCCGCGGCTGTGCGACCTCGGCTACCTGCGCCACCCCTACGTCCGGGAGAACGGCGCCATCGGCTTCCGCTGCCCGGCCGAGCCGGTCGACGTCTACATCCGCAAGGGCGGCGACGAGCAGGACACCGTCGGCTGTGTCTGCCTGTGCAACGCGCTCACCGCCAACGTCGGGATCGAGCAGCACCGCAGGGAGGGGTACGTCGAGGACGCCATGGTCACCCTGGGGTCCGACCTCTCCGGGGCCCGCCGGCTCGACGCCGAGTACTGGCTGAACGGCGGGAACGCCGGGGGCTGGCCCGCGGCGCACGCCGTCGCCTGGCTCATGCGCGAGGTGCACGCCCCGGTGACGCCCCCGCTCCCGGTGGTCTGACCCCTCGGTACCCCTCGGTACCCCTCGGACCGCCCTGGGGCGGTCCGAGCACTGCCCTGGGGCGGTCCGAGCCGGGTCCTGTCGGTACGAACGCGCGTCCGGGTGACGCGAGCACGTCCGGCCTCACGCCATGTCGGCCATGATCTTGGTGAATCCGAACCGTACACGGTGCCGTTTCCACCAAGATCATGGCCGACATGCTCCCCTCCTGGCGGCCGATCCGCTCCGGCAGGGACTCGCCCCCTGCCTACCGACGGAGGGCCGCCCCTGCCGGCAGAGGCTCGGCCCCTACTGGGAGGACCCCTCCAGGCTGCTCAGGAGCGCGACGCAGTTGACGGCCCCGTTCGTGCCCGGCTGGACCCCGTCCAGCACGGCGTCCGCCCGGGCCCTGGACAGGTTGACGGCGTACCAGGGATCGGGCTTCTTCCGGACCAGCGGCGCGGGGTCGATGGCAGCGGACGGGATCGGCTCGCTGTCCAGCCGGCCGACAGCTGCCAGGGCGCAGGTCCGCAGCGGTTCGTCGAGCTTGTCGAGAGCGGGGATCACGTCGTCCGACTGCTGGATGAGGTAGTAGACGTCGATCTTCCCTGTGTCCTGGTACCGGTCCACGTTGGCGGAGGCGACGACGGCCTCCGGGCTGACGAGACCGAGCGCGAGCAGGCCGACACCGGCCCAGGTCACGATCAGCCGAGGCAGCATCCTCGCGATCCGGGACCACCAGGCCGCGGCGACCAGCAGCAGGGCGACCGCGAGCCAGAACTCGAACGCGGCGACGTTCACCCGCAGCACGGTGAAGCCGTAGGACTGCTCGTACAGCCACATCCGACGCAGGGCGGAGACCACGAGCAGCAGCGTCTCGATCACGAGCACCCCACCGAGGATCGCGAGCAGCCGCCGGTCGCCGGGCCGTCCCGGGTCACAGCGCCGGCCGGTCCAGCCCAGCAGGACCAGGACGATCAGGGTGACGACGACGAGCTGCCCGAAACCCTCCCGTGCCCGGTCGGCGTAGGTCACCCCGGTGCCCTCCAGCACGACCTCGTCCCCGCCGAACAGCATGGTCGCCTGCACAAGGAGGAAGGCCACGATCACGAGGTCGACAAGGCCGAGCGGGATCCCCCACTCCTGCCACGGACGACGGCGGGCGGTGCCCTCACCGCTGCCCCACTGCGGCGGGGCGGTCAGGACGAACCCGCCCGCGAGGACCAGCCCCGCGGCCATGACGCCGAGCACCAGCCGGAACGGGAGCTCACCGAGGTGGACGTCCGGGACGAGCCGGGAGACGACGTTGGCGAACCCCTCGTCGGCCGAGGCGAGCAGGGCACCGATGATCAGCGCCAGGACGACGCCCAGCCCGCCACCACGCAGCCAGGAGCCGAGGTTGCGGGGAGCGCTGACCCCGCCGACGGCTCGCTGCGTCCAGCCGAGGCTCCGGACCCCCGCGATCCCGAGGATCGGGACGGCCAGCGGCACGGAGCTCCACCCACGCCCGTCCACGAGGACGAACGCCGTCAGCCCGAAGGCTCCCATCAGGCACAGCGCCACCAACCAGCCGCTGTCCCACAGCGACGGCACGACGCACAGCACCAGCGCGAGCACGCCGAGGCAACGGTGCCAGGCGTCCCTGCGCCGGATCCCGAGCACCGCGACGGCGAGGATGGCCGCGACGGTCGTCAGGGTGAAGTTGATCCCCGCCCGGGACGTGAACAGCAGCGTTCCCGTGAGGACACCGACGACGGCGGCACCCACCAGGAGCCGCAGCGGAGCGGCACCCTCGGGCCCCGGCCAGCCCTTCAGCAGGGTGCCGGGCGAGGTCGCCGGTGGGGGAGCCCACGGGTACACGCCGGCCTGCGGGACCCCGGGGTACTGCGCCACCGGGGCGTAGGCGCCTGCCGGAGGCGCCGGGACGACCATCCCCGACGGGACCGCACCGTAGGCCGGGACCTGCGCGGCCGTCGGGTGAGCGGCCGCCCCGGTGTGGGCAGGCACCTGCTGCATCGGTGGAGCAGGAGGTGCCGGTGGCGCCGGTTCCGCCGGGGGCACCGGAGGCGCCGGTTCCGCCGGGGGCACCGGAGGCGCCGGTTCGGTCGGGGGCACCGGAGGCGCCGGTTCGGTCGGGGGCACCGGAGGCGCCGGTTCGGTCGGGGGCGTCGGTTCGGTCGGGGGGACGGCGTCGCTCATGGATTCCTCCTGGATGTGGCGCGGCCCGGCACCGTGTTGACGCCGTCCGCCGGTCCTGCGTTGTCAGCGGGTTCACCATTCGTGCGTGGGATCTCCACTCGGATCCGGCAGCCCCGCCCCGGCGCGGTGAGTACCGCGATCCGGCCCCGGTGCAGGGAGACGGCCCACCGCGCGATCGCGAGGCCGAGACCGGTGCCCCCTCCGTCCGGGTTCGACGCTCCGCCCCCCGCGGAGCCGTGATCGTCCTCCTCTCCCCCCGACCCCCGCTGGAACCGCTCGAACACCGCCTCACGGTCCTCCACCGGGATGCCGGGACCGTCGTCGAGCACCTCGATCACCAACCCACCCTCCGGGCCGGCCCGGCCGACGACGTCCACCCGGCCGCCGTCCGGCGAGTGCCGCGCGGCGTTGTCGACGAGGTTGACGAGCACCTGGCGCAGCCGGGCCGGGTCGGCGTCGGCCCGCAGCCCCGGGGTGACGTCGGCGGCGATCCGGCGGTCCGGACGCACGATTCCGACCTGGCGGACCACGTCGGCGACGAGGATCGCGACGTCCACCTCCGAGCGGTCCAGCGGGGCGACCCCGGCCTCGGCCCTGGCCAGGTCGAGCAGGTCGTCCACGAGCACCCCGAGACGCTCGGTCTGGCCGAGCAGCTCGGCGAGGGCCTCGGCATCGGCGGTCCGCACGCCGTCCACGAGGTTCTCCAGCTGGGCCCGCAGCGCGGCGACCGGCGTCCTCAGCTCGTGACTGACGTTGGCGAGCAGCTCGCGCCGCTGCCGGTCGACCGCGGCGAGGTCGCGGGACATGGCGAGGAACGCCCTGGCCAGCTCGCCGACCTCGTCCCGGCTGGTGGCCCGGACGGCGCCGGCCGGCCGCCCGGCCGCCATCTCCCGGGCGGCCGCGGTCATCTGGCGCAGCGGCGAGGTCATGCCGTGGGCGAGGGCCTGGGTCACCCCGAGGCTCACCAGGACGGCGACCGGCAGGGTGTACCGGGGCCACCAGCCGAGCACGAGCAGGCCGTACCAGGTGAGCAGGGCGGTCGCGACGACGCTGGCCACCACGAGCAGACCGAGCTTCACCTTGATCGAGCCGACGAGGTCGAGGGGGCGCAGGTCCAGCAGCCGCCGGTGCGGCGAGCGCGGGTCGGGACGGCACATCTCAGCTCTCCGCCTCGAAGGAGTAGCCGACGCCGTGCACGGTGCGGATCCGGTCGGCGCCCAGTTTGCGCCGCAGCGCCTTGACGTGGCTGTCCACGGCCCGGCCGGCCCCTCCGGTCACGGCGGCGGCGACCGAGCCGGTCGACCAGTCCCACACCTCTTCGAGCAGCCGCTCCCGGGACACCGCCTCGCCCGGGCGGCCGGCCAGGGCCGTGAGCAGGTCGAACTCGGTGCGGGTGAGGTGCACCTCGGTCCCGGAGACCCGCACCCGCCTGGCGGCGACGTCGACGTGGACGTCGCCGACGTCCAGCACCTGACGGGCCCCCTCCGTCGCGGTCCTGGCCAGCTCGGCCGCGCGGTCCACCCGGCGCAGCAGGGCGGCGACCCTGGCCACCAGCTCCCGGGGGCTGAACGGCTTGGTGAGGTAGTCGTCCGCGCCGACGGCCAGCCCGATGATCCGGTCGGTCTCCTCGGCGCGGGCGGTGAGCATGAGCACCGGGATCGGGGCCCTGGCCTGGATCCGGCGGCACACCTCCAGCCCGTCGAGACCGGGGAGCATGAGGTCGAGGACGACGGCGTCGTAGCGGGTCCGCTCGGCGGCCTCCACCGCGGCGAGACCGTCGTAGACGGCGTCCACGGCGTATCCCTCGCTGGCGAGCCGGCGGACGATCGCGTCCGCGATAGCCCGGTCGTCCTCCACCACCAGCAGCCTGCGTCCCTGCCCTGCGGGGTCGGTCCTCGACGTCGCTGTGCTCACGGTGATCGACCGTAGCGGCGGGGCGAGGGACGGACGGTGGTGACGATGCGGAGAAGTCGTGAAGGTCACGGGCCTGCGGGGAGGGCGGGACGGCGGTCGACCGGTCGCCGCGGCGGACGGTCCGGGAGCCGGGGTGCCGGGGTCACCGGGCTGTCGGATCCCCTGAGCCACGTTTAGGGTCGGCTTAGCTCAGTGACTCCCGCCACACGAGAGGAGACCGGGATGTCCGACCAGCTCCTGGAGAACCTGCTCCACGAGGCGCGCCGGTTCCCCCCCGACGCCGCGATCACCGAGGGAGCCGTCGCCACCGCGGAGCTGTACGAGCGGGCCGCCGCCGATCCGCTCGGGTTCTGGGACTCCCAGGCGCGTGCCCTGGACTGGGCGACGGGGTGGACGAGGACTCTCGACACCGACGACACGCCCTTCGCCAGGTGGTTCGTCGGCGGGACCCTCAACGTCGCCCACAACTGCGTCGACCGGCACGTCCAGGCGGGCAGGGGCGACCGGATCGCGCTGCACTTCGAGGGCGAGCCGGGCGACAGCCGGGACATCAGCTACACCGAGCTGCGGCGGGAGGTGTGCCGGGCCGCCAACGCCCTCACCGCGCTCGGGGTCTCCGCGGGTGACCGGGTGGCCATCTACCTGCCGATGATCCCCGAGGCGGTCGTGGCCATGCTGGCCTGCGCGCGGATCGGTGCCGTGCACTCCGTGGTCTTCGGCGGGTTCTCCGCCGAGGCGCTACGCAGCCGGATCACCGATGCCAGAGCCGTCCTGGTGATCACCGCCGACGGCGGGTACCGCCGCGGCGGGGCGCTGGCGCTGAAGCCCGCCGTGGACGAGGCCGTCCCCAGGACCCCGACCGTGCGTAACGTGCTCGTCGTCCGGCGCACCGGCCAGGACGTGGCCTGGGACGCCGACCGCGACGTCTGGTGGCACGACGCCCTCGGCGCCGCCTCCGACGAGCACGACCCGCAGCCCTTCGACGCCGAGCACCCGCTGTTCATCCTCTACACCTCGGGGACGACGGGGAGGCCGAAGGGGATCCTGCACACCACCGGCGGCTACCTCACCCAGACCGCGTTCACCCACCGCGCGGTGTTCGACCTGCGGCCCGAGACCGACGTGTACTGGTGCACCGCGGACATCGGCTGGGTCACCGGACACAGCTACGTCGTCTACGGACCGCTGGCCAACGGCGCCACCCAGGTGATCTACGAAGGCACGCCGGAGACCCCGCACCGTGGCCGGCTCTGGGAGATCGTGCAGAAGCACCGGGTCACCCAGCTCTACACCGCCCCGACCCTGATCAGGACCCTGATGAAGTGGGGCGAGGAGATCCCCTCGGCGTTCGACCTGTCCTCGCTGCGGCTGCTCGGCTCGGTCGGCGAACCGATCAACCCCGAGGCCTGGATCTGGTACCGGCGGGTCATCGGCGGCGATCGCACCCCGGTCGTCGACACCTGGTGGCAGACCGAGACCGGGGCCATCATGATCAGCCCACTGCCTGCGGTGACGACGGCCAAGCCGGGCTCGGCCCAGGTTCCGCTGCCGGGCATCAGCGCCGAGGTCGTCGACGCGCGGGGGCGCCCGGTCCCGAACGGCTCGGGCGGCTACCTGGTGCTGACCCGGCCGTGGCCGGCGATGCTCCGCGGCATCTGGGGGGACCCGCAGCGGTACCTGGACACCTACTGGTCCCGCTTCCCCGGCGTGTACTTCGCCGGGGACGGCGCGAAGAAGGACGCCGACGGCGACATCTGGCTGCTGGGCCGGGTCGACGACGTCATGAACGTCTCCGGGCACCGGCTGTCCACGACGGAGATCGAGTCGGCACTGGTCTCCCACCCGCTCGTCGCCGAGGCCGCCGTCGTCGGCGCCGGCGACGAGACGACCGGCCAGGCGGTGTGCGCCTTCGTCATCCTGCGCCAGCAGGCCCTCGCCCCGACCGGAGCCGACGGAACAGGGGCCGACGGGACAGGGGCCGACGGAACAGGGGCCGACGGGACAGGGGCCGACGGAACAGGGGCCGACGGAACAGGGGCCGACGGGACGGGGACCGGGGCAGCCGACGCGGCGGACATCGTCGCCGCGCTGCGTGCCCACGTCACCCGCGTGATCGGTCCCATCGCCCGGCCACGACAGGTCACGGTGGTCTCCGAACTGCCGAAGACCCGGTCCGGGAAGATCATGCGCCGGCTGCTGCGGGACATCGCGGAGAACCGCACCGTCGGGGACACCACCACCCTGGCCGACGAGACCGTGATGCGGCTGATCCGACAGGGGCTCCGGTCGCCGACGACGCCCCGGGCAGGAGACCCGTCGGACAGCGGCGCTGGCAGGTGACCGCAACCCACACCGCTACACCGGGTCGATGCGATCGCCCCGGTCTCTCTGACTCACCTCGGACATCGCCGCAGCAGGCAGCGGCACCGTCGCGGTCCCCGAAACGACCAGGTGGCCGTGCACTGATGAGACGGCGGAGTACCCGTTGAAGCAGGGCCTGTGACGTCGCCGCGAGCGAGGTATGGCGCGATCCTGCAATTCTCTCCACGAGGTCTCGCCCCGAGTCACCTACCGGACGCTCGGGGCGAGACCTCAATCCTCCCATCTAGGCGCCCTCACCCACACCCTCCTTACGCCGTTCACGACGAAGGAAGAGGGACACCTTGATCAGCAGTATGAGCACGAGGAGATTGAAGACGGCCACCAGGAGCAGTACCGCCGCATGGTCAAATGCTTCCCGTTCCCCCGCACTCAACATCACCCCAAAGATCACGGCGCTCACCACCCACAAGCCCATGAGTCCCAGGATGCTTGACCTCGAGGCCAGTCGATGCATGACACACCTCTCTGATGATCTGTGGAATCAGCTCGGGTCGGAGTAGAAATACATGACACCGGACTTACTGCCGGTCACGAACGGCACGAAGGATACACAGAGCGTGAACCCATCCACGCAAAACAGACCTGCCCTGTGACATCAAATCTGACCTTCCACGAGCGATTGCCAGACTCGCGACAGCTGATAATGGTCACCGCACATCCAATTCCTTGCGTGTACCCACAGTTCTGGCAGCCCGACACCCCCTTGGAGGTCGCGCACCAAGCCGTGGAACCATCGTAGCAGGATTTGCCATTATGACCGAATTGCCACAGCTTGGAACCGTCTTCAGGATGGCGAAGTTGCTTCCATGTCCTGCAGTACGTTGTGCCATCCAGCGCTCGCGCCTGTTGCAGAACCGGCATGCCGACAGTAGTGACGACCTCCAATTCACAACTCCCTTGCGGATTGGCCAGCAAGTAGACCTTGCAGAGCCCCGCGGGCATACGCTCGACAGTCGTAGTTGTTCCGGCCAACATCGCCCCCTTGCTCATGCTGGACGGTCAACCGGCGGCAGCAACTCCCTCCACGGCGAGAGCCGCCGGGGCGAACGCCACGGAGGCGAGCGCAATCCCGACTGCCGCCACACTTCCCAGAACACGAGCACGACTCATTTCAGATATCCTCTCTGCGGATACGGGAGTCCCGGGCCAGGTCATCCCCACGAGAGAAATCCCCCAAATAGAACCCCCACGACACAGATCGTGCCCCGCCTTCCTGACATGTGTCAACCCCCGGCACTACAATCACCCTAACATTACTCAGCACACATGAACGAATGCGCTCTGTTGTATTGATTCGCAATTCATCTTGATGACCTACTCCGGCAACAGGATCGGTCTTCTGCTGGGCTCCACGCGGAGAGAGCGGGACTGATTCGGATCACGGGTGAGGCCGTCACCTCAACTACATGGCCGCCGGAGCAGGCCTCAGAGAGAAATCGCACCAATCGAAGGCCACAACCCACCCGGCTCCCGGTCGCCGCCGACGGCTGACGCCTGGCGACCGGGTCACGGGGACGGCGGGCGGTACGGTCTGGCCATGAGAGCCGCCGACCTCGCCGAGGACCTCCCCCTGGTCACCCGGGACACCGACGCGGTGAGCGCGGTGAGGGCGTTCACCCGCAACGACCTCACCGGGGTCGTGGTCGCCGACGCCGACGGCGTGCCCGAGATGGTGCTCACCGGAACCCAACTGCTGCGGCTCGCCGTCCCCGGCTACGTGATGACGGACCCCCGGCTCGCGCACGTCTATGACGAGGCCGGGGCCGCCGAACTGGTCGAGCAGCTCCGGGACCACACCGTCGGCGATCTCCTCGACGACACCGAGGTCACCCCGCGACCGGTCCCCTGTGTGCTGCCCGAGGACACGGTCATCGAACTCGCCGCGCTCATGTGCGCCGAGAGGACCCCCGCGGTCCTGGTCCGGGACCGGGACGGAACCCCCCACGGCGTCGTCACCCTGCCGCGGCTGATGTCCGCCATCCTCGGTATCGCCGACGCCGGGGACGGGCGGTCGTGACGGCCCAGACCTGGGCAGCCGTCGCCGTCTTCGCCGTCACCTACCTGCTCATCGCCACCGAGCGGGTGCACCGGGTGATGGCCGCCCTCGGCGGGGCCGCGGCGATGGTCCTCATCGGGGCGACGGACGGCGAGTCCGCCTTCTTCTCCGAGGCGGAGGGGATCGACTGGAATGTGATCTTCCTGCTCCTCGGCATGATGATCATCGTCGGGGTGCTGCAACAGACCGGCATCTTCGAGTTCCTCGCGGTCTGGGCGGCCAAGCGGGCCCGGGGCAGGCCGTTCCGGGTCATGGTGCTGCTCGTCCTGATCACGGCCATGGCCTCGGCCCTGCTCGACAACGTGACCACGGTGCTGCTGATCGCGCCGGTGACCCTGCTCGTCTGCGAGCGCCTCGGGACGCCCCCGGTGCCCTTCCTCGTCGCCGAGGCCCTGGCCAGCAACATCGGTGGGACGGCGACCCTGGTCGGCGACCCACCCAACATCATCATCGCCAGCCGGGCCGGCCTGTCCTTCAACGACTTCCTGGTCCACCTCGCCCCGATCGTCGTCCTGCTGATGGTCGTCTTCATCGGCCTGTGCCGGGTCCTGTTCCGGTCGGCCTTCCGCTACGACCCGCAGCGGGTGACCCGGGTGATGGCCCTGGAGGAGCGGGAGGCCATCACCGACCCGAGGCTGCTCTGGCGGGCGCTGGCCGTGCTCGCGATGGTCCTCGTCGCCTTCGTCCTGCACCCGGTCACCCACATCGAGCCGGCCGTGGTAGCCCTGCTCGGCGCCGGGCTCGCGGTGCTGGTCTCCGGCCTGCCCAGCAGGGACTACCTCGCCGACGTCGAGTGGGAGACGCTGGTCTTCTTCATGGGCCTGTTCGTCATGGTCGGCTCACTGGTGCGACTCGGGGTCATCGAGGACCTGGGCACCGCGGCGGCCGAGGCCCTCGACGGACGCTACCTCCTCGCCTCGACGGGACTGCTCTTCGGCTCCGCCGTCCTCTCGGCCGTCGTCGACAACATCCCCTACGTCGCCACGGTGTCACCGCTGGTCGGCGACCTGGTCGGCTCAGGTCCGGCCGGTCCCCAGGCGTCCTCGCTCTGGTGGGCCCTCGCCCTGGGGGCCGACCTCGGCGGCAATGCCACGGCCGTCGGCGCCAGCGCCAACGTGGTCGTCGTCGGGATCGCGGCCAGGAACGGACATCCCATCTCGTTCTGGCAGTTCACCCGGTACGGACTCGTGGTCGCCGCGATCACCGTGACCCTGTGCTGGCCCTACCTCTGGCTGCGGTACTTCGTGTTCGGAGGCTGACGGCGGGTGGGACCGGTGATCCACCGGTAGCGTTGCCCGAGGTGCGCCGGGAAGTCGGGTCGGCGCCACGGGAGGGTCCCGTGGCAGCGATCCGAGGAGTGCCATGCGGCGATCGTCCCGTCCCACCTCCCCTCCCGGCTCCCGCCACGACGCCGAGCGGTCCCCCGAGCGCAGGTTCCTCACCCCGCCGTCCGCGGAGGACCTGCGCGAGCTGGTCGGGCTGTTGCGCGTCGAGACCGTCGGCGGCGCCCTGCTGCTGGCCGCCGCGGCCGTCGCCCTGGTCTGGGCGAACTCCCCCTGGCAGGAGGGGTACCAGGCCCTGCTGACCACGACGGTCGGTCCCGCCGGGCTGCACCTCGACCTCGACGTCCAGCACTGGGCGGCCGACGGGCTGCTCGCGGTGTTCTTCTTCGTGGCCGGGCTCGAACTCAAGCGGGAGCTCGTCGACGGCGAGCTGCGCGAGCCGGCCCGCGCCGCGGTCCCCGTCGTCGCCGCGGCGGCCGGGGTCGTCCTCCCGGCACTCGTCTACCTGCTGGTGGTCGGCGCAGCCCCGGACGGCGCGGCCGGACCGGACGCGCTCGACGGCTGGGCGGTCCCGGTGGCGACCGACATCGCGTTCGCCCTCGCCATCCTCGCCGTGGTCGGGCGGCACCTGCCCAGCGCGCTGCGAGCGTTCCTGCTGGCCCTCGCGGTGGTCGACGACCTCATCGCCATCGTCGTCATCGCGGTCTTCTACACCGACGATCTCTCCCCGGTCCCGCTCCTCGTCGCCCTGGTCCCGGTGGCGGCCTTCGGCCTGCTCGTCCACCGCCGGATCACCTCCTGGTGGCTCCTGGTGCCGCTCGCGTGCATCGCGTGGGGGTTGGTGCACGCCTCCGGGGTGCACGCCACCGTCACCGGGGTGCTGCTCGCACTGACCGTCCCGGCCGGTCCCGAGCAGATCTCGGTCGCCGAGCGGCTGGAGCACCGGGTGCGCCCGCTGTCGGCCGGGGTCGCCGTCCCGGTCTTCGCCCTCACCGGGGCCGGGGTCGCCGTCTCCGGCGACGTGCTCGGCGAGGCCCTCCGCGACCCGGTCACGCTCGGCGTGGTGGCCGGTCTGGTGGTCGGCAAGCCGGTGGGGGTGCTGCTGGGCACCTGGGCTGCGGCCCGGTTCACCCGTGCCCGGCTCGCGGAGGGACTCGCCTGGAGCGACCTCGGCGGCGCCGCCCTGCTGGCCGGGGTGGGTTTCACGGTCTCGCTGCTGGTCGGCGAGCTGGCCTACGGCACGACCGGGGCGCGGAGCGACCACGTGACCCTCGCCGTCCTGTCCGGGTCGCTGCTGTCGGCCGCGTTGGCCTGCGCCGTCCTGCTGCGCCGCGACCTCCGGTACCGCACCGCCGGGGGGTACGACGAGGCCGACGGGCACCCCGACACCGCGAACACGACGAGCAGGACAGCCGTTACCCCGTAGGCTCGCACACGCACCAGGAGATGATCGCCCGCGTCGATGCCGTGCCCGGTCCGGCAGCCGGCGATCGGCACCGCGAGGAGGCTCACCCGATGGCCGAGGACCGAACCCTGGGACAACTCGTGGCAGCCGCGACGGCGGAGGTCTCGGACGTCCTCCGGTACGAGGTGGCCCTCGCCAAGGCCGAGCTCGCAGCAAGCGCCCGCAACGGGCTGCTCGCCGGGAGCCTCTTCGGCGCGGCCGGGTACCTGCTCGCGCTGGCCAGCGTCACCGTCTGCATCGCGGCCGGGTACGGGTTGGTCGCCGCGGGGCTCGCCGCCTGGGCGGCGTTCCTCGTCGTCACCGGATCGCTGCTGCTCCTGGCCGCCCTGCTGGTGGCCGTGGGGGTCTGGCGCGCCCGCAAGGTCGGCCCGCCCCGGCGGGCCGCCCGCACCGCGGGGGAGATCGTCTCGTCGGTCCGGCCGGACGGCACGACACGGTGACCGTCGACGCCAGTGAGGTGCTCGTCGACGGACCGTGGCGGCACCGGTTCGTCGCGGCCAACGGGGCCCGGTTCCACGTGGCCGAGGCGGGCCGGGGACCGCTGGTCCTCCTGCTGCACGGGTTCCCGCAGTTCTGGTGGTGCTGGCGCCACCAACTGGAGGCGCTCGCCGCGGACGGCTACCGCGCGGTCGCCATGGACCTGCGCGGCTACGGCGCGTCGGACAAGCCCCCCAGGGGGTACGACACCGCGACGCTGGCCTCCGATGTCGCCGGGGTGGTCAGGGCTCTCGGTGAGAGCAGGGCCGTCGTCGTCGGGCACGACTGGGGGGCGTGGCTGGCCTGGTCGCTGCCCGCCTACGCGCCCCGGGTGATCCGGGCCGTCGCCGCCCTCTCCATGGCCCACCCGCTGCAGATGCGGACCCGCAGCCTGCACAGGAGACAGCGCACCGCGCTCGGCGCCGTGCTCGCCTTCCAGACCCCGATGATCCCGGAACGCCGGCTCGCCTCGGGCGACGCCGTCGAGCACATCCTCCGGTCGTGGGGCGGCCCCGGGTACCCGGACGCCGAGTGCCTGAACCGGTACCGCCGGGCGATGCAGGTGCCCTTCGTCGCCCACACCAGCCTCGAGTACTTCCGCTGGGCCCTGCGCTCGGTGCCGCGACCGGACGGGCGCCGGTTCGTCGAGACCCTGCACACCCCGGTGACCGTGCCGGTGCTACGCATGCACGGCGGGCTCGACCCGTACGTGCTCCCGGAGACCGCGGCGACCTCGCGCCGCTGGGTCGCCGGTCCGCTGCGCGAGGAGGTGCTGCCCAGCGCGGGGCACTTCCTGCCCGAGGAGGCACCCGCCGCCGTGAGCGCCGTCCTGGTGGACTGGCTCGCCCGGCTGGCCCCGCGGGTCCGGTGAACCGGCGCGGCGGGCCGATCAAGCGGGCCGATCAACCGGTGGAGCAGCGCCCGCTGGAGACCCGCTGGGTCGCGTCGATCCCCTTCCGCAGGTCCTGGTCGATCTCGGCGAGGGTGAGCGCGTAGCCCGTGGTCGCGTCGTTCTGCGACCGGGCGAAGACCAGGCCGACGAGGTCCCCGTCCGGCTCCAGCAGCGGTCCGCCGGAGTTGCCGGGCTCCACCCGGGTGTACAGCGAGTAGACCTCGCGCTCCACCCCGGGACGGCCGTAGATGTCGTCGCCCTGGGCGTTGACGACGCCACGGACCCTCGCCGCCGCCGCCTTGTACGGGCCGTTGTTGGGGAAGCCGGCGACGACGGCGTCGTCCCCCCGCTCCAGGGGCACCCCGCGGTCCAGGGCCGGTGCTGGCAGCCCGGGCACCGCGAGGACGGCGACGTCCCGCTGGGGGTTGAAGAGCACCACCCGCGCCGGGAACAGCTGGCCGACCCCGCCGATCTGCACCTGGGGAGAGCGCACCCCGGCCACCACGTGGGCATTGGTCACGACCCGCTGCGGTGCCACGACGACCCCGCTGCCCTCCTGGCCGCGACGGCAGGCCGGTGCGTTGCCGGTGACCTTGACGATGCTGCGGCCGACCTCGACGAGCATGTCCCGGTCCAGCACCGAGCTGTCCGGGACCGGGACCGGGACGATCACCTCCGGCCCGAAGTCGGTGAAGACCCTCGGGAAGTCGCTGTCCGCGACGCTGCGCCGGAAGTCGTCGGCGAGCGCGGCCAACCGGGTCGGGACGAGGGCGTCGACGGTGGCGAGCACGCGGGAGCGCGCGATCGCCGACGACACCGCGGTCGACGAGCTGCCCCGGAGCGCGCCGCCGAGGAACCACAGCACCAGCGCCACCGCGACGAGACCGGCGACGGCGCCGAGGACCTGGTCGACCATCCGCGCCGGCTGGAGGGTCAACCGCTCCCGCACCGCACCGCCGAGGAGCCCTCCGAGCAGCTGGCCGATCCAGGCCGCCAGCAGGACGCCGAGCACGACCAGGATGGTGCGGCGGGGGCCGGGTTCCATGGCGTCGGCCAGCGACGGAACGAAGGACATGGCGGCGAGGGCACCGGCGAGGAACCCCGCCAGCGACAGGGCGCCGACGACGACTCCCTGTCGGTACCCCGCGACGGCGTACCCCACCATCGCGGCGAGGGCGATGAGGTCGATCAGCACGACGGCGCCTCCGGCTGGTCGGGGGGCTGGCCCGCGGCACGCGGGGGTACGGGCTCAACCCTGGCACGGTCCCACGGCCGATCCCACCCGGAGAGCTCGAACAACCGGCTGAGCAGTCCCGCGGTGAACCCCCACACGAACAGGCCACCCGCGCGGAACCCCGGCCCGACCGATCCGCCCGGCCCGACGACCCGGAACCGGTTCCGCGGGTCGACGAGATCGTGCACCGGCACCCGGGCCACCAGGGCCACCTCGGCAGGGTCGACCACCGCGACCGGCGACGGTTCCCGCCACCAGGCCAGCACCGGCGTCACTCCGAAGCCGCTGGCGGGGACGTACACCTCGGGAAGGGCTCCCAGGACGACCACGCCCGACGGATCGAGCCCGGTCTCCTCCCGCGCCTCCCGCAGGGCCGCGGCGACCGCGTCGGGGTCCCCGGGGTCGACGGCTCCGCCGGGGAAGGAGACCTGTCCCGCGTGCGAGCGGAGGGTCGCCGCCCGCTCGGTGAGCAGCACGTCGGGACCGCCCTCACCCTCGCCGAACAGCGCCAGGACGGCGGAGCACCGAGGGACGGCGGCCGGTGCGGGGGTGAACCGGCTGAGCTGGTCCCGGTGGACGTGCCCCGGCAGCCGCGCGAGCGGCAGGACCCACTCCGGGAGCCGCCCTGGGGCGGTCGAGAGGTGCTCGGTCACCAGTCGCCGTCCGTCATCCGGCTCCGCCTGCTGCCGGGGGACGGTCGCGGACGAGGCGGGCCGCCCGGCCCGGATCGGTCTCCCCGATCCCGAAGGAGGGGCAGAGCGACGCGACGGGGCAGGCCCCGCAGGCGGGGTTGCGCGAGTGGCAGATCCTGCGCCCGTGGAAGATCACCCGATGGGAGAGCATGGTCCAGTCCCTGCGCGGGAAGATCGCCGCGAGGTCCTGCTCGACCTTGACCGGATCCTCCGCCACGGTCCAGCCGAAGCGACGGGACAGCCTGCCGAGGTGGGTGTCGACGGTGAGACCGGGGACGTCGAAGGCGTTCCCGAGGACGACGTTGGCCGTCTTCCGGCCGACCCCCGGGAGGGTGACCAGCTGCTCCAGCCGGGCCGGCACCCGGCCGTCGAAGTCCGTCGCCAGCCGGGCGCCCAGCTTCAGCAGCGAGTCGGCCTTGGCCCGGAAGAAGCCGGTGGGCTGGATCATCGTCTCGAGCTCGGTCCGGTCGGCGCCGGCGTAGGCGGCGGCGGTGGGGTACCTGGTGAACAGGGCCGGGGTCACCTGGTTCACCCGGACGTCGGTGCACTGGGCGGACAGGATCGTCGCGACGAGCAGCTCCAGGGGGGTGGAGAAGTCCAGCTCGCACCGGGCGTCCGGGTACCGCTCCGCGAGGATCCGGTGGATGCGCCGTGCCCGCCTCGTGCGGGCGAGAGGGGTCTCGACCTTGGGATTCGCCACGCCAGCCACCCGCACAGGGTACGGGTCGCGGCGAGCGGGTGAGTGTGCTGATCCGCGCGGGTGAGCACCTCGGAGGCCTGCTCAAGCGGGTCGCCCCTGCCGACGATCGATGCTCTAACCCGGCCGCGGATCAGCCGCGGACCCGGACACACCGAACGGACACCCGTCGGCCGGCACCTCGGCCGGGTGCATCTCCACGATGCCCCGACCCGCCGCGTCGCCGGAGCTGCTCCGTGCCGTGATGAGGAGGCCCGTCAGGTGGAGAGCGAGGGGAGAGAGGCCGGCGAGGTCGCCCTGGCGAACCTCCCGCTCGCCGAGGTCCGCCGCAGGCAGCGCCGGGTCATCGCGCAGCTCCGGGACGCGGAGCACTGGCGGCGCCTCGTCGCGGCTCGCCTCGATCTCGCCGTCGCCGCGGTGGCGGACATCGACGATCTCGTGGACATCCAGGAGATCGCGGGAGGCGGGCCGCTGCCCCGCCGGCAGCCGGGGGGCGAGGCCACCAGCGCCGATCTCGACGCCGTCGCGCTGCAGGACCACTCGTCGTCGTCGGGGTCCCTGCGCGAGGGCAACCCGACCGGGGAGTACCGGCGGATCCCGCTGCGGGACCTGCTCGGCATCCCCCGCAGCGAGGGGCGCCTGCCCGAGTCGGCCCTGCTGCTGCAGCTCCGCGACGCGCTCCGCGAGCTGGACAGCTACGCGGGATCGCTCCGCTCCGACGTGGCGGCCACGGCGCGGGTCCTGGCCAACCGGATCGACGACGACGATCTCGCTGACGATACGTGACGGATGCCGACGAATCATCTCATTCCGTCGAACGCCCCTGGGTACCCATCTGTAGTGTGTCGACTGCAGATCCAGGACCGCGTTGCTCCGTTCGGGTCCGCGCGGCACCCCTTACCCCGTCGGGGATCGGGGTGCGGCAGACTGCGTGCGGACCCCCGCCGGTGCGGTCCGGTGACGAGGTAGCAAGGAGGAGGAGGCCGGTGGACGAGGACGTCGTGCGCCAGGCGCCGCTGTTCACCGCCCTCGACGACGAGGCGGCCGACGCGCTCCGCACGTCGATGACACGAGTGGAGCTCGGCCGGAGCGAGGTGCTCTTCCACGAGGGAGACCCCGGCGACCGGCTGTACGTGATCATCGACGGCAAGGTGAAGCTCGGCAGGGCCTCCGGAGACGGCCGGGAGAACCTGCTCGCCGTGCTCGGCCCCGGGGAGATGTTCGGAGAGCTGTCGCTGTTCGACCCCGGCCCCCGGAACGCGACCGCCACCGCCGTCGCGGACACGGTGCTCATCGGACTGGGCAACGAGGACCTCACCCCGTGGCTGTCCGGTCGCCCCGACGTCTCCCGGCAGCTGCTCCGGGCGCTGGCCCGGCGCCTGCGCCGTACCAACGAGAACCTCGCCGATCTCGTCTTCTCCGACGTGCCGGGCCGGGTCGCCAAGGCCCTGCTCGACCTGTCGGAACGCTTCGGCCGCCCGGCTGAGGACGGCCTGCGGGTCGCGCACGACCTCACCCAGGAGGAGCTCGCCCAGCTCGTCGGTGCCTCGCGGGAGACGGTGAACAAGGCGCTCGCCGACTTCGCCTCCCGGAGCTGGCTCCGGCTGGAGGCCCGCGCCGTCGTCCTGCTGGACACCGAGCGGCTGCGCCGCCGCGCCCGCTGAGCCCCTCGCCCCCGGAACCGCGTCACCGTGCTGGGCGCTGCTCCGTGCTCCGGAGCAGCGCCCAGCACGGTGACCACACCCCCGATCGGGTTCCTCCGGTCGCCGAGCGACGGCGGTGGTACGGCCGCGGTCCGTGACCGTTCGTGGTCACTGCGGTCCCGACGTGCGACGTGCTCTATGGCCGACGATGTGCTGGTGTGCTGCGACGCCGTCAGCGCACGGCAGCCACGAGTTCGATCTCGACCGGGGAGTTCAGCGGCAGCACAGCCACCCCGACGGCGCTGCGCGCATGCCGGCCCGCGTCACCGAGGACCTCCCCGAGCAGCCGGCTCGCGCCGTCCACCACCCGGGGCTGCCCGGTGAAGGTGGGGTGGCTCGCCACGAACCCCACCAGCTTGACCACCCGCTCCAGCCGGTCGAGATCACCGATCACGGACCGGACGGCGGCGAGGGCGTTGAGGGCACAGATCCGGGCGAGCTCGGCGGCCCGGTCCGGGGACACCAGCTCCGGCGCGACCCCGGAACCGGCGCGTGCCCCGGAACCGGCGGGGCCGGCGGCAGCCGACCCGGCGGCGGGAACGAGGGCCGGGTCCGCGACCAGCCCGGTGGCCACGAGCTCGCCGTCGACGATCGGCAGCTGGCCCGAGGTCCAGACGAGGTCCCCGTGCCACACGGCGGGCACGTACGCAGCCACCGGCGCCGCGACGTCAGGCAGGCTGAGCCCCAGCTCCTCCAGCCGGGCGGCGATCCCTCCGGTCACGCGACCGACCGCTTCAGGTACGCGATGAGTCCGCTGCCGTCGGGGCCGGGCACGACCTGCACCAGCTCCCAGCCGTCCGCGCCCCACTGGTCGAGGATCTGCTTGGTCGCGTGCACGATGAGCGGCACGGTCGCGTACTCCCACTTCGGCATCTGCGCTCCTCCCGGTCCCGCGCGCCGCGGGTGACGGCCGACGAGCCGGCCGAGGGATCGACCGGCGGATGCAGCCTACGGCCGGGGAGACCGGACGCATCCCGCCGCCCGTGTCGACCGGCTCCCGGGGACGGCGCAGGTCCTGAACTACCCTGCCTACGTGCCGGGACGCCACGACAGCGACTGGGACGGGGTGCGCCTGCACGTCGTCACCGGCAAGGGCGGGACCGGGAAGACGACCATCGCGGCAGCTCTCGCCGTCGCCCTGGCCACCGGTGGGCACCGGGTGCTGCTCGCCGAGGTCGAGGGCCGGGCGGGGATCGCCCCGCTGTTCGGCGTCCCGCTCGCCCCGCACGCCGAGGGGCACGTGGCCGTCGCCCCGGGGGGCGGTGAGGTACTGGCGCTGTCCGTCGAGCCCGAGGCGGCGCTGCTGGAGTACCTCGAGCTCTTCTACCGGCTGGGCCGGGCCGGCAGGGCCCTGGAGCGCCTCGGCGCCATCGACTTCGTCACCACCGTCGCCCCGGGACTGCGCGACGTCCTGCTCATCGGCAAGGTCTACGAGGCGGTGCGCCGCCGGGTGGACGGACGCCGGGTCTACGACGCCGTGGTGCTCGACGCGCCGCCCACCGGCCGGATCACCCGGTTCCTCAACGTCAACCGGGAGGTGGCGGGGCTGGCCCGGGTCGGCCCCATCCACCACCACGCCAGTTCGATCATGCAGCTGCTCCGCTCCCCCGAGACCGCGGTGCACCTGGTCACCGTCCTGGAGGAGATGCCGGTGCAGGAGACGGTGGACGGGGTCGGCGAGCTGCGGGCCGCTGGCCTCCCCGTCGGCGGGGTCGTCGTCAACCTCGTCCGGGACCCGGTGCTGGCCGCGGCCGAACTGGACGCCGCGGCCGACGGGCTCCTCGACCGGGAGGCCGTGGCGGCCGGGCTGGAGACGGCGGGTCTCGGCGGGCGGAGGGTGGAGGACGCCGGCCTCCCGGCGAGAGTCAGGGTCCAGACCCTCGCCGACGGCCTGCTCGTCGAGGCGGCGGAGCACGGCGTCCGGCTCCGGCTGGGTGACCGTCAGTTCCGCCGGGTCGAGGAGCTCGGCCGGCCGACCTACCAGGTCCCGGCCCTGCCCTGCGGGATCGACCTCGGCGCGCTGTACGAACTGGCCGAGCGGCTGCGCGACCAGGGGCTGGCGTGACCAGGGGCGCGGGCGGCACCGGGTCGCGTCGGTCGGACACCGGGCCGGGCCGCCGGGAGGAGGGTGCCGAGCGGCGGCGCGGCGGTGACCCCGACGGGGACCCGGTGCGTCACCCGATGGACGTCGACGCCCTCCTCGACGACCCCGCCACCCGGGTCATCGTGTGCTGCGGCTCGGGCGGGGTCGGCAAGACCACCACCGCCGCGGCCCTCGGGCTGAGGGCGGCGGAGCGGGGACGCCGGGCGGTGGTGCTCACCATCGACCCCGCCCGGCGGCTGGCGCAGTCCATGGGGCTGGCCGAGCTGGACAACACCCCGCGGGAGGTCCCCGGCGTCGATCCGGCGGCCGGGGGGCGGCTCGACGCGATGATGCTCGACATGAAGCGGACCTTCGACGAGGTCATCGAGCTGCACGCCGCACCGGAGAAGGCCGCCCAGATCCTCGCCAATCCCTTCTACCAGGCCCTGTCCAGCTCCTTCGCGGGCACGCAGGAGTACATGGCGATGGAGAAGCTCGGGCAGCTCCGGGCCATGGCCGACGCGGGTCCGAGCACGAGCACGGGCACGGGCACGGGCACGGGGGCGAGCATGACCCCGGGGACGAGCACGGGGGCGTGGGACCTCATCGTCGTCGACACCCCGCCCAGCCGCTCGGCGCTGGACTTCCTCGACGCGCCCAAGCGGCTCGGCTCCTTCCTGGACGGCCGCCTGATCAAGCTGCTGAGCATGCCGGCCCGCGCGGGGCAGAAGGCGTACCTGAAGGTCGTCTCCGCCGCGGTCACCGGGACGACGACCGCCCTGTCGAAGGTCGTCGGCGGGCAGACCCTGCGCGAGGTGCAGGCCTTCGTCGCCGCCCTGGACACCGTGTTCGGCGGCTTCCGGCAGCGGGCCGAGCGCACCTACGAGCTGCTCCAGGCCCCGGGGACGGCGTTCCTCGTGGTCGCGGCCCCCGAGCCGGATGCACTGCGCGAGGCGTCCTACTTCGTGGAGCGGCTGGCCGCCGACCGGATGCCGCTGGCGGGACTGGTGCTCAACCGGGTCGAGGTCACCCCGGTCGAGGGGCTGTCGGCCGAGCGGGCGCTCGTGGCCGCCGAGGAGCTCGACGAGGCCGGCGGCCACGAGCTGACCGCGGGGCTGCTCCGGGTGCACGCCGACCGGACCCGGCGCCGGGAACGGGAGCGGACCCTCACCGCCGGGTTCACCCACGCCCACCCCGAGATCCCGCTGGTCCGGGTCGCCGCGCGGGCCGAGGACGTGCACGACCTCCCCGGCCTGCGCGCCGTCGGCGCCGACCTCGCCAAGAGCTGAGCCGTCGGCTCCCACGCACCCCGTCCCGCGCTCGACGGATCAGCGGCCGTGACCTCGCTGCCGGCGTTCCAGTGCCCTGGCCCGCCGTCGACGGTCGGCCGCCCGCACGTCGGGCACGACCCCGGCGCCCCGGTGCGGCGAGTGGGTCCACGCGCGGAGCCTGGCGACGACCGTCCGCAGCCGCTCGTCCCCGGGGGGCACACCGATCCAGAAGTGCGCCTCGTCGGGAGCCTCGAGGTCCCCTCCCCAACGCACCACCCCGTCACACTCGGCCAGGATGTCGCGGATCACCTCCACCTCCTGGGCGGTGAACCCGCCACGGACCCCCGGCGGGTAGTGACCCGGCCTGATGTCCACCGCCGTCCCGGACGCGTGGTCGGTCTCGTACCCCGAGACCTGTCCCGGGCGCTTGAACCCGACCACCTCGCCGGGCAGCAGGGTGTCGATCTCGTAGTGGAAGCGCCGGACGACATGCACGAGCACCACCTCGGCATCGCCGATCGCCACGTCGACGTCGAAGCCCGTGCCGGCAACGGGCCGGGACCACACGCATCCGCCCGAGTTCGACGCTGCGTCGACCGGCCAACCGTTCGCCGAGAGCACGGGTTCCGGCGGCGCCGACGGCGGAGGGACGGGCGAACGCCTCGCCGACGCCGTCGCGATCCCTGACCGTTGGGGAGCCTGGGGTGTCGCAGCGGCCGACCGGCCGGTGAGGGTGCTCCCCCCGGTTGCGGCGGCAGCGGCTGCGACCCAGCGGAGCACGGCTCGACGGGACAGCGTCATGATCGTCCTTTCTCGGGGGACGGGCCTCGGGCGCCGTCCGACGCCCCGGCTCGGTGGACTCGGATCACAGGACGTCGCCCCGCAGGGTCGCGTTGTACTTCTCCAGCACCCGGTACAGCCCCAGCCGGAGGTAGCTCTCCGTGTTGGCTAGCTCGCCGGTGCCCTGGTAACGCCTCATCACCAGCCGGGTGGACTCGTCGTTGTAGTCCAGCCGTGGCGCCGGCAGGTTGGCCAGGAACGCGGCGCGGATGAGCACGTGGGCAACGGTCTGGATGTTGAAGACGTCGTCGGAGTTCAGCTTCTGCCAGATCTCCCAGAGATCGGCCTCCGACGTGGGATTCATCACCCGGCCGGAGATGATGCCCTGACCGATGACGTAGTTTCGGGAGTCGATCGCCGTCTGCGCGAAGATCTGCCCCAGCCCGGTGCTTCCGTCGTTCTTGATGACCTCGTTGGTGGGGTCGACGTCGCCCAGCGTGTAGTACGTCCGTACTCCCCAGTCGGAGAGCTCGTCCTTGTGGTCGGCGATCCGGTACTCCCAGAGGATCGTGGCCTGGACGAGCGCCTTGCGCATCCTCAACATCCGCGCGAGCCGGGTGATGAGCGCGTCGTGAGCGAGCACGACCTCGATCGACTCCGTCGTGGTGTGCAGGTAGCTGAGGTCGGCCACCCCGCCTTCCTCCGGGAGCCCCGCCTCGGTCACCAGGTAGTTGCGGACATCAATCACGAGCGTCGACTCCAGCGTCGGGTCGAACTCCACGTCGAGGGCGTCGTCCGACGACGTCGGGTCGAAGCTGTTCTGGCCGCGGTCCACACCGGAGTAGATGTCGTTGTCGATCTCGACAGCACCCGTTCCGCTCCCGACGCTGACCGTGGAGATCTGGTCGAACGCCCAGTTGTCGGGGATCGGGTACCCGAGGTTGCCCGAGAATCCGGTCGACATGTCGGACACGAAACTGGCCGAGGTCAGACCGGCGTCAGCCACCCGTCGGCAGACGTTCCGGGGCCCGTAGATCCCGATCTCGTACCGGCCGACGTACTCGTCCATGGCTGCCTGGATCCCCTGGAAGTGCGGGATGACGTTGCTCGTGACCTCGTGGTCGACGGCGTCGAAGTCGACCGCGAAGTAGATCCTGGTGCCCGGCTTGAAGCCGTAGTGGCGTGCCCGCTCGATGGCGGCGAGCGCGTCGGAGACACCCTGGCTGCGGGTGAAGTACCTCGCGGAGCCGCCCCAGGTCTGGTAGATCGGGAACACCCGGAGCCCGTTGGCCACGATGGTGGCCAGCTCGCCCGGCTTGATCCGCTTGTCGAGCGAGCCGCCGGCCGCGTTGCTGAGGTACCGGCCGACCACGCGGTATCCGGCCGCACGGAGGGCCCGCGCCCTTGCCGGTGTGATCTCGGTGATCCCGTCGCAGGCGGTCCCCCGTCGGGTCGAGTCACCGGTGGACACGAGCAGGGACGCCCAGGTCTGGTAGTCCCCCTGGCTGGTGATGGGGAGCTTGACGAATGCCTGGAACTCCCGGCAGCGGACGGCGAGATCGGCGTCGAAGGTCGCGGTGAAGGTGACCCCTGGCCGCTGGTTGAACACCATCCCCGCGGAGAACAGCTGTACCCAGGTGCCCGTCGACCCCTGGCTGACGGTGTGGTTCCTGAGGGCTGCCTGGGTAACGGGGCCGAAGACCCCGTTCGCCACGTCGTCACTCATCCCGGCCTCGAACTGGATCGCCAGCATGAGGGCCTTCTGCACGTCGCGGGAGAAGTTCCCGTCGCAGGGGATGATGTCGAAGTTCCTGCGGTTCACGTACCGCCCGTTCAGCCACTGCTGGACCGACCGGACGGACTGCGTCCCCCAATTGACGATCACGTAGGCGTCCAGCGTCAACAACGCCTTGAACAGCTTGGGCACCACGGCGTCACCGGGGTAGGCGTCGGCGACGCCCGCGTCGGACTTGACCTTGCGCATCGCGTTCGACACCCGCTGGCTGAAGACACCGTCGATCCCGCCACCGTCGTACCCCTTGCAGTACAGGGCGCTCTGCAGGATGCGGATCACGTTGCTGGGCACCGCCGTGCTCGCCTCGATGACGGGCCACCTGGCGGTGAGCGTGGCCAGTGTCGTGGGCCCGAAGTTGTCGGACAGGGCCGTGATACCGAGTTCGTGCTGCAGGCAGCGGATCAGGGCACGGATGGTCGCCCAGCCGGTGAGACCGTCCTCGCCGATCGGATCGATCCCCAACACGTTCTGGTACGTGTTATTGATGAAACGCTGGGCCCGATAAACCATTTCGTCGTACATGTCGTCCTATTCCTCGGCGGGTGGCGGGTTCCTGGGCGGGTGACGAGCGAAGACGACTCACCGGCTCACGTCCCGGGGGGCACCGCCCTGTGACGGGTCGGCGACGTGAACGGTCGGCGTCACCGCCGTCGCCGGGCGATCGCGCGAGTCGTCGACTCGAGCCGACGATCGGAGATACGTGCACTCCCGACAGGCGCCGGCGGGTGACAGTCCGTCCGGCGCTCCGACGCACGCCGCACGGATGCCGGGTCGGGCCTGCCGCACTCTCCGCGACAGGCCCGACCCGGCCGTGACCGGCCCGATCGAGGAGACACGCTCTGCGGCAGCCGACCCGACCGGCACTCGCTCGGTCAGCCGCAGTTCCGGGTGGAGTCCATGGCGACCCAGCCGTTGCCCGAGATCGACGAGCAGCTGGTGTGTTCGAACACCGCCCATTTGCCGGCGCTGGACCCGGTTCGGGTCAGCCGGTAGGTCTCGGTCTCGGGGTGCCCGTAGTAGTAGTAGGTGTCGGTGCGGGCCATCAAGGTGATCCGGTTGTCGAGCTTGGCCCAGGTCTTGGATCCCACGACGCCGTCCCACTGGCTCAAGTCGTCGGGGAACACGTCGCTCTGGAACTGCTTGACGGCCAGCCGGGTCTTGTCGCCGAAGACGCCGTCCACCTCTCCGCTGTAGTAGCCCAGCTTGCTCAGCACCCACTGGACGGTGGTGGTGAGATCACTGACCCTGTTCACCGAGTCCGACACCGTGCAGTTCCCCGACCAGTTCGGCGTCGAGGAGACCGTCTGGCGCGCGTGGCACGCAGCGTGGGCCGGAG
>JAAYAH010000130.1 GCA_012719445.1 Actinomycetales bacterium | reverse complement strand
CGTCCAGGGCGAGGGCGAGGACGGCGAGTTGGTCGAGGTTGACCTGGCGGCGTCCGGACTCGATGTTCGCCACGACGTTGGCGCTGATCTCGGGTGCTCCGAGCTGGGCGCAGCGTGCGGCGAGCTGGGGGGCGCTCAGGCCCCGGCGGCGGCGGATGGCCTTCAGACGGTGCACGGCGAGTTGTGTGACCGTCTGCCCGGTTCGCCCGCCACCCTGCGATGTCATGATGACAAGTTAGCAGTGTGGTGTTGACATGTCGATCCTGCGATCCTCATCATCGACACACCCCAGCAACATGACAGGGAAGACTGTCATGATGACATGAAGGAGTTGTGTGATGAGGGTGTCCGTCACGACGCAGTTGTGGAGTCACGAGCAGGTCGCCGCTTGGCTGAACGTGGAGGAGGACGCGTTGATGCGTCTGGTTGCCGCTGGGGTGGGGCCGGTGTGTTACTGGGTGGGGCGGCACCGTCGCTACGACCCGGCCGAGGTCGCCGAGTGGCTGGCCACCACCCCGCAGGACTTCTACTGGCCGACGACGCAGGCCAACGGCTCGGCAGGTAGGCACGCGGCATGAACGCCCCTGAACCGACCCTGCAGTGGAGCGAGCGGATCCTCGCCCTTGGGCCGACCGTCGACATCGCCACGGCTGCGAAGATCCTGGGGTTCGGGCGGACCACCGCGTTCGAGTTGATGCGCCAGGGCACCTTCCCGGTGGAGGTCCTGTCCTTCGGGCGGGTCCGCCGGGTGCGCACCGCGGATCTCATGGCCTACCTGCACATTCCGGTGACCGCATCCCCCGAACCCGCGCCCGCGCCGGCGGCGCGGGCCGCCTGACCACCCCGGAGCCGGTTGGTCTCGCCCCCTGCGCGGGTGCGGGGCCAACCGGCTCTTGTGGCGCGTAGCCCCTTGTTGGCGCCGGCCGAAACGTGTCCCGCTGCCGTCGCTGCGGGCCCTCAGCCACAGGTCATCACGGTCACCGGCGCGAGGAGTCTCACGCGCGGGACTCGATCGGCCGGTGCTCGTCCGGTTGACGTCGCCCGCCCTGGCCGTGGCCGGTCGAGGCCGCCGAGTGTCCTCTGCCGGCCAGGAACCATCAGGCGGCGCCCCGCCTCGGGGCGTGTGCCCGCCCGACGGGGCGGCTGGGGTGGGGCCGGTGAGCGTGCGCCGGGGCGCGGGTCGCGGCAAGGGTGGCCGGCTCACCCGGGACGGGCAAGCATCTTGGCCGCCCTACGGGTCGCTGCGCTCGGCCACAGATCCTTCCCGCCCCGTCCTGCTCGCCGAAGCCCCTGTGCCACGCCCTGCGCGCCCCGGCGCCGCCCGGCCCCGCTCACCCCAGCCCGACCCGCGGGCACCGGCACCAACCGGACCTCGGGGGAGCGGGCCGCCCCCGCGGCCTGGAGCACCTCAGGGAGCACCTCGATGACCATCTTCGCCACCCGGGCCAACGCGCCCGGACGCAACCTGGACCTGCAGAACCTGCTCGCCATCTTCCAGGACCGCCGCGCCCGCGCCCTGGACGTCATCGCCGGCACCGGCGCCATCCACGCCCGCGACGGCCGACTGGTCCTGGACGGCACCGAACCGCACCTGGGACCCGAGGGGGTCACGATGACCGACGGGTCCTACACCCTCAACGACGTGGCCATGGCCGGGATCGCCGACAAGCTCGGCATCCCCCTGGCCTACCTGCGACGCATGCACACCGACGCGGTCGACCTGTTCGACGTCAACGTCAACGGGTGGCTGTCGCGCCTGGACCGGCGCCTGCTGATCCGCGTCCTGCGCGACGAGACCGGCTCCGGGGTGGTCCGGGCCTGCCTGTCCGACAAGTACGCGATCATGAACGACGAAGACGTCCTGCTGGCCGCGCTGGAGGGCATCCGCGCCAGTGGCGCCCCGGTGCAGGTCGAGGGCGCCGACATCAGTGACCGCCGCTTCTACCTCAAGGTCTCCGCCCCCACCGTGCGGGCCCTGGCGCCGGGGTTGCTGGCGAACTACCGCTCCCCGTTCAACGGCCGTTCCGGAGCGGACCTGCCGGTGGTGTGGGCCGGGTTCGT
>JAAYAH010000129.1 GCA_012719445.1 Actinomycetales bacterium | reverse complement strand
GACGGCGACAACGACGTCGCCGAGTAATCCCCCGACCCCGACCCCGCACCACTACCCGCAGGACCCGCCGCAGCCGGCACCACCGCGAAGCCCTCCGCCGCGACACGCGCCGCCCCGGCCCCCTCCACCGCATACGCCGCGGTCTGCACCACGGCCGACCCCTCCCCAGACCCCCCGACACCCGACAGCGACGCACCCCGCGCCACCGCCCGATCAGCAGCGACATCGGCAGCCTCCCGCCGGTTCACCGCAGCCTGCTCCACCACCGCCCTCCGCGCCGCCGCCGTAGTCGCAGCCATGGCCCGATCCGCCCGGCCACGCACCGCCCGCCCCTCGACGGAGGTGAACGGCTCGACCTTGTCCACCCGGTGCCGCGGCACCGCCGGAGCCTTACGGCCCTCAGCCACCGCCGCCGGACCGTTGATCACCGAGACCGTCAGCGCACAGCACACCGCCGTCGTCACCAGTCGCAACCAGCCGTGCATCGGTGCCCTCTCCCGGTCTCTCGCTCGTCTCGACGTCGCCGTGCTCGACGTCGCCGTGTTCGACGTCGCCGTGCTCGACGTCGCCGTGCTCCGTGTCGCTCGTCTCGTCCCCACCGCCGGCCACGCCGGCGTGCCACCGCGCCTCACAGCTCCGCCCCCAGCACCAGCTCGGCGACCTGGGAGTTGGTCATCGCCCCGGCCCAGAGCCGCAGCTCCGAGACCGTGCCGGGCAGCCCGTCACCCCAGGCGCCGGCCCGGCGGCCACGGCCTACCGTGAGCTCGCCGAACCCCTGCTGGTCCTGGCCTAACACCGGCGGGGTCGCGCTGTCGTCCTGAGAGAAGACGTCCACGTACAGGCGCAGGGACCGGTCCGTGGCGTCGTAGACCCCCGTCAACTGCACGTGGGTGTCCGTCATGGCCGGGTCCGTCGAGGCCAGTACCGCCCTGGTGGTCGCCGCGCCGGACCCGTCGACCCCGGTCCGACCGAACGTCCACACCCCCAGCGGGACACCGTCGCTCACCGAGACCTGCTCGTACCAGATCGCCCACGACGACTCCGCGCCGCTTGTCCCGCTGCGCTGACCCGCGACCTGGGCCCGGTACCCGACCGCCTTCTTCGCCAGGGCCGCGGAGTCCACCGACGCCGTCGCCGCCACCGTGAACGACCCGGTCTCGTCCACCACCGGGCCATTCGCGGTGGCCGAGCCGGAACCGGTCAGGGTGATCAGGCCCGACTCGACGTCCAAGGCCGCGCCGCTCTCGGAGAGAGTGAGGTTCCCGCGACCGTAGGCGGAGGCATCGGGGATCGTCGTGCCACCGGTGACGGCGCCGGTGTCGGCCGACCAGGACGCCACCAGCGCCGTGGCCGGGTCACCCTCGGCGGAGGCCGACACCGCCTGCTCGGCGACCTCGTCGGGGGTCAACGCCCGTTGCCAGGCGTTCACCTCGTCGATCAGGCCGGTGAAGTAGTCGGTGAAGGCGACCTTCTCCACGCTGGCCCGCCCGACCTGGAAAGCACCGGCAGTGCTCACGGTCCTCACCGCGCCGGTCAGCGGTACCGGCGTGCCCTGAGGCCGGCCGTTGACGTAGAGCTGGATGGTGCTGGCCTGGGTGTCGTAGACCCCGGTCAGGTGTGTCCACACCTTCGTCGCCGGATACTCCAGGTCGGCCAGGGACCGGATGAACTTCGCCTTGCCGGTGGCCGGGTCGATCCAGTGCCAGTTGAAGATCCACTTGTGGTAGGCGGTGGAGTAGTACAGGGCGAACCCGGCGCTCGTGGCGTCGTCGGCGGTCTGCCCCAGCACAACGGAGTTGTGCCCGGCATCCGTGAGGTAGGCCCACCCGGAGACGGTGAACGACGTCGTGTGGTTGAGCACCGGCCCCGAAGCCGCCGCATATCCCGTGCTGCCGTTCAAGCCCAGGGAATGGTCGGCGGACTGGTCTGCCGGGAGATCACCGCGACGCGCCCGCGCGTCGAAGGCTGCGCCACCCGCCAGGGTCAGCGGATGCGTGGTGACCACCGTGGTCGCGTCGGCAGCGACGGTGCCACTCGCCTCGGTGAACGACCACGCTCCCACCGGTCCCGGCGGCGCGGCGACCCGGAACTGGTAGTAGGCCGGGGTGCCCTGCCGCAGCGCGTCGTAGGCCTCCACCCGCAACCGGTAGGTCCCGGCCAGCGGCGGAGTCACCGTCACCGTTGCGGTCTTCCCGGTCACCGTCGTGGTGGCGGTCGGTGCTCCGTCACCTTGCAGCAGCCACCGGTACTTGACCACGTCAGTGCTGCCCGCCGCGGGGCTGAAGGTGAACCCGCCCTTCTCCCCCGGACCACCGGCTGCAGGGCAGGCCTCGGCGGTGCACTCCTGGTACACCCCCGTGGAGGTGATCACCGGCGGGGCAGGCGCCGTGGAGTCGACCTTGAAGTAGCACCACGTCGAGTAGGGCGACCAGCGGTCGTAGCCCTTGCTCTTATAGCTGGCGTGGGACTGAGTGCGCGCCCGCAACCGGTAGGTCACGTTGTCCTGCAGCACCCCCGCCTTCACCGTCGTGGACTGCTGCTTGCCGTCAGCCACCCACCCGGAGTCCGGCTCGTAGTCGCTCCACACCTGAGTACCGGTCTTGGTCGTCGTGTCGTAGCGCTGCACGGCGAACTCCACCTGCAGGCTCTGGGTCGGGTCCTTCTTCGCCACCGCGGTCACCTGAGGGGTACCCACGACCACCGGGGTGGCCCGGTCGGCCACCACCGGGTCCTTCGGGTCGGTGCTGCAGTCGACCTCGGTGCTGTTGTTGGGGCGCACCCCCACCGGCTTCGGCTTGTCCGGGATCGGGATGTAGACCACGCTGAGCACCGCGTCGTTCTTGAACCGCTTCCAACCGTTGGGGTCGGACTCGTCCTTGGCCCGAAGCATCAACGTCAACCGCGACCACTTGCCCTCGGCGAAGTCCTGCACCGTGTCGGTGAGGTTCTCGTTCTCCTCGATGTCGTCGCCGGTGTCGTTGTCGTTGAACTCCACCGGTTGCGCCGGGGCACTCGGACTGCAGGCCGATCCCCGCCCGTAGGCCACCTTCCGGTCGACCATCAGGTCCACCGACGCCGGACCGGGCCACTTCGTCGACGACGAGATCCCCCCGTCGACCCGCCTCAGGTCCACCCACGACGCCTCACACGACATCGACCACACCTCGGTGATCGCGAACGTCGCGTCCAGGACCTCCTTGCCCACCAACCGCGACCGGGTGAACTCGAAGAACAACCGCTTCTTGAACCCGGACCCGCACCAGTACCCCCTGTACGTGGCGCAGTAGCCCATCCCCTCGTCACCGGTCCACTTCCACTGCGGGTCGTGGATGGAGGACACCATCGTCCACTCCGACCGGTTCACCCCGATCGAGGGATCGATGAACACCGGGAACACCGTGTCCGCACCGGTGAGCACCTCCGGGTCCGGCGTCACCGCCACCGACCCCGCAGCCACCTCCACCGGCATCAATGCCGTCTCGTCATCGGCGTCGGGGGCCAGCCCCGCGTCCGCCTTCCCGCCGTCGGGGGTCAGCCTCCGCGCCGCGGTCGCCGGGTCCACCGCCCGCCGCGGGGGCACCGGGACTCCCGCTGATCTGCCGGCCGTCGACGCCCGCCCCGGCGCGGACGTGGTTGCAGTGGTCGTCGTGGTGGACGTGGTGGACGCCGAACTCGTCGCCGTGGTCGAGCCCGTCGCGGAACCACTCGCCGCGGCGGCAGCATCACCGGTGGAGTCCCACATCATCGCCGGCGGCGAGGAGAACACCACCTCACCGTCGCCGTCCAACGCCTGCATCCCACCCCCGGCGGTCCCCCGCACCCGCAGCCCCTCGGCCGCCACCGAGAACCGCACCCTGCGCAGCCCCGCCGACCTCGCCGCAGCCGGCGTCCTGACCACCAGCACCTCCCGGAACCCCTCCGGAGTCGCCGTCAACCGCAGGTCCACCCCCGGCAGCACCTCCCGATAGGTCGCCGCATCCCCCGCCAGCACCGGCGCCGGCAACCGCGTCGGCCAACCCAGCCGCAGCCGGTGCCCCTCCCGGTCCACCCGCACCAACCCCGCGCCCTCACCCCCACCGGAGAACCGCACGCCCACCGCGGCCACCCGCGGCCCCACCGATCCGTCCGGATACCGCACCAACGTCGTGTCGATGCCCGCCCACGACCCGTCCGCGGCCCGGCCCCGCTGCGGCGCCGTCGCCATCGACAACGTCAACGTCCCGTCCGGATTGGCCATCGTGTGCGAGTACTCGTCCCGCAACGACGCCACCTCCACCGCGGTCCCCGTGGACATGGCCTTCGCCAACGCCGCCTGCTCCGGATCCGCCACCGACGAACCGGCAGTCACACCCGCGGCAGCCCCACCCGGCACAACCCCCACCGCCCGGGACGCACCCACCGGTGACGCCACCGCCCCACCAGGGACCAACACCCCCGCCCCCACCACCAACGCCACGACAGCAACCAGCCCACGACCGACCCAACGCCTCACGATGTCCCCAGCTCGACGGTTCCTCGATGTCACGGATGCCGACCGTTGCGTCCGGTCGGCACACGACCAGGGGTCACCATGGCGGTCGGAGGCGGTGTCCGGCCTTGATCCCGGACAGATCCCGGACAGGCCGGACGGCGCCGTCCGCTCCCTGTGAGGTCCCGGAATCCCGACGTGGCGTGGTCACGGGGGTGTCTATGGTGTCCCGGTGCCGGAACCATCTCGGGTGAACGACGCCGACCCGTTGCCCCGGTTCGCCGGACTGCTCCGGGAATGCCGCGGGGGGGCGGGCGCCCCGTCACTACGCGCACTGGAGACGCTGACCGAGAAGCTCGGGCACCGGTACGGGCGGGCGTCGATCGCGGACAAGCTGGCCGGGACGAGCCGCCCGAACTGGGAGTTCGTCGAGACCTTCGTCCGGGCCTGCGCCGTGCACAGCGGCACGCCGCCGGGCGACCTGGCCCGCCTCGACCTCAGCGGATGGCGTCTGGCACACCGGGACCTGATGCGTGACCTGGCCGCCCGGCGCCTCGGCCGACGGACCGCGACCAACTCGACCGCCGCGCTGCGCTGCACCCTCCCGGCGGACGCTGTCGCGTTCACCGGCCGCCGGCGGCAGGTGCGGGTCATCGGCGACCTCGCGGCCGGCAGACTCGACTCCGGCAGCATGGTGACGATCCACGCGATCGACGGCATGCCCGGCGTCGGCAAGACCGCGTTGGCTGTCCACGTCGCCCACCGAATGGCCCGACGCTTCCCCGACGGACAGTGGTTCCTCGACCTGCACGCCCACACCCCCGGTCAGCGCCCCGTCGCGGCGACGGATGCCCTGGCGACCCTGCTGATGGGTGACGGGGTGGACCCCCGGCACCTGCCCGAGGACCTGGAGGGCCGGTCGCTGCTGTGGCGCGACCGGACGGCGACCCGACGGGTGCTGCTGGTGCTGGACAACGCCGCGAGCAGCGACCAGGTCGTCCCGCTGCTGCCCACCAGCCCGCACTGCCTGGTCCTGGTGACCAGCCGCCGGCATCTCGGCGACCTGCCGGGTGCGGTGACCCAGGTCCCCCTCGACGTCCTGTCTCCCGACCAGGCGAAGCTGATGTTCCTCCGACTGGCCCCGCACACCATGACCGACCCCGACGCGGTGGCGGAACTGGTCGAGGTGTGCAGTCGGCTTCCACTGGCGATCTCGTTGCTGGCCCGCGTCGCGACCAAGCACCAGGCGTGGACCCTGCGCGACCTGATCACCGAGACCCGGGCCCGGCTGCTGAGCATCTCCGCGGAGAGCAGGACCGTCTCGGCCGCGTTCGACCTGTCCTACGCCCACCTCCCGCCGGACCGGCAGCGCACCCTCCGGTACCTGGGCCTGCACCCGGGGGTCGAGTTCGACGCCCACGCCGCGGCGGCCCTCACCGGCCTGCCGGTCACCGAGGCCGGTCACCACCTCGACGGCCTGCACGGCGACCACCTGCTCGTGGAGCACGGCTATCGCCGCTACACCATGCACGACCTCATCCGGGACTACGCCCTTGACCTCGCATCCCGGGAGGAGTCCGCCCCGGAGCGCGACCGGGCGGTCGACCGGTTGTCGGAGTACTACCGACGGGCCGCCGTCGCAGCGCACCACGCCACCGGCCGCCGGACCTGGGCGGTGCCCCGGGCCGTCTCCCTCCCGGCCGAGTCGGCGGCCACCGCCGGAGCCTCCGAACCCGACCGGATCGACGAGCCCGACCGGATGGCGTTGCCGGAGCTCGGTGACCAGGTCATGGCCCTGGCCTGGGGCCGGACCGAGCTCCCCAACCTGCTGGCCTGCCTGACCCGGGCCACGGACCCGCGGCGGGTGGTCGGGCTCACCGCGGCGGTCACCGGACTGCTGTGGCTCGACGGCCCCTGGGACCGGGCCGTCGAACGGCACACCGCCGCGGTGCACGCGGCCAGGAGCCTCGGCGACCGGTGGCACGAGGCTGCCGCCCTGACCGACCTGGCGAACTCCTGCTACCTGGTCGACGACTACCGAGGCGCCGAGCGGGCCTTCGGGGAGGCACTCGACCTGTACCGCGCCCTCGACGACCGGCACGGGCAGGCCGACGCCCTCGGTGGGCACGGACGGGTGCGGTACGCCCTCGACGACTTCCCCGCCGCCGAGCGGGCCCTCGGGGAGGCACTCGACCTGTACCGCGCCCTCGACGACCGACGGGGGCAGGCCGACGTCCTCACCCTGCTCGGCGACACGCGCCGGCTCGCGACCGACTGCACCGGTGCGGCACAGGTCCTCGAACAGGCCCTCGACCTCACCCGGGCCAGTGGTGACCGGTACGGGCAGGCCGACGCCCTCAGCATCCTCGGCGGGGTGCTGTCCCGGATCGGCGAGCACGGGCGCGCCGAGCGGTGCCAACGACAGGCCCTCGCCCTCCACCGCGACCTCGGCAACACCCACCGGGTGGCGGTGATGCTCGGCTTCCTCGGGGACGTTCAGCGGCTGGCGGGGGATCACGAGGCGGCGAGAGGGACCCTGCTCGAGGCCGTCGAGATCGCCCGCCGCAGCGGTGACCGGAACAGTCAGATCATGACCCTGAACTTCCTCGGATACGTGCGCAGCCGGTTGGGCGAGCACGAGCAGGGAATCCGGGACCAGCGGGAGGCCCTCGACCTGGCCCGCGCGATCGGGTACCGACGGGGGGAGGCCGGTTGCCTGCTCTACCTCGGTGCCGCGCTCCGCGAGAACGGGGAGCTGCAGCAGGCGGTCCAGGAGCTCGGCGAGGCCCTGGACGTGTACCGCGCTCTCGGTGACGACGGGGACGAGGCCGAGACCCTCAACGAGCTCGGCATCACCCACGCGGTTCTCGGCCGACCGGACCGGGCCAAGGCGTGCCACCTGCGGTCCCTGGATCTGGCCGCGGAACTCGACCTCCCCCGGGAACGGGCGCACGCTCTCCTCGGTCTCGCCCGTTGTGCCCGCGCCGACGGCGACGCCGAGGAGGTGGCGCGGGTGTGCCGCCAGGCGGCGCGGATCCTCCACCGGCTCGGCCCCGGCGAGGCCGTGAACGTCGAGGCGGAGTTGGCGCACCTGCTGGCCGATCACCCGGCGCACACCGCGGACGCGGTGGGAGCGGTGGGAGCGACCTCAGGAGCCGGCTCGGCGACCGGCTCGTGAGGGCCCCGAACCGCCATCAAGATCAGATCCGCTCCTGCGGGCTGTACTCTCGGCGGGATGTCCTGGCCAACGGGTTCGTCCCGTCACCCGCGCGACACCGGCCGCCCCTCGGGGCCCCGGGCCGAGACCGGACCTCGGGCCCTCCCCGTGGTCCCCGGCGTCGTGGTCTGTCTCGTCGTCACCGTGGTCGTCACCCTCACCGGCTGCGCGGGTGAGGGACGCGGCGGGACCGGGGACGACGCCGACCGGCGCGCGAGCACGTCCGCCCCTGGCCCGACCGGCTCCGGGAGCGGGACGGCAACCACCGGGACGCCCGCCCAGGGCACGACGGCCACCCCGACGCCGACCGGGGGTGACGCGTCGACGTCGCCCCGGTACGTCTTCCCGATCGACCCGGCCGGGCACGCCTCCTTCGGCAAGGCCCACCACGACTACCCGGCCACCGACATCTTCGCCCCGTGTGGGGACGGCTTCCTGGCCCCGATCGGCGGAACGGTGCTCGAACTCGGGCGCAAGGACGTCTGGGACCCCGCCGAGAACGACCCCGCCGTGCGGGGCGGCCTGTTCGTCTCCCTGCTCGGTGACGACGGGGTGCGCTACTACGGCAGCCACCTGTCCTCGGTGACCCGCGGACTGGCTCCCGGCGACCGGGTGAGCGCCGGAACCCGGCTGGGTCGGGTCGGCCGCACCGGGAACGCCCGCAGCACCCCGTGCCACGTCCACTTCGGCATCAGCCCGGTGTGCTCCGGCGGTGACGACTGGTGGCTCCGGCGCGGCGTCGTCTCCCCGTACCCCTACCTGCGGTCGTGGCGCGACGGCGAGCACCGGAACCCGGCCCGGGCGGTCACCGCCTGGGAGTCCGAGCACGGCTGTCCCGCCGAGGCCCCCTGATCCGAGATCCCCTGGCCCCCATCCCCCGGACCCGGGGGGACGATCACATCGACGGCAGGCTCGCGGCGTCGCGGGTCGGGTCGACCGGCATGCCGTCCAGGCGGACGGTGGCGCAGCGGACCCGCAACCGGGTCCCGGGGTCCCACAGCACGAGCTCCACGACCCACTCGCCGGTGCCGGGGTCGACGGCCGACCGCAGCCCGGTCAGCGCGGCGGAGGCCCACGGAGCGGGCGCCGGGGTGTCGAGCACCAGCTCGCCGACCTCCTCGAGCCGCAGCACGTGCTCCGCCTCGACCTGCCCGAGCCGCAGGTGGACGTGCAGGACGACGACCCGCCCGGCGACGTCGACGCTCAGCTCGGTCAGGGTGCCCTCGCGCCCGCCGTCGGTCACGACCGCCCCTCCTCACCCACCGCAGCCTGCCGGTCGGCCCACCAGCGCAACAGCTCCTCGCGGGCGGTCTCCTGGCCGAGCGGCCCGTGGTCGAGGCGCAGCTCCTTGAGGTGGTTCCACGCCTCGCCGACGACCCGGCCCGGCGGGATGCCGAGGATCTCCATGATCGCGTTGCCGTCGAGATCCGGCCGGACGGCGGCCAGCTCCTCCTCGGCACGCAGCCGGGCGACCCTGGTCTCCAGGTCGTCGTAGGCGGCGGCGAGCCGCTGGGCCTTGCGCCGGTTGCGGGTCGTGCAGTCCGAGCGGGTGAGCTTGTGCAGCCGGTCCAGCAACGGTCCGGCGTCGGCGACGTAGCGGCGCACCGCCGAGTCGGTCCACTCGCCGTCCCCGTACCCGTGGAAACGCAGGTGCAGCTCGACCAGGCGGGCGACCTGCTTGACGGTGGCCGAGTCGAACCGGAGCGCCCTCATCCGGCGGGCGGTGAGCTTCGCCCCGACCAGCTCGTGGTGGTGGAAGCTCACCCCGCCACCGGGCTCGAACCGGCGCGTGGCGGGCTTGCCGATGTCGTGCAGCAGCGCGGCCAGCCGCAGCACGAGGTCCGGGCCGGGGACCGGACCGTCCGGACCGTCCTCCAGGGCGATGGCCTGCTCCAGCACGGTCAGGGTGTGCTCGTAGACGTCCTTGTGGTGGTGGTGCTCGTCGATCTCCAGCCGCAGCGCCGGGAGCTCGGGCAGCACGTGGTCGGCCAGCCCGGTGCGCACCAGCAGCTCCAGCCCCCGGCGGGGAGCCGCCGCCAGCAGGGTCTTCTCCAGCTCCACCCGGACCCGCTCCGCGGAGACGATGCGGATCCGCTCGCCCAGCTCCCGCATCGCGGCCTCGACCTCGGGGACGACGTCGAACCCCAACTGCGCGGAGAACCGGGCCGCCCGCATCATCCGGAGCGGGTCGTCGGTGAAGGAGTCCTGCGCGGTCCCCGGGGTCCGCAACCGGCCGGCGGCCAGGTCCGTCAACCCGTTGAAGGGGTCGACGAAGGTCAACGCCGGGAGCTCGACGGCCATCGCGTTGACGGTGAAGTCCCGCCTGCCCAGGTCGCCCTCCAGGGTGTCCCCGTAGGTGACCTCGGGCTTACGGGACGCGGGGTCATAGCTCTCGCTGCGGTAGGTGGTCACCTCGACGACGACGTCGCCCTTCCGGGCGCCGATCGTGCCGTAGTCCTTGCCGATCTCCCAGTGGGCGTCCGCCCAGCGGCGGAGCAGCCGGGACGTCGTGTCCGGGCGGGCGTCGGTGGTGAAGTCGAGGTCCGGGGCCTGCCGTCCCAGCAGGGCGTCCCGCACCGGGCCGCCGACCAGGGCCAGGCGGTGCCCTGCGGCGTGGAAACGGCCTCCGAGCTCGGACAGCAGCGGGTTCAGGTCGACCAGCGCCGTGACCAGGCGGCGACGGGCCTCCTCCGTGGGGACGGGAGTCGCGGACACGGACGCCTAGCCTGCCAGACGCCCCGCACCACCCGCCGTGCCCGCCCGGGACGACCGGACGACCGTGATCCCACCGACCTCCGCACCCGACCCGCTGCGGGTAGCCTCTGCCGGGACGCGAGCGGAGCCACCGCGTCCCGAGGTACAGCGCGTCCGGCACCGCCACGTGCGGGAGTAGTTACAGTGACAGCATGCCCCGCCCCCGACCCTCCGGCCGTCGCGCTGTGCCGACGGTCGAGGAGACGTCAGCGGGTGGGCTCGTCGTCGACCTGCTCGCCGACCCGCCGAGCGCCGCGGTGATCGCGCGGGTGAACCGGGCGGGCCGCGTCGAGTGGTGCCTCCCCAAGGGTCACCTGGAGGACGGGGAGTCCCCGGAGGAGGCGGCGATCCGGGAGATCCACGAGGAGACGGGGATCTCCGGCCGGGTGGTCTCGTCCCTCGGCACCATCGACTACTGGTTCTCCGTCGACGGCAAGCGGGTGCACAAGTCGGTGCACCACTTCCTGCTCGAGGCCATCGGCGGGACGCTGAGCATCGAGGGCGATCCCGACCGGGAGGCCATCGACGTCGCCTGGGTCCCGCTGGACGAACTGACCACCCTGCTGGCGTTCCCCAACGAGCGACGGATCGCCAGGGAGGCCTCGACCCGGCTGCCGGACGGCGCGTGAGCGGTCGCCGCCGCCCCGCTGTCCGGCTCACCGTGGGCATCGCCACCGTGCTGGCGGCTGCGGCCTGCCTCACCGTGGTCGCGGGGAGCGCCGTCGAGGCGCGTCCCGCGGTCCCGGCGACGGTGACCGCCCCGGGAGCGGCGGCCGTGGCGGTGGGCCCGGCCCCGGCGTCCCCCGCGGCACTGCCGGCGCAACGGACCGCGGGACTTCCCCTGGAGATCGTCCTGACCCAGGTGGCCCCGACCTCGCTGACGCCCGGTCGTCCCCTCGTGGTGCGCGGGGTGGTGACCAACCCGCACCCCGGCCGGACCCTCACCGACGTCAGGGTCCGGCTGCTGACGACCGGCACCCGGCTGCTCAGCCGGACCGCCGTCGCCGAGTGGGCCGCGGCCGGGGCGCAGGACCCGGCGGGGGTCCCGGTGCGCGGCGCCGTCGCCGACCTCGGCGCAACCCTCGCCCCCGGCTCGACCCGGTCCTTCACCCTGAGGACCTCGGCGACGGTCCTCGGTCTGTCCGACCGGGTGAGCGCCTTCGGTCCCCGCGGCCTCACCGTCGAGGTGATCGGCACGCCTCCCGACGGCGTCCCAGCCCGGGTCGGCCTGCACCGCACCTTCGTGATCTGGTACCCGGACCGCGACTTCGTGCCGACCCGACTGTCCCTCCTCGTGCCCGTCGTCACGGCCGTCCGGAGCAGTGACGCCTCGATCCCCGGCGAGCCGCTGACCCGGTCGCTGGCCCCCGGCGGCCGGCTCAACCGGCTGGTCCGGACGACCTCGGGCGAGGACGTCACCCAGGCCCTCGACCCCTCGCTGCTCACCGCCACCACCCCGGCACCGACTCCCGGCGCCGGGGACAGCGAGGACGCGGACCCGCCCCCCACCAGCACCGCAGGGGACGACGGGCAGGAGGGTGCCGGGGACGACGGCACCGGGACCACAGCCGGCAGCCCTCCCGGGGCGGACGCCGTCGCGAGTGCGGCCGCCCGCTCCTTCCTGTCCGCGCTCGACCTGGACCGGCAGGGACGACGGATCTCCGTCCTGCCGTGGGGCGATCCCGACCTCACCGCGCTGGCCAGTGCCTCGAGCTCGGAGCTGCTCACCCTCGCCGACAGCAGGGCCCGCACCCAGGTCCGGCGGTCCCTCGGCACGGCCCCCGCGCTGGACCTCGGCATCCCCGCCCTCGGTGCCGCCGATGCGCGCACCCTGAACCTGCTCGCCGCCAGTGGAAGGGAGGCGGTCGTCCTCAGCTCCTCGACCCAGCCGACGCGCCGCACCTCCGTCTCCGCGACGGGCGGCTGGACCCCCACCGGACGCAGCACCGTCAGCACGCCGTCCGGCACGCTCACCGGGCTGCTCTACGACCCGGTGCTGTCCACGCAGTTGGCCAGGGCCGGGGGCACCGAGGCCGCGGCCGCCCGGCAGTACCTGCTCGCCGACCTCGCGGCGATCACCCTGGAGCGGCCGTACGACGTCCGGCACCTGCTGGCGATGACCCCCCGCGGGTGGGACCCCGACCCCGCGGCGGTCACCGCGACCCTCTCCGCACTGCGCGGCGCCCCGTGGGTCGAGCTCCGGCCGCTGACGGACCTGCGGACGGCGGGGGGCGCCGACCTCGACCGCGTGGCTCCGAACACCCCGAAGCGGACGCTGGCCGGCCGGCTGCCGATCACCCACGTCCTGGAGGTGGAGAGGGCTGTCGAACGGGTCGAGGCCTTCGCCCCCAGCCTGGACAGTTCCCCCGAGGTGCTGTCCACGGCCCGGCTCCAGGCGCTCTCCCTGGTCTCCCAGTCCTGGCGCGGTGCCTCCCCGGAGAGCCTCGCCGAGGCGCGGAAGCCGCTGGTCACCTCCGCGGACCGGCTGTACGACGGGGTGCGGGTGCTCAGGGGCAGCTCCCGGCTCGTCGTCAACACGAAGGTGCCGCTGCCGGTCCGGGTCGTCAACGACCTCCCGTACCCGGTCGAGCTGCGGGTCGAGCTCCGTCCCCGCTCCGGTGCCGTCGTCCCGGAGCGCACGACCCGTGTCGTCCTCCAGCCGCGGTCCCAGCGCTCCGTCACCATCCCGATCAAGGCGGTAGCCAACGGCACCACCAGCGCCGAGGTCCGCCTGCTGGCCCCCGGCCGCACCCGGGCCGTGCTCGCCAGCACGGTGATCGAGATCCGGGTGCGCAGGACCTGGGAGTCCCGCGGCCTCGCCGGGGGCACGGTGATCCTCGTGCTGCTCCTGGTCGCCGGGCTGTTCCGCGGGGTCCGCCGGGGGCAGCCGCGGGTCGCGACCGAGGGGTTGCGGCCGGTCGACGACCTCACCGAGGCCAGGGCCGAGCAGGCGGCGAGGGAGGCCGGGCGGGCGGCCCGCGAGGCGCAGCGCGCCGAGTTCCTCCGGGACTTCCCGGTCCCGCCGGGTCGGCGCGGAGCCCTGCTGGAGGACCAGACCGTCACCGACGTCGTCGGCGGGGCGTCCGGACCACCCACCCGGCAGCTTCCCGCGATCCGGGACCTACCGCGCGACCGCCACGGCGCGGGCGACGACGGGCCGGGGGACGGGGACGCCGACGGGCCGGGCGCCTCCACCGCGGGGGTGATGCGCAGCAGTGCGGTCATGGCCGCGGGCACCCTCGTCTCCCGGGTGCTCGGCATGGTCCGCTCCGTGCTGCTCGCCTGGGCGATCGGCGAGACCCTCGGCGGGGCGGCCGATGCCTTCCAGATCGCCAACACCGTGCCGAACAGCCTCTACATGCTGCTCGCGGGCGGGGTCCTCAACGCCGTCCTCGTCCCGCAGATCGTGCGGGCGAGCCTGCGCCCCGACGGCGGCCGCGAGTACGTCGACCGCCTGGTCACCGTCTCGCTCTCGCTGCTGACCGTGGTCACCGTGCTGGTGACCGCCGCGGCGCCCTTGCTGGTGCGCCTCTACAGCAGCTCCACCTGGCCGCGGGAGACCCTGGTGCTGAGCGTCAGCTTCGCCCTGGTCTGCCTGCCCCAGGTCTTCTTCTACGGCCTGTACACCCTGCTCGGCCAGATCCTCAACGCCCGCGGGAGCTTCGGCCCGTACATGTGGGCGCCGGTGCTCAACAACGTCGTCGCCATCGCCGGGCTGGTCAGCTTCGTCGCCGTGTTCGGCGCCGACGACCGGAGGCCTGCGGACTGGTCCGTGCAGATGATCCTCTTCCTGGCCGGTACGGCGACCCTCGGCGTCGCGAGCCAGGCGATCGTGCTCGTCCCGGTGCTGCGCAGGATCGGGTTCCGGTGGCGGCCGCGGTGGGGGTTCCGCGGCGTCGGGCTCGGCACCGCGTCGGGGATCGCCGGATGGACCTTCGCCGCCCTGCTCGCCGGGCAGCTCGGCTACATCGTGACGTCGAAGGTGGTCACCTACGCGGGGGTGCTTGCGGCCGCGGAGGACCACGTGGCACGGGGGCGCTTCGTCTACGACGAGGCCTTCCTGCTGTTCATGCTCCCCCACTCGCTGGTCACGGTCTCGCTGGCGACCGCGTTCTTCACCAGGATGGCCGCGGCGGCGGCTCGGCGGCGCACCGACGACCTCCGTGCCGACCTCTCCCTCTCCCTGCGGACGACGGGGGTTGCGACGGTCCTGTCCACCGCGGTCTTCCTGGCCCTCGGCACCGAACTGGCCCACAGCCTCTTCCTCGGGAACAGCCGCTCGTTCACCACGGGCGTCGCCCTCACCGCCGCGGCGATGGCCATGGGTCTCGTCCCGTTCAGCGCCCAGTACCTCATGCAGCGGGTGTTCTACTCCCTGGAGGACGCCAGGACCCCGTTCTGGATCCAGGTGGTGACGGTGCTGGTGTGGACGGCGGGCAACCTGGTGTCCGCCGCCGTGCTCCCGGGACGGTTGATCATCGTGGGGGTCGGCGCCGCGATGAGCGTCGCCAACCTCGTCGGCGCCGGGCTGTGCCTGCTGCTGCTGCACCGCCGGATCGGCGCGGTCGACGGGAGGCGGATCCTCGCCGTCCACCTGCGCCTCGTCCCCGCCGCGGTGATCGCGGGGACGGCGGCCTGGGGGGTGTCCCGGCTGGTGCTCGGGATCCTCGGGGAGGGACGCCCCGGTTCCGCGACGGCGCTGGCCTGCGGGCTGGTGGTCATCGTCGCCGGGTACGTCGGACTGCTCCGGTTGTTCCGGGTCTCGGAGCTCACCGACCTGGTCGTGCCGGTGCTGGCCAGGCTCCGGCGGGGCTGAGCCCGCGGCGAGGGACCGGGGGCCGACTCCGGTTGCACCCCCGGGGGGTCGACCGGTCGGGCGAACGTCCTCGCCGGGGAGTGACGCCGGGCCGCGATCCTTCAAGATCCACCCTCTCGGGTGTCAGCCGCGCAGGTGAACCCCCCTCAAGTCGGGCATCCTGACTGCCGAGGGATGGACATGTTCCTCGCCGCCACCCCCCGAACGAGGGATGTCGTTCCCGCGAACCCGCCTGACCAGGGCGGGATAGTTCTCGGCTGGCTCTTCCGCCTCTCGATCGTGCTGTCCCTCGTCGGCGTCCTCGCCTACGACGGGCTGTCGGTCGTCGCCAGTCGTTTCACCGTCGAGGATCAGGCGACCACAGCGGCTCTCACCGCCAGCGACATGTGGAAGCGGACCCACGACATCGAGCGCACCTACCAGGCCGCCCTCCTCACCGCCCAGGCAGCGGACGCCCACAACAACGTCGACCGTGAGTCCTTCGTCGTCATCGGCGACGGCACCGTCACCCTCACCATGGAACGCAAGGCGCGCACCGTTGTCGCCGGGCGGTTGCCCGCCCTGCGTGACCTGTTCGTCGTGAGCGGAACAGCCCAGAACCGCTCGGCCACCTGACGGGCTCCGAGTCACGGCCCATCCACCTCCTGCCAGGGCCGGGACAGGTGCCCACCCGGCACCCACCGGCAGCGCGACGTCCCCCGACCACGATCGGTCGGGGGACGTCGTGTTGTGCCCGGCCGGCGCCTCCGCCGGGTCACGAATCGCCGGCCATTCCGTGACGGAACGGAATGCTCTCGTGCCGTCCCTGTCATCGCCGCCGGGGCGGCCTAGCATGGAGGGGGTCGCGCTCGCCCCGGAGCGCGACGAGAGGTTCACCCGGGCGCGGTGCAACCTGACGATTCGGCACATCTTCGGGGGACGTGTCGATCTGTCACGCGTACGTCCAGGCGAGCTCCGGGGCCCACCGGTCCCGGTGTCGTCCGGTCACGCCCGCACACGCCCGCGGAACACCGTGGAGGGAGGGCAGAGCGCTGGACGACGTCGGCAACGGAACCCTGCTCGCCGGTCGTTACCGGCTCGGCGAACAGCACCGGGAGACCCCCGACGACACCTGGTGGGAGGCGGTCGACGAGACCCTCGACCGGGTGGTCTCCGTCCGGGTGCTCCGTGCCGACCATCCCCGTGCCGACGACGTCGTCGACGCCGCCCGGCGCTCGGCGCTCGTCGAGGACCGCCGCCTGGTCCGGGTCCTCGACGCCGGGCACGACGACTCGGTCGCCTACGTGGTGTCCGAGCACGTCACCGGGACCGATCTCGCCGATCTCGCCGCGGACCGGCCACTGCCTGCGGCCGACGTCCGCCGGATCGTCGGCGAGGCGGCGCAGGCCCTCGACCACGCCGCCTCCCGTGGGCTGCACCACCTTCGGCTGACGCCGCACCACCTCACCGTCCGGGAGGACGGCGACGTGAAGGTGCACGGCGTCGCCGTGGACGCCGCGCTGGCGGGTGAGGAGCCCGAGGACGGCGCAGCCGCCGTCCGGGACGACGCAGCGGGGCTGGTCCGGCTCCTGTACGCGGGTCTCACCGGACGCTGGCCCGGCCCGTCCGGGAACGGGCTGGAACCGGCGCCGCGGTTCGCCGGTCGGACGGTCCCTCCCGGTGACCTCGTCGCCGGCGTTCCCCGTGACCTCGACTCGCTGTGCCGGACCGCGCTGGACCCGGGGAACGGCGGCCCGGCCACGGTCGGGGACATCGCCACGACCCTGGAGCCGTGGGGCCCGCCGGAGCCGGTCGGCGGGCAGCCGACGTCCGCCGAGGGCAACAGCCGGTCCGCGGGGTCCTCGACGCGTCACCAGGGAACGGGGGGGACGTCGGGCCGACCGGGCCCGTCGCGGCCGGCGCAGTCCACGAAGTCGGGCACCCGTCGACCGGGAACCCCGCGCTCCACCGACCGGAGCCGGGCCGCGGCGCCGTCGGAGACCGTGCCCGTCGGCGGGCCCGCGATCGGGCACCCCGAGGGCTCCGCACCCGCGGGCCCGGTGTCCCGGCGCCCGCAGGCCCTGGCACCGAAGAGCCCTCCGGTCTCCCGCACCGACCGTCGGTCCCACCCCCGGTCCGCCGGTCGGGAGTCGCCCGACGCCGCGCGGTCTGCCGACTCCGGGCCGGCCCCGGACGCCGGGCCGGTTCCCGACCCCGGGCGGCCTGCCCGCTCCGGGGCGACTCCCGACCCCCCGGGCAGGGACCCGGGACGGACCGGCGGGGACGGCGCCCAGGGGCGGCCCGTCCCGCCGCGGATCGACCCGACCCCCACGCCGACCTCGCTCCCCGAGCTCTTCAGTCACGTCCTCCAGCAGGCGGGGCTGCAGCCGGACGACCCGATCGACGAACCCGTCGGCTGGCGGTCGCCGCCGGACGATCCACAGGGTGCGCGCCGGGGGCCGGGGACGGGGCCGCAGCCCGTGGTCGGCGTGGACGTGCTGAGCATCGAGGAACGGGACAACCAGACCAAGCTCGTCGTCGGCGTCCTCATCGGGCTCATCCTGGTCGGACTGCTGTTCGCGATCCCGTCGATCTTCGGCCTGGGCATGTCCAGCATCAAGCTCCTCGGCGGGGACGGCATCGCCCCGCTGCCCACCGCGACCTCGACCCCCACACCGACCGCGCCACCGCTGCCCACCGTGAGCGAGTCCCCGACGGCGAGCGCGACGGCGTCCCCGTCGGGAACGGTCCCGGTGATCTCGGGCATCAACGCCATCGACCCCGAGGGCGACGGGGACGAGAACGGGTCCCGGGCCGTCCGGGCCATCGACCACGATCCGGGGACCTCCTGGCGGTCCGAGATCTACCAGAGCGGCGCGTTCGGTGGCCTGAAGAAGGGCCTCGGCCTGGTCGTCGAACTGGAGGAGCCCAGCACCATCACCGAGGTGACGGTCCAGGGCGGCGGATCGGGCGGCGAGATCGAACTGCGCACCGCCGAGGATCCCGGGTTCGAGGGGAGCACCGTCGCGGCAACGGGGACGTTCTCCGGAGGTAAGGTCTCTCTCACCCCGACCAAGCCCGCGACCTCACAGTACGTCGTGTTGTGGTTCACCGAGCTACCGCGCGCAGGTAACGAGTTCCGGGCCGAGATCTCCGAGATTGAGGTGCGGTGAGCGGTCTCGCCGTCCCGGACGACCGTGCTCTGCTGAAGGCACATGTCTCCGGTGACCCCCAGGCCTTCGGCGAGCTCGTACGCCGGCACCGCGACCGGCTGTGGGCCGTTGCCCTGCGCACCATGGCCGACCGCGAGGAGGCCGCCGACGCGTTGCAGGACGCCCTCGTCTCGGCGTTCCGCAACGCCGCGGGCTACCGGGGCGACGCGGCCGTCACCACCTGGCTGCACCGGATCGTCGTCAACGCCTGCCTCGACCGGATCCGGCGCCGCAAGGCCCGCCCGGCCGAGGCGCTCGGTGACCGGGACCTGCCGACCCGGCGGGACGACCACGCGGTGACCGAGACCCGGATCGACGTCAGGGCGGCACTCGACAACCTCCCCGAGCCGCAGCGGCTGGCCATCGTCCTGGTGGACATGGAGGATCTCCCGGTCGCCGAGGCGGCGATCCTGCTCGGGGTGGCGGAGGGGACGATCAAATCCCGGTGCTCGCGGGGGCGGGCGGCCCTGGCCCTGCTCCTGCGCCCGCAACCCACCGCGCCGGACGGGAACCGCGGGGGCGGCCCACACGTCGCATCGCAGGAGAGTCTCGCCGACGACGTCACGGGGAATGTCGCGGGGCACACGCCGATGACGGGGGGAGGACGGTGAGAGGTCGCATGAATAGGCACCCCGATCGGGACGAACTGGCCGATCTCGCGGCGGACGTCCTCCCGGCCCGCGCCTCCCTGCGGATCGAGGAGCACGTCCGCGGCTGTGCCGGGTGCGCGTCGATCCTGGCGGACGCCGAGCGCATCCGGGTCCTGCTGCTCGCGGACGACCCGGGTCCGGTCCCCGACGACGTGTGGGCGAGGGTCGAGGCCGCGCTGGCAACGGAGGTCGCGCTGGCAGCCGAGGCGGGCGGCCCTCGTGCCGACGGGTCCGGCGACGGGCCCGACGACGTCGCCGGGGGCGGCACGGCACCCCTCGTCACCGCTGCCTCGATGGACGTGCTGCCTCGGCACGGTTCGGCCGACGAGGTCCCCCACGGGCGCCGCGACCCGAGGATCAGGGTTCCGGGCCGCCCGGGGCGCGGCCCTCGTGCCGGCCGCCCGGCGGGTGGCCCGGCAGCCCGGACCGGCCGCAGGTCGAAGAGCGGTCAGCGCGGGTCGCGCAGCTTCGGGCTGCTGGCCGGCACGGCGGGAGTGCTCGCCGTGCTCGGACTGGGCGGCGTGGCGATGACGATCCTGGGGAACATGCTCCCCGGCGGTGCCGACACCTACGCCGACTCGGCGCCGGCCAATCTCGGGTCGACACCGCACGAGGCCGCCCGCGACGGGCTCCCCACCGTCGCCGAGACCGGCGTCGACTACACCTCCGAGAACCTGCGGGACCAGATCCGCGACCTGGTCAGCGGCTCGACCGTCGCGCGTGCCCAGGGCGACGGCGCCGGTCCCTCGCCGACCCCCGACGCGGGCAGCGGCACGGGGCCCGGACCGGACCAGAAGCAGGCCCAGGACCTGTCGAGCCCGGCGTTCCTCAGCAGACCCGAGGCGCTCCGGGGCTGCCTCGACGCCATCGGGGCGCGGAACGAGAAGCCGATCGCCGTCGACCTGGCCCGGTTCTCCGGCCGTGAGGCCACGGTCATCGTCCTCCCCGGCCGGGACGGCGGGTACCAGGTGTGGGTGGTGGGGCGGGACTGCCGCCCCGGGGCCGACGGCACCATCTACTACGGCGTCGTCTCGCCCTGACCGGCGCGGGTGGGCGGCACCGGGAACACAGTGACGCCTAGGATCGGTTGGCAACCCCGGAGCCCCTCGAGCGAGCTCCACCCCTCCGCCCGGCCCGGCCGTCCGGCGGAGGAGACCCACAGCAGCGGGGAGAGACGATGGGCGACGACGTCCGCGAAGTGATCATTATCGGCTCGGGGCCCGCCGGGTACACCGCGGCGGTGTACTGCGCACGGGCCGAGCTCAGGCCCCTGGTGTTCGAGGGATCCGTGACCGCGGGCGGCGCGCTCATGAACACCACCGAGGTGGAGAACTTCCCCGGCTTCCCCGACGGGATCATGGGTCCCGAGCTCATGGAGAGGCTCCGGGCCCAGGCGGAGCGGTTCGGGGCCGAACTGGTGCCGGACGACGTCGTCGAGGTCGACCTGCGCGGCGAGGTGAAGGAGGTCGTCACCGGCGACGCCGCCTTCGGCACCCGCACGGTCCACCGGGCCCGGTCCGTGATCCTCGCCACCGGCTCCGCCTACCGGGAGCTCGGCCTCGAGCAGGAGAAGCGGCTGTCCGGGCGTGGGGTGAGCTGGTGCGCCACCTGCGACGGTTTCTTCTTCCGCGACCAGGACATCGTCGTGGTCGGCGGCGGGGACTCCGCGCTGGAGGAGGCGACGTTCCTGACCCGCTTCGCCCGGTCGGTGACGGTGGTCCACCGCAGGGGTCAGCTCCGCGCATCGAAGATCATGCAGCAGCGGGCGATGGACGACCCGAAGATCCGGTTCGCGCTGGACAGCGTCGTCGCCGACATCCTCGGCGAGAACAAGGTCACCGGGGTTCGCCTGAAGGACGTGACCACGGGCGAGGAGCGGATCATCGACGTCAGCGGGGTCTTCGTCGCCATCGGTCACGACCCGCGGGTCGACCTCGTCCGCGGGCAGGTCGACCTGGACGACGCCGGGTACGTCGCCGTCGACGGCCGCAGCTCCAGGACCAGCCGGCCCGGGGTCTTCGCCTGCGGGGACGTCGTCGACCACGAGTACCGCCAGGCGATCACCGCCGCCGGGTCCGGGTGCGCCGCGGCCCTCGACGCCGAGCGGTACCTGGCCGCCCTGGCCGCGGGCCCCGTCGCGACGTCCGATCAGGTCGCGACCGGCACCGCCGTCCCGGCATCCTGACAACGGACGCCGGACCGGGCGCCGGGAGACGGGACCTCCTCGGCGACGAAGCATCCGGTCGGCGCCCGCAACAAACCGCCGGACCCGTCCCCGCCGCCGGCACCCAGCACCCGAGGAGTGAACACATGCCCGAGACGAAGGTCGTGACCGACGACACCTTCGAGGTCGACGTCATCCAGGCCGACAAGCCGATCGTGGTCGACTTCTGGGCGCCGTGGTGCGGCCCGTGTCGCCAGGTCTCCGCCGTGCTGGAGGAGATCTCCGCGGAGTACGGGGACCGGATCGGGGTGGTCATGGTGAACACCGACGAGAACCCGAAGGTCGCCGCCCAGTACGGCATCATCGGCCTGCCCACTGTGAACGTCTACGACAAGGGCGAGCTGGTGAAGTCGATCCGGGGCGCCAAGCCCAAGATGCTCATGCTCCGCGAGCTCGCCGACTGGATCGACTGATCCCGGCGGTGGCGACCTCCTCCCGCCACCCGTCACCCCACGACCGGGGTTCCGGCCGTCGGGACCACGTCCCGGCCCTCGGTCCCGGGGACCGCGGTCCCCGGGTTCGCGAGCTCCGCGAGCTGCTCGTGCGGTCCGGGCTCCTCGCCGGGCAGGACGTCGACCGTCCTGACGGGCTCGCCGATGACGTCGTCGACGACACCGTCGAGCGTGCGGTCCGGGCGTTCCAGCAGCGCCGGGGACTGCTCGCCGACGGTGTCGTCGGTCCCCAGACGGCCAGGGCCCTCGACGCCGCCCGGTGGACCCTCGGGGACCGGTTCCTGCTGCTCACCCCCGGTCGCGAGATGCGCGGCGACGACGTGGCCGAGCTCCAGGAGCGACTGGTCGGGCTCGGGCTGCTGCGGGACCCGGTGGACGGCCGGTTCGGGATCGGCACCGAGGCCGCGCTGCGCGACTTCCAGCGAGGGGTCGGGCTGCCGGTGGACGGCCGCTGCGGCGCGGAGACCCTCGGCGCGCTGGAGACCCTGGCCGGGGTCACCGGGGCGCGGGCGCGGGACGCCGGCGACCCGTTGGCGCTGCGGCAGCACGCCGAGCTCGCGGGAGCCGGGGGGAGCCTCTCGGGCCGGGTGCTGGTGCTCGACCCCGCCCACGGCGGGGACGACCCGGGCGCCACGGCCGAAGGGCTCACCGAGGCGGACGTCGTGCACGACCTGGCCCGGCGTACCGCTCTCCGGCTCGGCAGGGCGGGTGTCGTCGCCCGGCTCACCCGCGGCCGGGAGGAGTGCCCGACCGACGCCGAGCGGGCGTCCACGGCCGCGAGAGCCGGGGCTGACGTCGTGCTGTCCCTGCACTGCGACAGCCACCCGTGCCCTGCGGCGAGCGGGATCGCCACCTTCTTCTGGGGTGACGCCCGGCTCGGCTCCCGTTCCCCCCTCGGCCACCGGCTCGCCGCCCTGGTCCAGGAGGAGCTGCTGGCACGGACCGGGATGGTCGACTGCAGGACCCACCCCAGGACCTTCGAGATCCTCCGGCTGACCAGGATGCCCGCGGTGCGGGTCGAGCTCGGTTACCTCTCCAACCCCGGGGACGCCGCCCGGCTGCGGGAGCAGGGATTCCGGGACATCGTGGCCGACGCCCTGGTGGCCGCCGTCCGGCAGCTGTACCGCGACGCCCGACCCGGGCTGCCGGAGCGGATCGGCTGACCCGGTCGGCTCACCGGTCCCGGTGAGATCACCGGTCGCGGACACCTCGCCCGTCGTGGTGGGATCACCCGTCCCGGGGCGGTGGGCGATCGCGATGCGGTGAGCTGATCGCGGGGCGGGCGGGCCGATCGCGGTCAGGTGGGCAGCGAGGTGAGCGCCGACGTGCGCACCGAGCCGAGGATCCGCTCGATCGCGAGCTCGACGTCCTCCCGCCAGGACAGGGCGGTCTTGAGCTCCAGCCGCAGCCGGGGGTACCGGTGGTGCGGGCGCACCGTCTTGAACCCGACCGCCAGCAGCAGGTCCGCCGGGATCATGCACGAGCTCGACAGGTTCTCGGCGAGGAACCTCGACCTGGTACCGGAGGAGACCGTGGGGGACACGGACATCCCCGGGCCGAAGCCCTCGACCAGGCTGGTCTCCAACAGTTCCCGCTCCAGCGCCTCGGAGTCGATGGCAGGCCCCTCCCCCGGAGCCTGCTCCCCGCCGCCGGTGGCCGGAGGCGGCGGGATCGGCGGCTCGGGAACGACGGCGGGCCGCCGTCCGGTGCCGCCCGCCGCGGGTCCCGCCGTCCGGTCGCCCGGGCCACCGGCCTCGCCGGGCTGCCCCGGAGCCGTCACCGCCGAGGACGGGAAGGCCAGGCCGAATGCCTCGATGGCACGCACCCCCCGCCGGGTGAGGTCCTTGGCCACCGACTGGACGAGCATCCGGGCCAGCCCACCGCCGCTGTAGGTCGGTAGCACCCGCAGGGTCATCAGCAGGACCGCGTCGGGACTCACCGGTGACGTCGGGAAGGCGACGGACCGGGGGACGAGCGCCGGCGGCGCGTAGAGCACGAAGCCCGCGGGATCGTCGTCCACATAGGCGACCCGCCCGCACGACCCCCACTGCAGCAGGGTCGCCGAGACCCACGCCTCCTTCTCGAAGGCGGTGTCCCCCGCCTCCGTCGCGCGGCGCGCGGCGACCGGATCGAGTTCCCACACGACGCACCGGCGACACGGATCGGGAAGGTCCCCCAGGTTGTCGAGAGTCAGCGCCGCGAGCCGCCGACTCATCCTGTCCCCACCCGATGCTCGACGGAACGCTGCCGACCGATGCCGCGGAAGCGCGCTCTCCCGCCGACGCCCTCCCCGACGGCACCGTCGTCGACAGCGCCCTGGCCGTCCGCGGACTCGCCGCAGGTGTTCGTCCCGGCGCCCTGGCCGTCCGCGGGATCGCCGTCCGCGGGCTCCTCCTCCTCGGCCGGGGCGCCGTCAGGAGAGCCGTTCTCCGCGCCGGCCACGGTGCCCTGCGGATCGACGGAGTAGAGATCGGAGGGGACGCGCCAGCGCCGGGAGTCATCGGCGGAGCAGCCGGTCAGGTATCGCCTCGGCCGCAGCAGTGCCCACAGAAACCCGACAAGGACCCCCAATGTGAGCCCCGCGGCCACCCAACGTCGCAGCGTCATGCGACACTCCCTGGTAGCGCGGGACGCGGCCACTCGCCGCGTCGTCCTCTAGGCATGGTACGCACGTTGTGTCCACCCGGGAAGACGACGCTGTGTAGACATGTCGTGACCGGCCGTTATTGCCAATCGGATTTGGTGGGCCGCCACCCCGGTGGCCAGCCGGAAAGGGATGCCGTGGGCACCGGACCACAGTCTCAGGGTCAGGGATCTCGTCTCGACCACTGGGTGGGAGCCTACGCAGCCCGCACCCGAGGGATGACGGCCTCCGAGATCCGGGCCCTGTTCGCGGTGGCCAGTCGCCCCGAGGTGGTCTCGCTGGCCGGCGGCATGCCCTATCTCTCCGCGCTGCCCCTCGACGTCGTCGGCGCGACCATCGGCAACATGATCAACGAGCGTGGCGCCGTCGCCCTCCAGTACGGCTCGGGTCAGGGCGACCCGCAGCTCCGCGAGCAGATCCTCGACGTCATGGCCCCGCACCAGATCGAGGCGCACCCGGACGAGATCGTGGTGACCACGGGGTCCCAGCAGGCCCTCGACCTGGTAACCCGGATCTTCGTGGACCCCGGGGACGTCGTGGTCGCCGAGGCGCCCAGCTACGTCGGCGCCCTCGGGGTGTTCAGCTCTTACCAGGCGGAGATCGCCCACGTCCCGCTGGACGACGACGGACTGATCCCAGAGGCGCTCGACGAGACGCTGACCGCCCTGCGGCGCGCCGGGCGCCGGGTGAAGCTGCTGTACACGGTGCCGAACTACCACAACCCCGCGGGAGTGACCCTCTCCGCGGCGCGCCGTCCCCGGATCCTCGAGATCGCCGAACGCCACGACGTCCTCATCGTCGAGGACGACCCGTACGGGCTGCTGGGCTTCGACGGCGACCCGCTGCCCGCCCTGCGTGCGTCGTCGTCCGAGCACGTGATCTACCTCGGGTCGTTCTCCAAGACCTTCTCCCCCGGGGTCCGTGTCGGCTGGGCCGTCGCCCCGCACGCCGTGCGGGAGAAGCTCGTACTCGCCAGCGAGGCCGCGATCCTCTGCCCCAGCGCCTTCAGCCAACTGACGGTCTCCACCTACCTGGAGACGCACGACTGGAAGCACCAGGTCGGCCTGTTCCGGGAGATGTACCGCGAGCGCAGGGACGCCATGATCGAAGGCCTGGAGGAGTGCATCCCCCAGGCCCGCAGGACCCATCCGCAGGGCGGTTTCTACGTCTGGGTCACCCTCCCCGAGGGCCTGGACTCGAAGGCCATGCTCCCGCGCGCGGTCACCGAGCGGGTCGCCTACGTGCCGGGGACGGCCTTCTACGCGGACGGGCAGGGACGGCGGCACATGCGGCTGTCGTACTGCTACCCGACTCCCTCTCGGATCAGGGAGGGGATCCGCAGGCTGGCCACGGTCGTCAACGCGGAACTGGAGCTGCAGGAGACCTTCGACTCGCGGCCCGGTGCGCGACCCGGCGGTCCCGGTCCTCGGGCCGGGGTCCAGTCGCCCGGCCCCGAGATCACCTGATCCGGTGGGACCGGGGGTTCCGCACCGGACCGCGCCGCACCGGACCTGTCCGGCCCCGGCCGGGCCGCACGGGATCTGCCCACCGCACCGCGGCGCGGCGCACGGGACCCGGCCGGACCGGCGACACACTCGCCCGCCTCACCTCTTGATCCGAGACCTCATCGATGATGCAGTGGCCCTACCCGTTCCTCACCGTTGGAGCTCGTTGTGATCATGTCGCCTCGTGTCCTCGTCCTGGCCGGCGGGCTGTCTCACGAGCGTGATGTCTCGCTCCGGTCCGGGCGGCGGGTTGCCGACGCCCTGCGCGACTCCGGCTGCCTGGTCTCGATCCGGGACGTCGACGCCAGCCTCGTCACCGGCCTGAAGGCCCGCGACGTCGACGTGGTGTGGCCGCTGCTGCACGGCGCGAACGGTGAGGACGGCGCCATCCGCGACGTGCTCGACCTGCTCGGCATCCCCTACGTGGGATCCGACGCCCGCGCCTGCCGGATGACGTGGGACAAGCCGGTGGCGAAGGCGCTCGCCCAGGCCGCCGGACTGCGGACCCCCGACTCGGTCGCGCTTCCGCACAGCACGTTCCGCGAACTGGGCGCCCGGACGATGCTCGACGCCATCGTGCGCCGCCTCGGTCTGCCGCTCGTGGTCAAGCCGGCGCGGGGCGGGTCGGCGCAGGGGGTCAGCGTGGTGCGCGCAGCGGATGATCTCCCACGGGCGATGGTCGACTGCTTCGCCTACGGCGAGGTCGCACTCATCGAGCAGCACGTCTCCGGGGTCGAGATCGCCGTCACCGTCCTCGACACCAAGGAGGGTCCCCTGGCACTGCCGGCGGTGGAGATCGTCGCCGACAGCGGGGTGTACGACTACGACGCGCGCTACACCGCAGGAGCCACCGAGTTCTTCTGCCCGGCACGGCTCGCGGACGACGCCAGGGACGCGGCCGTCACCGCGGCCCTCACGGCGCACGACGCCTTCCGGCTCCGTCACCTCTCCCGGACCGACCTCATCCTGGACGCCGAGGGCCGGGTGTGGTTCCTCGAGGTCAACGTGGCGCCGGGGATGACCGAGACCTCGCTGCTCCCCCAGTCGATCACCGCAGCCGGGCGCACCCCGGCGGACGCCTACCGGGAGATCGTGGAGATCGCCCTGGGCGCGGAGCACCGGGTCGAGACCGGCGCCTGACCGGAGACCGGATGAGGTCGTCTCCGGTCTCCCAGGACGCCGACTGCCGGGCTGTGAGGCCCTTGGGCGGCAGCCCGGTGGATCCCGCCGCGGCGGTGCCGAAAGCCGGCCTGGGCCGCAGCAGAGGGCGGGACAGCCTACGGGGCAGCCTGAGCCGGGACTTGGCCTGAGCCGAGGCCGGACCACGGCGGGACCCAGCCTGGGTCGGCTGCGGCTGCGGCTGCGGCTACGGCTACGGCTACGGCTACGGCTACGGCTACGGCTACGGCTACGGCTACGGGCGTAGTCGATCACAAGATCCCGAGAGAGACGAGCGTCAATCTCGTGCCACCGGACCGTCGAGCGAGGCGACCTCCGATCGAAGCGATCACAGCGCCAGAAACCCTGGCGGTGAGGCAAGGTCCTGACGGGACGGCTGTGACGGCACGGTCGTCACGGCACGGTCGTGAGGTCGGAGGCTCGCGACCCTCGTCAGCCGCGGCGGAAGGCTCCGGGCTCGCCCGGCGTGATGATCGCGAGAATCCGGTTGAGATCCTCGACGCTCGCGAACTCAACACTGACCCGGCCCTTGTTCCGGCCGAGGGAGATGACGACCTTGGTGTCCAGATGGTCGCCGAGTCGCGCCGCGAGCTCGTCGAGTTCTCCCCGGTGATTCCCCGGGCGAGGACGCTTCGCCCGACGGGCCGCGGGCGACTCGTCCCCGAGGGCGACGATCTCCTCGGTTGCGCGCACCGAGATCCCCTCGGCGACGATGCGTTGCGCGAGCCGCTCCATCGCCGCCGGGTCCTCGAGCCCGAGCAGGGCACGGGCGTGCCCCGCGGAGAGCACTCCCGCCGCCACGCGACGCTGCACCAACGGTGGGAGCTTGAGCAGCCGGATGGTGTTGCTGATCTGAGGGCGGGAGCGACCGATACGACCGGCGAGGTCGTCGTGCGTGCACCCGAAGTCCTCGAGCAACTGCTGGTAGGCCGCAGCCTCTTCCAGCGGGTTCAGCTGGCTGCGGTGCAGGTTCTCCAGCAGGGCGTCGCGCAGCATGGCGTCGTCGGAGGTTTCCCGGATGATCGCCGGGATGCGCTCGATGCCGGCCTCCTGGCAGGCCCGCCACCGGCGCTCACCCATGATGAGCTCGTAGCGGGTCTCACCGTCCTGCTCGGCGGCGGCCCGGACCACGACCGGCTGCAGGACGCCGACCTCGCGGACCGAGTGAGCCAGCTCGGCCAGTTCCTCCTCGTCGAACACCTGCCGGGGCTGCCGGGGGTTCGGGGAGATCGAGGCGACCGGGATCTCGGCGAAGCGCGCGCCCGGAACCGGGATCAGCTCCGCCCCCGCCGGCGGGGCACCCGCCGTCGCACCGGACGGAGCGGACGGCACCCCGGGCCTCCTCCCCACCCCGGCGGACGCGCGACCGGCACCCGCCGCGGCGGTGGACACCTCGGTGGTCCGCCTGGCCGCCTTGGCCTCGGGAAGGACCGGGGCCTGCCCGTTCCCGACGACAGGGAGGCCGTCACCCGTCGACGGCACGGCCGGACTCCCGGAGGCGGGGACGCTCGCAGGGTCCTCAGGCGTGAGGGTCGCCACCCCACCCTCCTGCCCCTCCTTGCCGGGGAAGAACACGTCGACCGGGCGTTCCCCCGCGGAACGCGTCGTCGGTGTGCCGCTGGGGATGAGAGCCCCAAGACCCCGGCCAAGACCGCGTCGCTTCTCGCTCACGCTCGCTCCCTCTCCTGCTCACTCACCGCGTGGTTGCCGTGTCTCACTCACCGCTGGCTGCCTGCGCCGAGCACCTGCTCGGCCAGTTCCCGGGCGGCGTCCAGATACGAGAAGGCGCCGCTCGACGCGGGGTCATAGGTCATGACCGTCTGCCCGTGGCTGGGCGCCTCGGAGATCCGGACGGATCGGGGAACCGTGGTCCGCAACACCTCGTCACCGAAGTGGCCACGGACCTCGTCGGCAACCTGTGCCGACAGGCGGGTCCTCCCGTCGTACATCGTCAGCAGGATCGTCGAGATGACGAGGTTGGGGTTCAGGTAGCTCTGGATCAGCTGGACGTTCTTCAGCAACTGCGAGAGCCCTTCGAGGGCGTAGTACTCGCACTGGATGGGGATGAGCACCTCGCGGGCCGCGACGAACGCGTTCACCGTGAGCAGCCCGAGGCTGGGCGGGCAGTCGATGAAGACGTAGTCGATCCGCGGTTCGCCCCGGAGCTCACGATCCTGGAGGTAGGTCTCGACGGCCCGGCTCAGCCGGGTCTCCCGGGCGACGAGGGAGACGAGCTCGATCTCCGCGCCGGCGAGGTCGACGGTCGCCGGTGCACACCAGAGGTTCTGGACGTCCGGGCACTTCTGGATGACGTCGACGAGCGGCTTGCCCTCGACGACGACGTCGTACAGGCTCCTGATCTCTGTGTGGTGCTCGATCCCGAGAGCGGTGGACGCGTTCCCCTGCGGGTCCATGTCCAACACGAGCACCGTGAGCCCGCACTGGGCCAGAGCCGCGGCGAGGTTCACCGTGGTCGTCGTCTTGCCGACGCCGCCCTTCTGGTTCGCCACGGTGATGACCCGGGTCCGCGGCGGTGCCGGAAGGCGCCCCCGCCGGAAGGTCGGGTACCAGGTCGCCGGTTGCGGCGACGCCGCGGTGCCCAGGTCCGCGTCGGCGTAGGGGGGTGCTTCGTCACCGATCGGTCCGGGCGCGCCCGGTACCCCCGCATCCGCCCCGTGAACCGACACGGTCGGTCGATCGTCGTCCGTACTCATAACCCTTGGCGCTCCGGTCGAGAGGCCGTCGGACATCTCTCCTCCTGCCATGTACCCCCCCACGCGGTCGGAGGGAAGTGTGTCACGAGAGAGCCGGTCCGTGGGTGCCTGGGTGCTGGGTGTCGTTGCTGCTTCTGTGTCGCACTCGGGCCTGAGTCCCTTGTCTGATTCGGAGTGGGCGGATACGTCCTGATCGTCGCCCCACGAGAAGGCATCGGTGTCACAAAGATCACGTGGGGACGAAACGGGCTCACCGTCCCGATCGAGGTCGATGACTCGGCGCGAGCGGGAGTCGCACGTGCTCTCTGCTTCCGCCGGCTCGCTCCCGGGGACGAGGTCGACGGAGTGAACGTGCAGGGCTCCCTCCCGCGCGTCGCCGTCCGCGAGTGACCCACCGGTCTCGCCCGGGCGGCGGGTGTCCCCGCCGGTCTCCCCTGCGTCACGGGGAGCCGACAGATCGATGCACGCGGTGCTGACCTGGATGGGTTCGACGTGCCAGCACTCCTCGTACGGACAGTCGTCCCTCTCCGGCGCCGGGGACACCGGCTCGCCCTGTCGAGCGACGACCGGTGCCCTCCGGGACAAGGGCGGCTCCACGACGGGCGTCTCGCACTCCGAACCCGCGACGCCTCCCCGCGCCGTCGAGATGCCGGCGTCCACGGTGCGTCCCTGACCGACGGTTTCACGTGAAACGGGCGCTGACACCCCGGTCCGGCCGGGGGTGCGCCAGGTGCCCTCCCCCTGCCGCGGCACCGCCTGGTGCTCCGGAGGCGCGGGACTCCCGGGCGGACACCCGATCACGTGATGGGGGATCCCGGACGCGACGGACCTGGGAGCGTCTCGCCGGGACGAGGGATCCGGCCAGCCGACGGCCGTGTCCGTCTCGCAGGTCTCAGAATCCGGCCACCCGATCCCCCGCCCACGAGTCCCAGCCCCGGCAGCCGGGTGCGTCAGCGCACCGCGTCCCGGCATCGGACCATCGCCTGACTCCCCCACCTGAACACCTCTCCGCCGTACCCGACGCGGTGTCGAACCATCCCACCCGGTCCTGACGCCGTCCATCACCATCGGGTCCCAGCCGTGCGTCGCTCCCCGTTCCGGCGAACGTAACTCGTTCCTCTGTCTCTATCACGGAGTCGAGCTCACCTCACGGAGCCACACCTCAGCACCCCGGACCTGAGTCCATCCTCACGGGTTCTCCTCGGTCATCGATCACCGTCGGACGGCTGACACCGGTGTTCCACGGGAAACCCACGGTCTCACTCGGTACCTCGACTACCGATCATCCTCGCGCCGTTACCGCCATCTTCGCGCTCTGGGCGGCGGTGTTCCGTACGCGGCGCTCCGGCCTCGGTGCTCCCGCTGCGGTCCCGCTCGACAGCTCACCTCACCCGCTCGACAGCTCACCTCACCCGCTCGACAGCTCACCTCACCCGCTCGACAGCTCACCTCACCCGGTCGTCCCGCTCTCCTGCCGGGAGTTCCTGCCCTCCGTCCTCCGACCTGTCGCTGGAGCGAGCCCCTGCCGTGGTCCCCCGTCGCGAGCCTCCGCCGCCCGCGTCGGCTCTCCCTGCGCCCTGCCCTCGTCCGGACGTTCTCCGCTTCTCCCTGTGCCAGACATGTGTACCTCCGTCGTCGCACCGCTGTCTCAGACCGCCGGCGCTTCGGTCGTCGGCCCGCCTGTCCCAGTGCGGACTCTCGTGCTGCCCACCACCTCTCCCCGCCGGACGGCTTGCTCGGTGGACGCTCGACGTGGGGCTCCGAGCTCTCTCCTATCGGTTGGCACCGTTGCTCGCCGGCTGTCCCTGAGGGAGACCAGAGCTGTGACCGTCGCCCTTCGGAGCGTTCCTGTGCGGTGTCCGCGGGATCCCTTCCTTGCCTCCTGGCTGGTCCCCCGCTGACCGCCCTCCCGCTCCGTCTGGACCGGGTACCGACCTGCCTCGACCGGGTACCGACCCGCGGAGTGGTCGGGCCGTTCCTGCCAATTCCGCGACTGTTCCCTTCCACCGGTCCGCTGTCACTCTGACGATCCGCTCCCCGCTCCCACACCGCAGGTCCGGTGGCTGTCGCCGCCCTTCGCTTCCTGGCGACCACCTCCATCGGCACCCCCTTGCCGCCGGTCTACCAGCCGCCCCGGCCCTCGGTCCTGCCCTCCTTCACGTCACTCTCGTCGCCCTCATGGCGTGCTCGTCAAGCATCGAGCTCGACGCCAGCTCCACCCAGCCACACGGTAGTTCGCATCCCCACCTCTCCCGCCGCGTCGCCTCCTCCGACATACCACCCCTCTCTCCGCGTCATCTCCCCGCTCTACCCCCCCCGCACCGCCCCACGGCTCTGCTCCCTGACGGCACTTCCCTCACCGCACTCGCCACCCACCCACCCGAGATTCCCGTTCGTCTCCCACTCGCCTCGGTCCTCGTCGTTCCCCGATGACTCGCACCTCTCGAGGATCCTTACGGCCGTCACGCGCCGTCCGGAGAGTCCTCGCCGTATGCGCAATCCGACGCGCAATGCCCCACGCGCTCCTACGGCCGTCCTTGCGCGTCACCTGATCTGATCTCCCGATCAGAGGCCCACTCCATGACCGCGGCCGATCGGACGAGCGTTGCGTAGGTGACCCCCCAGAGACGGCCGCGCTCTGGGCTGCTGACCTGGGTGCTGGTGATCGACCCACGGTCTGTGCACTGGTGCCTCGCGCGTCGCGCCTCCCTGGTTCTCGTCGCCTTGGGACTCGCGCCACTCTCCTCTCTGCCGGACCCCCGGCGTCGGTCAGCGTTGGTCTTGTCACGATCGGCCTGCCTCTGGTTTCACGTGAAACAGCAGGTCGGTGACTTGATCACATTGCCAGCTATCGATGTACCGGGGGTTCGTGCACACAGTCGCCTCACCCCCGATCGCGGCGGCTCGTCTCCTTCTCCACTCCTGCCGAGCACCACCCATGATCGCGAGGCCTCCTCAAGCGGCGCGACGCCAACACCAGACCTGCCCGAGCGGCGCGACTGCAGCGCGGGACCCTCCCTCCACAAGGACCCGCTTGCGGGCCGCTTCGCTCGACTCGTGCGGATCGACAGTCACCACGACCCGAGTGATCCACTGCCCGGTGGAACACTGAGCTCTCCCGAGGTCACTCCTTACTGCCGATCACATGGGCGCCCAGGAATCGACGGATCGGCTCTGTACGTCTTTCGAGTGTCAGCGAGGTCAGTTCCGTCGCACCCTCCCCGGCTTGTCGTCACCCGCCGGGACAGTCCCGGCGCCTGGAGCCTTCACACCACCTCCCGATCAACCACTGGTGCCCGCTCCCGCCGCGGTCGACCCTCCTTCCCTCCCGTAGGCATCGCTCTCCAGATCTGAACACCCAGGGCGGCGTAGGAAATCACTCTCAGACCGGGTTTGAGGGCGTCACGAGTCTGAGTCCCACCGCTCACTACGTGACCACACCATCGCCGTTTCACGTGAAACTTCGGAACTGGAGCACAGATCCTCATGCTGTGATCACTTAATCCAAGACGGTGATCATTGCCTCATGCGTCGAAGGCCCGCTCTGCGCTCGGGCTCACAACCCCCTTGCTCACCGCCAACCTCTCCTGTCCTCCCCTGGCGCGCGACCTGTGCCGGGTCGTGTCCCATGGGGTGGTGATCCCACGGGGTGGTGATCCCACGGGTGCCTGACTCCACCGGCTCTCCATCCCGGTCACGCACGGCCGTGTCTGCTCGTGTTCCATCCCCTCCCGGTCGCGTCGCATCACAGACCCCAGTCGCTCCTGCTCCTCGGCGGGTGAAGCTTCGAGCGCTCAGCCTGGTCACTCCAACCACATGGCTGAACGCCCGCTGCGCCCGACGGATGGTCCCGTGGTCCACTGGGCGATCGAGACCCCATCGGTGGAGACCACCACGTCGCTTGTGAGAGACACGCACAACCAGAGCGTGAGCGGGCAGACGGTCCGGGTCTCGGTCGATGCCTCCGCCCAGCGCCACCTCTTGATCGGCTACCTGGTCTGGATGACGACAGATCCTCGTGCTCGACGTTGATCAACTCCTAGAGCGATGTGGCATCCGACCACTCGTCCCTGGACCACTCGGGCGGAGATCGACAGCACGCCACCTACCCTTCTCGATCGGCCGCTGTCAGCCGACTGCTCGTGATCCAGATGTCCTCCGGAGCCAGGCGCGTCGATCACCGATTACCCCACCCCGTACCCGGGATCGGGTCGACTGACGCTCCACTCTCGTACACGTTCCTCCGGATACGACCTGGAGGACGACCTCTCCCAGTGACCTGCCGGCCAACACCTAGCGGCCAACTCCTGGTGCATGCCTCGCAGCGACCCTCGGTTGATGTCTCTCAACGGCGTCGCGATCCACGCCTCACGTCTGACACTCGACCATCGCCGTCCGCGAACCGTGATCACTTGTCGCTCCCGACACCCACCTCATCCGCCGACCACCCGGTACCCGTTGTCCAGCACCCGTTGTCCCGGGAACCATTCATCCGAGACGGCCGCCTCTCCTCTGTTCGTCTCTGCTCGCACCTGTCCCGCGTAGACCACCGAGAGTTCGCACCTCGCCTTACAGGACTCGAACCGACCTCGCTCCTGTGAACTAGCTTTGTCAGCTCTAGAAACCCGGATCCTTGATGTCGGTCATCTCCCCGCTCCCGCCTCGGGCTCACACGTCTCCTCGCGAACGCAGTCGGCCGACGACCCCACGACCCCATGCGCGTCCGAATCGAGTGAGCGGTCCGACGATCACTTCTCCCCGTGACACGATCCTGCGCGCTCCGGAAGCTGTTCACCCGCCTCCGAGTGGACCCGTCCACGGGATGGGAGCGCGGACCAGGTGGTCGGCTCCGTCGCCCTGCCGGAGCGACTCGCGCCGGCTCGGACCGACATCCAGACGAGCCGGTAGAGCCGGCGGTCCCCACCGCCCACCCTCCTCGCCTCGTCTCCGGGCGTCTTCGTCCTATGTCTCTGATCGCCTCGGTTTCACGTGGAACATCGACAACGAGAGGCGTGATTCCGACACCGAGGCTCGATGATCGACTTCGTCGGCCGACTCCACCCACACCGCCATCCGGCCCTCTGGTCCACCAGCCACCCTCCACCTCACGGCTGCCGTACCGGCCAGTGGCGGGTGGCCCGGTCGACACCCCTCGCCGCCCCAGCCCCCGGAGAGCGATGCTGCGTCGCGTATCAACTCCCAGGGATGGTGAGACGCCTCATCCGGGACTCGGCACTCTCCGTCCCGCCGTACTCGCCCTCACCGGTTCACACCGGGAGCTCGGACGTGCCTCATCACGGCGGGAGCTCGGGCGTGCCTCCGTGATCTCGATCGACAGCGGTAGATCCGTCACAGACCGGCCTGGTGATCCCTGAGCAGGACTCGGGGAGCACCCTGAACGGGACTCGGGGAACATGGTGATGACAGTGACAGATCATGATCAGCGAAGGATCGCAGTCACCGACTCCTGGTGCGCTCCGGGATCACCGATCCGATCCCTCGCCACCGACCACCTTGATCACTGATCGGTTGTTCCGGTCACCTCGGTGGTTCCGGTCCCCGGTGAGCGACCTGACCACTCACCGCCTACCGACCCCCGGCGCCGCCTGGGCCACCGGTGCCGGTTCAGATCATTGAGGCACTCTCCCTACGGCTACCGCCGACGAGTGATACGTCAGCGTCTCCAACACGTCTCATCCCCCGGGCCGGGTGGCACTGCCCCACAATCAGGATCGGTCACCTTCGACCTCCCGTCCCGTCTCCGGCCGGTAGGACTGCCGGATGGAGTTCGCGGGACACGAGTCCGGAGCTGACCTGTTCCGGGCCGGGCAGGACTGCCGCTGTCGCCTGTCGTCAGCCGACCCACGAGCCCGACTCGGTCTCGCCGCTCCGCTCCGCCCAGAGTCAGCTCGTCGTCTCGTGAACGGCTGCTGGTGCCGTGACCACCGTGCGACCACTGATCCAGCGGTGGTGGCTCACGAACGCCGCCGACTGCGCCGAGTACCGCGAGTCCGTGCCCGCGCGGGGGTCTTCCGTACCGAGGTGCGCGCCGGCTCGCGCCCCGGTCGGGCTGCTCTCCCCTGGAGATCCCCACTCGCCGCGGATCCCCTCGGAACGGCGTCCCCGGCGACCACCCGTACCACGGTGGTCGGAGCCGGGAGGAGGCCCTCGCCGCACTCCACGACGTCCCAGGACACCGCACCGAGCCCGGTCAGGGCCTCACCCGACTCCACGAGTTCCCGCCGGGCCGACTCGCCCTTGAGCGCCACCAGGACTCCCCCGGGGCGGAGCACCGGGAGACACCATCCGGCGAGCGTCGGTAGGGCGGCAACCGCCCTGGCGCACACGACGTCCACCCCACCCGGTGTTCCTGCCTCCCCGGCACGGGCGCGCACGACCTTGCAGGGGATATCGATATCGATCAATATCTCCTGCAGCCAGGTCACCCGGCGGAGCATCGGTTCCACGAGGGTCATCCGGAGGTCCGGCCTAGCCACTGCCAGGACGATCCCGGGGAGCCCTGCACCAGATCCCACGTCCACGACGTCTGCGTCCGCGGGGATCAGGGGGGCGACGGCCGCGCAGTTGAGCAGGTGCCGCTCCCAGATCCGGTCCACCTCGCGAGGACCGATGAGCCCGCGCTGGACCGCCGACGTGCTCAGGTGCCAGGCATACCGCTCGGCGAGTCGGATCCGGTCACCGAAGTAGTGCTCAGCCGCCTCTCCGACCGTCGGCGGTGCCGGTAGCCGGCCCGATGCCACGCGTCGTCCCCGGCGTACTACTCGTCCTCGGCCAGCTGGATCACGACGCGACGGTCGGGATCCACCCCCTCGGACTCGCTGAACAGACCGGCCTCCGCGACGACGTCGTGCACGACCTTCCGCTCGAAGGCCGTCATGGGCTCCATACGCACCGACCGGCCGGTCCGCTGCACCTCCTGGCACGCGCGCGCAGCGAGGTCCTCCAGCGCCCGTCGCCTGGCCGCACGGAACCCGGCGACGTCGAGCATCAGCCGGCTCCGCTCCCCGGTACCGGACTGTGCCGCGAGCCGGGTCAGTTCCTGGAGAGCTTCGAGCACCTCTCCGTGCCCGCCGACGAGCCGGCGCAGCGAGGTGTTCGCCTGCCCCTCCGCCACGATGGCGACCGCCGCGCGGCCGTTCTCCACGTCGATGTCGATGTCACCGTCGATGTCGGCGATGTCGAGGAGCTCCTCGAGGTAGTCGGCCGCCACCTCGCCCTCCTCCTCGAGGCGCTGCAGGGCCTCGCCGGTGAGCTTCACCGGCGAGCGGTTCGGGCGCCGTCGGGGTGCCTTCGGAGATCCCTCACCGGACTCCTCGGTCGGATCCTCGATCGGATCCTCGGTGGCGACGGCCACGCCCCCGGAGCCCTCCGTCGCCTCCGCCTCCCCGCCCTGAGGCTCGTCCCTCGACGGGTTCTCGCTCTCGGTCACGCTGTTCCTCCTGCTGGATGCGCGATGTGCCGGGATGCTCGCCACCACCGGGACCCACTGACCGCCCCGGTGCACAACCTGTTCGACCGGCCCTCACCCCGTGGCTGCGGCCTGTCCCTTACCTGTCTCACCGGCTCGGTGGATCTCGCTGGACACCTCACCCGGTCGTTGCCGCTGCTGCGGCCGGGACTGCCCCTTGCGCTTGCTGCGCGGTGCCTGGCGCTTCGGCTGCTGCCGCTGACCCGTCGCCGGGGTCGGTCCCTCGGTCTCACCGTCGTTCACCGTCGCCACCCCACCGGGACCGGTGGTCGGCGGGACCGGCTTGCCCTTACGCGCCCGCCGCTCCTGCAGCGCCTTCTCCGCGAGGGAACCCGGCGCCGGCATCCGGCGGATCACGTAGAACTGCTGGCCCGTCGTCCACACGTTCGTGGTCAGCCAGTAGAGCAGGACGCCGATCGGGAAGTTGACGCCCGACACCGCGAAGATGAGCGGGAGCGCGTACAGCATCACGTTCTGCATCTGGGCCATCTGGCCCTCGAGGGCCGCCGGCGGCATGTTCTTCCGCATGAGCTGCCGCTGGGTCGTGAACGTCGTCAGCGACATGAGGACGATGAGGACGACCGTGACCAGTTGGGTGGAGAAGGTGTCCGCGCCCATGAACGTGTCCGACAGCGGAGCCCCGAAGATCGTGGCGTTGTCCATCTGCTCCACGAGGCGGGAGTCGAGCGGTCCGACGGTCTGCTGTTTCGCGATCCCGTTGAGGACCCGGAACAGCGCGAAGAACACCGGCGACTGGAGCAGGAGCGGCATGCAGGAGGAGAGCGGGTTCGTCCCGGTGCGCCGGTAGAGCTCCATCTGCTCCTGGGCCATGGCCTGCCGGGACGCCTGGTCCGACTTGCCCTTGTACTTCTCCTGGATCTTCCTCAGCTCGGGCTGGATCAGCTGCATCCCCCGGGATGCCTTGATCTGCTTCACGAAGAGCGGGATGAGCAGGATGCGGATCACGACGACGAGCCCGACGATCGACAGGGCCCAGGTCCAGCCGGAGGCCTCCGGGAGCCCAAGCATCGAGAACGCCTTGTGGAAGCCCACCACGATCCAGGCCACGAACAGCTCGAGTGGTCTGAGGATCGCGCCGAAAAAGTCGCCCATGGGCTCCTCGCTGTGTCAGGCCGCCTGCCGGTGACCCGGCACGGTGTCGTCGTCAACATCTGGGGACACGGCCGGCTCGCTCGCGGCCGTGTGGCATCGGCGGACAGCTCGTGGCCCGCTCTGGGGAACGAGGTCGACCCCGCCCGGGTTCCACGGGTGACACCGGACGAGCCTCCGTAGCGCCAACCAGCCACCACGGATCACTCCGTGCCGATCGACCGCCACGAGCGCGTACTCGGAGCACGACGGGTAGAACCGGCAGACCTGACCGTAGGTCGGGGAGACGAGGAGTCGATAGACCCGCAACAGGGTGCACACGGCCAGGGACGGCAGCCGCATCGCGCAGCGCACCACGCGCAGCACCGTTCGCATCGTCGTCCTCACCCCCGAGTCCTCGCGCTCGACCGGCCACCCGTGGGCGTCCGCTGACGGGAGAGCCGCGACCGTGCGCTCTCGGCGTCGTCCCTCAGTTCGGTCCAGGTCGCGCCTCCCGCCGGGGGGTTGGCCCGCAGGACGACGAGCGACCCCGCCGGGAACTGGTCCGTCCAGTCCCGCGCGATGTGCCGCAGCCTGCGCTTCACCCGGTTCCTGACCACGGCCGGTCCGACAGCCCTGGACACCACGAACCCGATCCGGGCCGGAGCGACCGCGGTGGGACCGATCGTCTCGGGACGGTCCGCCGCGGAGCTTCCGGGAACGAGTGCATGCAGGACCACCGTTCGCCGTCCCGCCCGTCGACCGCCGCGGACGGCGCGCGTGAACTCGCCGCTGCTGCGCATGCGGTTCCTGGCGGGAAGCATCGGTTCCCGATCCCGGATGTCAGGCCGAGAGCTCGGCGCGGCCCTTACGTCGACGCGCCGCGAGGATGGCCCGGCCGGCACGGGTGCGCATCCGCAGCCGGAAGCCGTGCGTCTTCGCCCGGCGCCGATTGTTCGGCTGGAAGGTCCGCTTGCTCACCAAAGCTCCCAGGTCGTCGAGAAGAGAGGTCGTACCGGCGGGTGGGACGCGCCCCCATCGCCCCGTAACACCGGTCACCACCGGACACCCACGCACAAGCGCGCGAGCACACGGCAGCGGCCGCCGTCAAGCCATCTCACGGTACGGCCCGCCTGTGACGACGGTCAAACCGACGCCTGACGGCCGGCGCCTGGTCCGCCCGTGGGCCCGGCCCCTGGTCCACCCGTGGGCCCGGGACGGCGTCCACCCGGTCGGCCTGCGACGATCCGGTCCGGCACCTCCCTCGCGGCGCCGTCCCGGGTGACGGTAGGGTGACCTGCCGTCGTCGCGGTGGCCCGCAACCGGCTATCGTCGTCCCTGCTGCCGACTCGTCCCTGGGCGACACTCCGTCGAGAGCCCGCCAGGGGGCCCGACCTCGGTACGGCGGAAGACGGCAGGGTCGTCGGCGGGGCGCCTCTCCGTGAATACATGGCGTGCCTCGTACACAGGGTGTGGACAACTGTGTGGACAGTTGTCACCATCGCTCAACTCTCATCGGGGAAGTCAGCACTGGAGGTGGACCGTGACGGCCTCGGCGGAGGACTTCCCCACGGTGTGGCAGAGAGCCCTCGACCGTCTCGACGCCTCCGGCGTCACCCCGCAGCAGCGCGCCTTCGTCCGGCTCACCCGCCCCCTCGGCCTCCTCGGCGAGACGGCCCTTCTTGCAGCCCCCAACGACCTCACCAAGGAGGTCCTCGAGCAGCGCATGCGGGAGACGATCACGGCTCTGCTCTCCGAGGCGCTCGGGCGTCAGGTGCGGCTCGCGGTGACCGTCGATCCCTCGCTGATGCAGGACACCGGAGGCCCGGTCGACGACGGGGACCAGCCGGTGTCACCCTCCGGTGCCGGGGGGTTCGCGCCCCGGTTCCCGTACGCCGAGATGCTGGGGCCCTCCTACCCCGGCGCACCGCAACCGACCTCCCCCGGGATCTTCGACGCCGGGCAGCGCGTCGGACCCGGCGAGTCCCAGGGACAGCCGGGGTCGGGACTCGCCGACCCCGCGTTCCACAACCCCCGCGGTCCCGGCCGGCACGTGCTCGGCGACGACCCGACGGAGGGCCGGTCCGCCCGGCTCACCTTCGACGGTGGACGGGCGAACGTCATCGATGTACGAGGACTCGACGGCGACCCGGAGGCACACCCCGGAACGGATCACGGCGACGTCTTCGGCCTCCACCCTGACGGCTCCGGACCGGCGTCGCCGACGTCCGGCGGTGGTCGTCCCGCACCCGACACCGCTGCACCCGGATCGCCGTCGACCCGACAGGCCGGAGAGCCGGCGATCCCCGGGCTCCGGATCTCCACGTCGGCCCCCGAGTACCCCGGCCCTCCAGAGCTGTTGCACCGGGGGTCTCCGGGTGCCGTCCCGCACCGCGGCCCGGCTCCCGCCGTCGACGGGATGCCCGACGAGTACGGACGCCCCGACCATCTCCGTGGCGGCACCGCCTTCGGCTCCCATGGCGCGGGACCCGACCTGCCCGGCATGCTCCGCCCCGGGACCGGCCGTTCCCACCCGCCGCGCACGTCAGCGGAACCGGCCCGGCTCAACCCCAAGTACTCCTTCGAGACCTTCGTCATCGGGTCGAGCAACCGGTTCGCCCACGCCGCCGCGGTGGCTGTGGCCGAGGCTCCGGCCAAGGCCTACAACCCGCTGTTCGTCTACGGCGAGTCCGGGCTCGGCAAGACCCACCTGCTGCACGCCATCGGCAACTACGCGCTGAACCTCTACCCCGGCGTCCGGGTGCGGTACGTGAACTCGGAGGAGTTCACCAACGACTTCATCAACAGCATCCGCGACGACAAGGCCAGCGCGTTCCAGCGCCGCTACCGCGAGGTCGACGTCCTGCTCATCGACGACATCCAGTTCCTGCAGGGCAAGGTGCAGACCCAGGAGGAGTTCTTCCACACCTTCAACACCCTGCACAACGCGAACAAGCAGGTCGTCATCACGTCCGACCTACCGCCGAAGCAGTTGGCCGGGTTCGAGGAGCGGATGCGGTCCCGCTTCGAGTGGGGCCTGATCACGGACGTCCAGCCACCCGACCTGGAGACCCGGATCGCGATCCTCCGCAAGAAGGCGATCGTGGAGCGGCTCCAGGTCCGCGACGACGTCCTCGAGTACATCGCCAGCAAGATCTCGACGAACATCCGTGAGCTCGAGGGTGCCCTCATCCGGGTGACGGCCTTCGCCAGCCTCAACCGCCAGCAGGTGGACCTGTCGCTCGCGGAGATCGTGCTCAAGGACCTCATCCCCGCCGACGACACCCCGGAGATCACTGCAGCGACGATCATGGCACAGACCGCCGCGTACTTCAGCCTGACCATGGAGGATCTCTGCGGTTCCTCCCGGTCCCGGGTGCTGGTGAACGCCCGGCAGATCGCGATGTACCTGTGCCGGGAGCTGACCGACCTGTCCCTGCCGAAGATCGGGCAGCAGTTCGGCGGTCGGGACCACACGACGGTCATCCACGCGGACCGGAAGATCCGGCACCTCATGGCCGAGCGGCGGTCCATCTACAACCAGGTCACCGAGCTGACCAACCGGATCAAGCAGACCTCCCGCAGCGGCTGACTCCCGTCTCTCGCAGCTGATCTCGCGCCACACCCTTCGCGACCCTTCGCGCCACACCCTTCGCGACCCTTCGCGCCACACCCCTCGCATCGGGGTCCTCGTGTCCGGCGCGGACTCCGGTGTCGGTCGGGTGCGCCCGTCGTGGGTCCTTCCTCGCCCTGCCTCGTCGCCGTATCTGCCTCGTCGCCGTCCGATACCGCGCATGCAGCACCGCAGAGCAGCACCGCAAGGCAGCAGCCACGCGACGGGCTCCCCCGGTGGTGGTCGGTGCGGTGATGGACGATCCGGGGTGGTCGGTGCGGTGGTGGTCGGTGCGGTGGTGGTCGGTGCGGTGATGGGCGGCCCGGTGGTGGGATCGCACCGGCACCCCGGCGACGTCGTCCACGAGGTCGTCCACACGGTGTGGGGGAGCACTGCACAGGATGTGGAACCTCGATCCACAGATCTCGTCGACATTCCACAGCGGATTCCACCGGAGTATCCACCGCCCCTGTGGGTGAACTCCCCTCGATGTAGTTACACCGCGTCAGCGAGTAATCACAAAGAGTTTCGGTGGTGAGGGCGTCGGACCGGTCGGGCGGCCCCTCAACGGCCGCTGCCCACGGTCCGCGGCCCAGGAATACTCCTCGTACACAGCATGGGGACAAGCCTGTGGATGATGGTGCTCATCCGGTGCGGTCGCCGTCCACGCCGACGACCCGGAGCCCGGCGGTCGGAGACGGGGGTGTTCGTCCACATCTGAGGGGGTCGGTGGATATCCCGTGGACAGGGTGTGTGGCCGGCCGCCCTCGGCTGTGGGTGAACGGAGGCCGGCTGTGGACGACGCGACGGGACATCGTGGACCCCGGCCCGCCGTCCACGGCTCCTCCTCAGGCCGCCCACCGGTTCCGCTCGGTCGTCGACACCCCGATTCCCTACGTGACCTGGGACAACGCGAGTTCTCCACAGTATCGACAGGCGTGATGACTACATCTTTCTAGTTCCCTGATGAGGAGATGACCCACGCACATGGCGATCCGGGCGACGGGGTGATCACTTCTCGGTCCCCCACCCACCTGTCCGCTCCCGTGTCGCACGTCCCCGGTATCCCCCTCGCCGGTACTGTCGAAGTGGTGACTCGCGTACTGTCGGACCAGGCACACACAGCGGGCCGTCCGCCCGTCGGCCCTCCGGGGTCGTCGAAGCGGGTGTTCGCCCCGCGTCGTCAGGTCAACTCCGGGCAGGACCCGAGCAACGGGCCAGCATGAGGGACCGCGGCGTCAGGAGTTCCGGACGTCGTGAGGGGAACAGGATCGATGCCCGCTCACGACGATCGCCTCTCCGCGCGAGCAGGTCGGGAAGGGAACGGTGACCGTGAAGTTCCGGGTCGAGCGGGACACCCTGGCTGACGCGGTGACCTGGGTGGCGAGGGCGCTGCCCAACCGGCCGCCCGTCCCCGTCCTCGCGGGGCTGCTCATCGAGGCCGACGACAACGGCACCCTGCACCTGTCGGGCTTCGACTACGAGGTCTCCGCCAAGGTCGAGGTCAACGCCGAGGTCTCCGACCCCGGTACGGCCCTGGTGTCCGGCCGGCTGCTCGCCGAGATCTGCCGCTCCCTCCCGGGGAAGCCGGTCGACGTCGTCACCGACGGCACCAAGGTCGCTCTCACCTGCGGTGCGAGCCGGTTCACCCTGCTCACCATGCCGGTCGACGAGTACCCCACCCTGCCGGCCATGCCGGAGAACACCGGGATGGTGGCCGGTGACGTCCTCACCGAGGCCGTCGGCCAGGTGACCGTCGCCGCGAGCCGGGACGAGACCCTGCCGATCCTCACCGGCGTCCGGCTGGAGATCGAGGGGGACACGCTCACCCTCATGGCGACGGACCGGTACCGGCTGGCCATGCGCACCCTCACCTGGCGGCCGTCCAGTCCCGGTGCCAGCTCGATCGCCCTGGTCAGGGCGCGCACCCTTGCCGAGGTGGCCAAAGCCCTCGGCTCGGCGGACGAGGTGTCCCTCGCCCTGAGCACCGGTGGCGCCACCGAGCTCATCGGCTTCACCGCGAACGGCCGCAGGACAACCTCGCTACTGGTCGACGGCGACTACCCCAAGGTCAGAGCCCTGTTCCCGGAGTCGCTGCTCACCCATGCGGTGGTGGAGACCCAGTCGCTCATCGAGGCGGTGCGCCGGGTCGCCCTGGTCGCCGAGCGCAACACCCCGGTCCGGCTCACCTTCACCGACGGCCTGATCACCCTCGAGGCCGGTCAGGGTGAGGACGCCCAGGCGTCCGAGGCCGTGGAGAGCAGCCTGGTCGGCGACGAGCTCAGCATCGCGTTCAACCCGCAGTACCTGCTCGACGGGCTCGGTGCCCTCAGCCTGCCCTTCACCCGGCTGAGCTTCACCCAGGCGACGAAGCCTGCGGTGATCACCGGGCAGGCCTCCGCCGACGCCGAGGACGACGACGACACCTACCGGTACCTGATCATGCCGGTCCGGCTGGCCGGCTGAGCAGGCCCGGCCGGGAGGTCGTCCACCCGTCCCGGGCGCTGTCCGTGACGTCCCGGCAGAGGCCTCCGGGGGTGCCGGGCGAGGGAACGTGACAGGCTGACTGCGCATTGGCGGCGGAACCAGGGAGACGGTGTGCACATCGGGTTGGTCGGTCTCGGCCGCATGGGCGGCAACATGCGCATCCGGCTGCAGGAGGCGGGCGTCGACGTCACCGGGTTCGACCGGGACCCTGCCGTCAGCGACGTCGGATCCCTCGGCGAGCTGGTCGCCGCCCTGCCCGTGCCGCGCGTCGTCTGGGTGATGGTGCCGGCGGGTGCGCCGACCGAGGCGACCGTCACCGAGCTCGCCGGGCTGCTCTCCGAGGGGGACCTCGTCATCGAGGGCGGCAACTCCCGCCACACCGACGACCGTCGGCACGCGGCGCTGCTCGCCGAGCGGGGAATCGGGTACCTCGACTGCGGTGTCTCCGGCGGGGTCTGGGGGCGCGAGAACGGCTACGGCCTCATGGTCGGCGGCTCGCCGGAGCACGTCCGACTGGCCATGCCGGTGTTCGACGCGCTGCGGCCGCAAGGCCCCCGGGAGGAGGGGTTCGTCCACGCCGGGGACGTCGGCGCAGGCCACTACGCCAAGATGGTCCACAACGGCATCGAGTACGGGCTGATGCAGGCGTACGCCGAGGGGTACGAGCTGCTGGCAGCCAGCGGTGTCGTCACCGACGTCCACGGCTGCTTCCAGGCCTGGAGCCGGGGCACCGTCGTCCGGTCCTGGCTGCTGGACCTGCTGGTCAAGGCGCTGGAGCCGGACCAGGACCTCTCCGCGATCAGGGGCTACGCCGAGGACTCGGGCGAGGGTCGGTGGACCGTCGAGGAGGCGATCGAGCGGGCCGTGCCGATGCCGGTCATCACCGCCGCGCTGTTTGCCAGGTTCGCCTCCCGCCAGGCCGACAGCCCGGCCATGCGGGCCGTCGCGGCCCTGCGCAACCAGTTCGGCGGGCACGCCGTCACCGCGGCCGAGGAGGAGGCCACCACGGCGGGCCCCACCTCGGGAACCGGCGACACCCGCTAGTCCGATCCCGTGCACGTCACCCACCTGTCCCTGACCGACTTCCGCTCGTACCCGACCGCGGAGGTCCCGCTCGACCCCGGCGTCACCGCCCTCGTCGGTCCTAACGGCCAGGGGAAGACGAACCTCGTCGAGGCCGTCGGCTACGTCGCGACCCTCGGCAGCCACCGGGTCAGCACCGACGCGCCCCTGGTCCGGCTCGGGGCGCAGCGTGCCGTGGTCCGGGCCGCGATCGCCAGGGCCGGCCGGTCCACCCTCGTCGAGCTGGAGCTGGTGCCCGGCGGGGCGAACCGGGCCAGGGTCAACCGGGCACCGGTCCCCCGCGCCAGGGAGGTGCTCGGCGTCCTGCGCACCGTGCTCTTCGCCCCGGAGGACCTGGCGCTGGTCAAGGGCGATCCCGTCGGACGGCGCCGGTTCCTCGACGAGCTCCTCGTCGCCCTGGCTCCGCGGTTCGCCGGCGTGCGTTCCGACTACGACCGGGTGCTGCGCCAGCGCAACGCCCTGCTCAAGTCGGCCGGAGCCACGATCAGGGCCGGCCGGGGCGACGTACGGACCCTCGACGTCTGGGACAGCCACCTCGCAGAGGCCGGGGCCGAGCTGCTCGCCGCGCGACTGCACCTGGTGGACGACCTGACCCCCTACGTCAGGAACGCCTACGCCGCGGTGAGTCGGGCGGGGACCGACGTGGATCTGAGGTACCGGAGCGGTCTCGGCGATGACGTCGGTGACGGTCCTCCGCCGGGACGCGACGAGCTCAGGGACCGGCTGCTGGAGGCCATGGCCCGGTCCCGGGCGACGGAGCTGGACCGCGGGGTGAGCCTGGTCGGCCCGCACCGGGACGAGCTGGTGCTCTCGCTGGGACCGTTCCCCGCCAGGGGATACGCCAGTCACGGCGAGTGCTGGTCGCTGGCGCTCGCCCTGCGGCTGGCCGGCTACGAGCTGCTCCGCGCGGACGCGGCCGCGGGCGACGGCGAGCCGGTCCTGGTGCTCGACGACGTCTTCGCCGAGCTGGACGCCGGCCGGCGGCGCCGGCTCGCCGAACTGGTGAGCGGTGCGGAACAGGTGTTGGTGACGGCCGCCGTGCCCGAGGATGTCCCCGACAGCCTCGCCGGGGCGAGGATCGACGTGGCGGACGGGGAGGTGCGACGTGTCCGGTGAGCCGTCCCTCCCCGATCGGCCGTCTCCCTCCGGTGGTTCGGTCCCTTCCGGTGGTCCGGCCGTGTCCGCGGGGTCGGACGGGGCCGGTCCTCCCGGGGTCGACGCGGTCCGGGCGGCCCTCAACCGGGCCCGTGCCGCTGCGGCCGCGAGGGGCACCGGCGGGACCGGGACGGGTGTCAGCCGGGGGGCCTCTTCCCGCAGGCGCAGACGGCGCAGGGACCCGGGTCTCCGGTCGGGGGCCGGGCCGGACGCCAGGGACCCGCAGCCGCTCGGCACCGAGATCGACCGGCTCGTCACCGAGCACGGGTGGACGGCGCCCGTCGCCGTCGGCGGGGTGATCGGCCGGTGGGATGCCGTTGTCGGTTCCGACGTCGCGACGCACTGCAGCCCGGAGAGTTTCGACGACGGCGTGCTCACGGTGCGGACCGACTCGACGGCGTGGGCGACCCAGGTCCGGCTGCTGGTCCCCACGCTGCTGGGGAGGATGGCCCAGGAGGTCGGTGAGGACACCGTGCGCAAGGTCGTGGTCCGCGGCCCGACGGCACCCTCCTGGCGACGCGGGCCACGGGTCGCCCCGGGATCGCAGGGGCCTCGCGACACCTACGGGTGAACCCGCCGAGGAGTCTCCGGCGACCGGAGCTGCCACGATCGATCCCGCTGGCGACGTTCTGGCCGCCGAGATCCCACGGGTGCGTACGGGGAGTCGAACCAGGACCTCCGAAGGCCTAGACACGCGTTCAGCGCCTCCTGGAGGCGATCTCCCCTCCCCAGGGAAGGTAGGATGGAGGTGAACGGCGGTCCTGCCCATCAAAGTCGGCGATCGCCGACGCCTGCCGGGGTCAGCCTCCCGGCCCTCGACAGCACAGGAGTCCTACGTCCGTGGCCGACATGACCGTTCATCCCACGACCCTGGCCTCCGACCCGACGGAGAACGGCACGGCGTTCGAGGCAGGCACCTACGACGCCAGCGCGATCACCGTGCTCGAAGGGTTGGAGGCGGTCCGCAAGCGACCCGGCATGTACATCGGCTCGACCGGTGAGCGTGGCCTGCACCACCTCGTCTACGAGGTCGTGGACAACTCGGTGGACGAGGCGCTCGCCGGGTACTGCACGGGGATCGAGGTGACCCTGCTGCCGGACGGCGGGGTCCGGGTCGTCGACGACGGGCGCGGCATCCCGGTGGACATGCACCCGGTCGAGCAGCGGTCGGCGCTGGAGCTCGTGCTCACGGTGCTGCACGCCGGCGGCAAGTTCGGCGGCTCCGGCTACGCGGTCTCCGGCGGCCTGCACGGCGTCGGTGTCTCCGTGGTCAACGCGCTGTCGGAGCGGCTGGCCGTCGAGGTGCGCCAGTTGGGTCACGTGTGGCGGCAGTCCTACCGCCTCGGGGTGCCCCAGGCCCCGGTGGCCAAGGGCGAGCCGACGGACGAGACCGGGACCACGGTGACCTTCTGGCCGAGCACCGACATCTTCGAGACCACGGTCTTCGACTTCGAGACCCTGCGTTCCCGGTTCCAGCAGGTCGCCTTCCTCAACAAGGGCCTGCAGATCCTCCTCGTCGACGAGCGCCCCGAGCACGCGGACGAGGACGGCACCGCGCCGGCGGTGACCTTCCGGTACGACGGCGGGCTCGTCGACTACGTCCGGCACCTCAACTCCTCCAAGAAGATCGACGCCGTGCACGCCGAAGTGATCGACTTCGAGGCGGAGGACACCGAGCGGCGGCTCTCCCTGGAGATCGCCATGCAGTGGACGACCGCCTACTCCGAGAGCGTGCACACCTACGCGAACACCATCAACACCCACGAGGGCGGGACGCACGAGGAGGGGTTCCGGGCGGCGCTGACCACGCTGGTCAACAAGTACGCCCGGGAGAAGGGGATCCTCAAGGAGAAGGACGACAACCTCACCGGCGACGACATCCGCGAGGGGCTCACCGCCGTAGTGTCCATCAAGCTCGCCGAGCCGCAGTTCGAGGGGCAGACGAAGACCAAGCTCGGCAACACCGAGGCGAAGGCCTTCGTCCAGCGGGTGGTCACCGACCAGCTCGGTGACTGGCTGGACCGCAACCCGCGGGACGCCAAGGACGTCATCAGCAAGTCCATCCAGGCGTCGGCAGCCCGGATCGCGGCCCGGCGGGCCCGGGAGGCGACCCGGCGCAAGGGCCTGCTCGGCGGCGGGAGCCTGCCCGGCAAGCTCTCCGACTGCCAGTCGACCCACCCGGACGAGTGTGAGATCTTCATCGTCGAGGGCGACTCGGCGGGCGGCTCGGCCAAGACCGGCCGGGACCCGAGGACCCAGGCGATCCTGCCCATCCGCGGCAAGATCCTCAACGTGGAGAAGGCCCGCATCGACCGGGTGCTGGCCAACCAGGAGATCCAGGCCCTGATCAGCGCCTTCGGCACCGGGGTCGGTGAGGAGTTCGACCTCACGAAGCTCCGGTATCACAAGATCGTCCTCATGGCGGACGCCGACGTCGACGGCCAGCACATCCGGACCCTGCTGCTCACCCTCCTGTTCCGGTTCATGCGGCCGTTGATCGACAACGGGTACGTCTACCTCGCCCAGCCACCGCTCTACAAGATCAAGTGGCAGAAGAGCGACCCGGACTACGCCTACTCCGACCGGGAGCGGGACGCGATCGTGGCCGCGGGGCTCGCCATCGGGCGCAAGCTGCCCAAGGAGGAGGGCATCCAGCGCTACAAGGGTCTCGGCGAGATGAACTACAACGAGCTGTGGGAGACCACGATGGACCCCACGACCAGGGTGCTCCTGCAGGTCACCCTGGAGGACGCCGCGGCGGCGGACGAGATGTTCGCCGTCCTCATGGGGGAGGACGTCGAGTCACGGAGGCTGTTCATCCAGCGCAACGCCAAGGACGTCCGTTTCCTCGACATCTGAGCCGCACCGTGTTCCCGGGTCCAGGGCGCGACCCCCGACCCCACCGATCTCCAGGCCCCCCGATCCCCGATCGGACCGAGAGACAGCCCGCGAGGGTTGACCGCAGCAGCCCACAGCAGGGCGACGACAACGAAGGACAGTCGTGACCGAGCAGCCGCCGGAAGTCCCGAACGCGGGTCAGCGCATCCAGCCGATCGACCTCCAGTTGGAGATGCAGCGCTCCTACCTCGACTACGCGATGAGCGTCATCGTGAGCCGGGCGCTGCCGGACGTGCGGGACGGCCTGAAGCCGGTGCACCGCAGGGTGCTCTACGCGATGTACGACGGCGGGTACCGGCCGGACCGGGGCTTCTCCAAGTGCTCCCGGGTGGTCGGCGACGTCATGGGGCAGTACCACCCGCACGGCGACTCCGCGATCTACGACACCCT
>JAAYAH010000128.1 GCA_012719445.1 Actinomycetales bacterium | reverse complement strand
GTCGAGGAGGCCCGCCCGTTGCGGTCGGCCGGGATCGGGTCCCGGGTGCTGCTCCTGTCGGAGCCGCCGGTCGCCGCGGTCGACGAGATGGTCGCCCTCGACGTCGAGCCGGCCGTGTACTCCCCGACGGTGATCGACGCCGTCGCTGCCGCGGCGCGGGCGGTGGGGCGCACCGTCGACGTGCACCTCAAGGTCGACACCGGCATGCACCGGGTGGGGGTGGACCCGGCCGACGCCCCCGACCTCGCCCGCCGGGTCGAGGCGACCGACGGGGTTCGGTTGGCCTCGGTGTGGACCCACCTGGCGGTGGCCGACGAGCCGGACCGACCGGAGACGGCCGCCCAGCTGGCCCGGCTCGACCGGGCGCTCGCCGCGATCGACGCTGCGGGCGTGACGGTGCCGGCGGTCCACGCCGCGAACTCGGCCGCCGCCCTGGCCCACCCCGGCGCCCGGCGCGACCTGGTCCGGGTGGGCATCGCCGCCTACGGCATCGACCCGTCGGCGGCCCTGGCGGGGACCGTCGGGCTGCGTCCGGCGCTCAGGCTGGTCTCGGAGGTGGTCCACGTGCGGCGGGTGCCCGCCGGCGAAGGGATCAGCTACGGCCTCCGGTACGCGCCGGCGGACGACACCACCGTCGCCACCGTCCCGATCGGCTACGCCGACGGCGTCCGCCGCCGGCTGGGCGCGCTCGGTGCCGAGGTGCTGGTCGGCGGGCGGCGGTGCCCGATCGCGGGCACGGTCACCATGGACCAGATCACCGTCGACTGCGGCCCGGGGGCGGCCGTGGCCCGGGGCGACGAGGTCGTGCTGATCGGCCGTCAGGGCGAGGAGGAGGTGACCGTGGCGGAGTGGGCCCGCCTCCTCGACACCATCGGCTACGAGGTGGTCTGCGGCCTCGGGGGACGCCTCCCCCGGGTGCGTCGCTGACGCCGTCCGGGCGCACCGACATCCTTGACCTCCCCGGCGTCGGGGCTTACCCTGCGCGGAACTCCAGACAGGCCCGCCCCCGGCGATCTCGTCCGGGTGCGCGGGTTGCTCTGCTGTGCTGTCGACCCCTAGGGTTGTCGGTCGCCGTGATTGTCTGCCCCGTCCTCCCGACCATCGGCACCGGGAACGGGCGCGCCATCACGGCCAGCGCCGCGTGATCACCCTTCTTCCCTGAGGAGAGGCCTTGTCTGCCCGACCCACCATCCGGGATCGTTACTCCTTCGCGAACCTCGACGAGGTCCTCGAGCTCCCCGACCTGATCGCCATCCAGCGGACGTCGTTCGACTGGTTCCTGCGGGAGGGCCTGGCCAACACCTTCCGGGACATCAGCCCGATCAAGGACTTCACCGAGACCCTCCAGCTCGAGCTCGAGTTCGACCCCGAGGACGAGGACCTGCGCCCGCCACCGAAGTTCACGGTGGACGAGTGCAAGGAGAAGGACATGACCTTCGCGGCGCCCATCTTCGTGCGCGCCCGGTTCATGAACCAGAACACCGGTGAGATCAAGGAGCAGACCGTGTTCATGGGGGACTTCCCCATGATGACGGAGAAGGGCACCTTCGTGATCAACGGCACCGAGCGGGTCGTGGTCAGCCAGCTCGTCCGCTCCCCCGGCGTCATCTTCCAGCCCGGCGAGCGGTTCCGCCTCCGCAACCTGGCCAAGCACCAGCTCGTCACCGGCACCATCCACCCCTACCGCGGCGAGTGGATCGAGTTCGACGTCGAGCAGAAGCCCGGCAAGGACGTCACCGCCGGCACCCGCGTCGCCCGCAAGCGTC
>JAAYAH010000127.1 GCA_012719445.1 Actinomycetales bacterium | reverse complement strand
TGCCGATGTGATCGGGGACGGGGAACCCGACGGTGGAGCTGGCCATGTCTGGATCGAGGAGTTGGCGCCGGGCGGCGAGCGTGTGCCGGGCCGCGGGGGTGCGGACGGCCGCCGTCGCGTTCTCCGTGCTGATGGTGAACATGCCGGCCGGGTGCCTCTACGGCAGTCCTCTCGGCGGCGGCACCTCCTCCGGCGGGTCGAGCCTCGGTGACAGCGGCTCCTGGGACCAGGGGAGCGGGGACTCCGCGACCGGCGGCTCGGGGGACTCCTCGGACGGAGGCGGCTCGACCGGCGGGAAGAGGTCCTCGGGAGGCGACCGGAACACCGGGGCCAGCGGGCCCGTCCGCGACGTGAGCGGCAGGGACGTCGCCGGGTTCCTCAGCCCCAGCGGCAACATCGCCTGCGCGATGATGGTCTCCGAGTACGACGGCAGTCCGTGGGTGCGCTGCGAGATCCAGGACCGGCTCTGGGACCCCGTCCCCCTGCCGGAGGGCTGCGACCAGGGCGGCGGGACCGCCCTCGCGCTGGGGACCGACGCGGAGATCATCTGCATCACCGACACCATCCGGCAGTGGCCGGAGGCGGGGACCGACGGATCCGTCGTGCTGCAGTACGGCACGTCCCTGCGGATGAGCCCGATCACCTGCACGAGCGAGCGCTCCGGGGTGACCTGCCGGAACACCAGGACCCGGCGGGGCTTCACCGTGGCGAAGGCCTCCTACACGCTGTTCTAGGGCGGCACGGCGGTCCAGGGCAGCACGGCGGAGGGCGGCACGGCGTCTAGGGCACGGCGGTCCAGGGGGCGTTCCAGGGCGCCTCCGGCGGCCCGCGTTGCCCGATCCGGGTCGTCCGCAGGGACCGCCGACCCCGGGCACTACGCTCGCGCCATGACCCGCGTCCTCGTGCTCAACGGCCCCAACCTCGGCAGGCTCGGCACCCGCGAGCCGGAGGTCTACGGCAGCGAGACCCTCGCCGATCTCGCGGCGACGTGTGCCCGGACGGGGGCGGACCTGGACCTGGAGGTCGAGACCCGGCAGACCGACGACGAGGCGACCCTCCTCGGCTGGCTGCACGAGGCCGTCGACTCGCGCTCCCACGTCGTGCTCAACCCGGCGGCGTTCACCCACTACTCCTACGCCGTCCGGGACGCCTGCGCACAGGTCACCGGCGCGGGTCTGGTGCTGGTCGAGGTCCACCTCTCCAACCCGGCGGCGCGGGAGACCTTCCGGCACACCAGCGTCGTCGCCGGGGTCTCCACCGGGACCGTCGCCGGGTTCGGCCTCGACGGCTACCGTCTCGCCCTGCGCGCGATCGCCGCCCGTACCCGCTGACGCGGAGGCTCCCGGGCGTGCCTGGTCGCCGGAGCCCACCACTACGATGGCCGCTGATTCCGTGACCTGCTCGGCGCCGTCCGGCGCCCCCGATGTGTGCGAGGAAGAAGCGCGTGGCGACAACCAACGACCTGAAGAACGGCCTGGTGCTCAACCTCGACGGACAGCTCTGGGCCGTCGTGGAGTTCCAGCACGTCAAGCCGGGCAAGGGTGGCGCCTTCGTGCGCACCAAGCTGAAGAACGTGCTCTCCGGCAAGGTCGTCGACAAGACCTTCAACGCCGGGACGAAGGTCGAGACGGCGACCGTCGACAAGCGCGACATGCAGTACCTGTACAAGGACGGCGCCGACTTCGTGTTCATGGACAGCTCGACCTACGACCAGATCATGGTGTCGGCCGAGACCGTCGGTGACGCCGCGAACTTCATGCTGGAGAACCAGGAGGCCATCGTCGCCCTGCACGACGGGACGCCGCTGTACGTCGAGCTCCCGGCCGCCGTCGTGCTGGAGATCACCTACACCGAGCCGGGCATGCAGGGCGACCGCGCGACCGGGGGCACGAAGCCCGCGACGGTCGAGACCGGGTACGAGATCCAGGTGCCGCTGTTCCTCGAGACGGGCACCAAGGTGAAGGTCGACACCAGGACCGGGGACTACCTCGGTCGCGTCAACTGACGTGGGAGCACGCAGCAAGGCGCGCAAACGGGCGCTCGACGTCCTGTTCGAGGCGGACCAGCGAGGGCTGGACCCGCTGGTGCTGCTGCGCGAGCGCCTGGCGACGCCGACCGCGATCGTGCCGGAGTACACGGTGCAGCTCGTCGAGGGGGTCGTCGCGAGACAGGAGCGCATCGACGAGCTCATCGCGACGTACGCCCACGGCTGGACCCTCGACCGGATGCCCGGCGTGGACCGGGTCGTGCTGCGGCTCGGCTGCTGGGAGCTGCTCTACAACGACGACGTCCCGGACGCCGTCGCCATCGACGAGGCCGTCGAGCTCGCCGGGACGTTGTCCACGGACGAGTCACCGGGATTCGTCAACGGCCTGCTCGGTCGGCTGTTGGAGATCAAGCCAACACTGACCGGCTGAGCAGGCCGTCGGACTGACCGGCGGCGGGGTCGGACCGCGCCGGCCGGGCAGGCCGTCGACGAACCACGGTCCGGTGTCGCGTTCGCGGCACCGGCATCAGTGCTGACGCCGCCCCGGGACGCCTCCGCCGTCCTCGGCGGTGACGGGGCGTCCCGGGGACAGCCGTCAGTCCTCGGCGGCGACGGCGCGCCGGGCGTCCGCGTTGAGCACACCCCATGCGATGAGCTGCTCGGCGAGGACGGCCGGAGGCACGTCGTAGATGACGGCGAGGGTGCGCAGATCGTCGGTACGGATCGAGAGCACCTTGCCGTTGTAGTCCCCGCGCTGCCCCTGGATGGTGGCGGCGTATCGGGCCAATGGCCCTGCCTTCTCGGCGGGCACGGACTGCAGCCGCTCCAGGTCAAGCACGAGCTTGGGTGGAGGTTCGCTGCTGCCGGTCGGTGCCGCGTCGGGCAGGAGGGCCTGTACGGGGACGCCGTAGAAATCGGCGAGTTCTGCGAGCCGCTGGACGGTGACGGCCCGGTCACCGCGCTCGTAGGAGCCGACGACGACCGCCTTCCAGCGGCCCTCGGACTTCTCCTCCACCCCGTGCAGAGACAGACCCTGCTGGGTGCGGATCGCGCGTAGTCGGGCGCCGAGCGCCCTGGCGTAGTCGGAGGCCATGGGCTGATGGTCACGGAGAGTTACGTCTTTCGTCAAGCCGGAACGCCGAATTACCTGTCAGGTCACCCCGGATAGAGCATGCTCGGTACCCGAGGACTTACATCTGGTCACCGGCTGATACCCTGCCGTGTGGTAGCCACTCACGGAGCTGTCACCGTGAGGGTGTCCGACTCACCTTTAAGGACCCGTCCCGTGAGGCGGGGAAGGAGGTCGACCGCGTGGCTGAGACGCGCCCCGACGCGCGCACCGTGCTCGATGCGGGGGAGATCCGCAGGGCGTTGACCCGGGTGGCCCACGAACTGCTCGAGCACAACAAAGGCCCTCGTGACCTGGTCCTTCTCGGAATACCGACCCGTGGTGTCGCGCTCGCGCGACGGCTGGCGGCACGGTTGGCCGAGATCGAGGACGCCGAGGTCCCCAGTGGCTCCCTCGACGTCACCATGTACCGGGACGACCTGCGCCGGCATCCCACCCGCAGCCTCGGGGTGACGGAGGTGCCGCCGGGCGGGGTCGACGACAAGGTGGTCGTCCTCGTCGACGACGTGCTGTTCTCGGGGCGCACCATCCGTGCAGCCCTCGACGCCCTGTCTGACCTGGGAAGACCTCGGGTGGTCCGGCTGGCCGTGCTGGTCGACCGCGGGCACAGGGAGCTGCCGATCCGGGCCGACCACGTGGGCAAGAACCTCCCCACCTCGCACGCCGAGCGGGTCAAGGTGCTGCTGGAGGAGACCGACGGGTCCGACGCCGTGGTCATCGCGGGCGGCAGGTCGGGGGACCCGACGTGAGACACCTCCTCTCCGCCGCCGATCTCGGCCGTGACCAGGCCGTTCAGGTGCTCGACGTGGCCGAGCAGATGGCGGCGACACAGCAGCGGGAGATCAAGAAGCTGCCCACGCTGCGCGGCCGCACCGTGGTCAACCTGTTCTTCGAGGACTCGACGCGGACCCGCATCTCCTTCGAGGCGGCGGCCAAGCGACTGTCCGCCGACGTGATTAACTTCACAGCCCGTGGATCGAGCGTCTCCAAGGGCGAGAGCCTCAAGGACACCGCGCTGACCCTGGAGGCGATGGGGGCCGACGCGGTCGTCGTCCGGCACCACGCCCCGGGCGCCCCGCACCGGCTGGCCACCGCCGGCTGGACCCGGGGCTCGGTGGTCAACGCGGGCGACGGCACCCACGAGCACCCGACCCAGGCCCTCCTCGACGCCTTCACCCTGCGCCGGCACCTCGTCGGCGGCACCGTGCCCGGGGCCGCGACCGGGGCGGACCTCGCCGGGCAGAGGGTCGTCATCGCCGGCGACGTCCTGCACAGCCGGGTCGCCCGGTCCAACGTGCTCCTGCTGCACACCCTCGGGGCGCACGTCGTGCTCGTCGCGCCGCCGACGCTGCTGCCGGTCGGGGTCGAGGCGTGGCCGTGCGCGACGTCCTACGACCTGGACGCGGTGCTGGAGGGCGCGTTCGGCGAGCCGGACGCGGTGATGATGCTCCGGGTGCAGCGGGAACGGCAGAACGCGGCCTTCTTCCCGAGCGCCCGCGAGTACTCGCGCCGCTACGGCCTGGACGTCCGCCGGCTGGGCATGCTGCCCCGGCACACCATCGTCATGCACCCCGGGCCGATGAACCGCGGGCTGGAGATCTCCGCCGCCGCCGCGGACTCCGCGCGCTCGACGATCGTGGAGCAGGTGTCCAACGGGGTCGCGGTCCGGATGGCCGTGCTCTACCTGCTGCTGTCCGGCCGGAAGGACCCCGCGACCGGACCGGTCGTCACGGGCGGCAGGACCGGCGGCGCTGACGGCGCGACGAGGAAGGACCGGCGGCGGTGACGGGCACGCACGACACCAGTACGGGCACGGGCGTGCGGACGGGACGGGGCACGACACCGGGGGACGGCGGCAGCACCCGGCCGGTCCTGGTCCGGGGCGTCCGGCCGCTCGGCGGCGATGCCACCGACCTGCTGCTCGCCGACGGGATCGTCGCCGAGACCGGCAGGGGGATGACGGCCGACGGCGCCCTCGTCGTGGACGCCGACGGCCTCGTCGCCCTCCCCGGCCTCGTCGACCTGCACACCCACCTGCGCGAACCGGGCAGGGAGGACGCCGAGACGGTGGAGAGCGGGTCGAGGGCCGCGGCCCTCGGCGGGTTCACCGCCGTGCACGCGATGGCCAACACCGACCCGGTGGCCGACACCGCGGGGGTGGTCGAGCAGGTCTGGCGGATGGGACGGCGCACCGGGCTCGTGGACGTCCGGCCGGTCGGGGCGGTCACGGTCGGGCTGCGGGGGGAGCAGCTCGCCGAGCTCGGCGCGATGGCCGACTCCGCGGCCGCCGTCCGGGTGTTCTCCGACGACGGGCTGTGCGTCTCCGACGCCGTCCTCATGCGCAGGGCGCTGGAGTACGTCAAGGCCTTCGACGGGGTGGTCGCGCAGCACAGCCAGGAGCCGCGCCTCACCGAGGCCGCCCAGATGCACGAGGGCGAGCTGTCCGCCGTCCTCGGGCTCCGCGGCTGGCCCGCCGCGGCCGAGGAGGCGATCATCGCGCGGGACGTGCTGATCGCCGGGCACGTCGACTCGCACCTGCACGTCTGCCACGTGTCCACCGCCGGGTCGGTGGAGATCATCCGCTGGGCGAAGAGCCGCGGGGTCCGGGTCACCGCCGAGGTGACCCCGCATCACCTCCTGCTCACCCACGAGGAGGTCGCCTCCTTCGACCCGGTGTTCAAGGTCAACCCCCCACTGCGCACCCCCGAGGACGTCGCCGCCGTCCGGGAGGCACTCGCCGACGGCACCATCGACGTCGTCGCGACCGACCACGCCCCGCACCCGGCCGAGGACAAGGACTGCGAGTGGGACGCGGCGGCGGCCGGGACGACCGGGCTGGAGACCGCGCTGTCCGTGGTCCAGCAGGTCATGGTCGAGACCGGGCTGCTCGACTGGGCCGGGGTCGCCGAGCGGATGTCCGTCCGGCCGGCAGGCATCGGCCGGGTCGCCGGCCACGGCAGGCCGATCGCCGCAGGCGAGCCGGCGAACCTCGTCCTCGTCGACCCGGCGGCCCGATGGCGGGTCGACCCGGGCGCCCTGGCCACCTGGGGGTGCAACACCGCGTTCCAGGGCAGCACCCTGCCGGGACGGGTGGTGGCGACGTTCCTGCGCGGCCGGCCGACGGTCCTGGACGGCGAGCTCGCCGAGGACGCCGTCGGGGCAGACACCGCCAGGTCCTGGTGACCCGGGTGCCGGGGGCGGCTCGGCCGGACGCCGGGTTCCGGGCCAGGGCCGGTGCCGACGCCGCGCGGCGTGTGACGGCGGTTGACAGACTCATCGGGACGGCGACGGAGCCGGGCACCGGGGACACGGGGATTGCTGAGATCGACAGCGGAGAGGCGGAGCGATGACACGGGCGATTCTCGTGCTCGAGGACGGGCGTTCCTGGAACGGGCGTGCCTACGGTGCCGAGGGGAGCACGACCGGTGAGGTGGTCTTCACCACCGGCATGACGGGGTACCAGGAGACCCTCACCGACCCGTCGTACCACCGGCAGATCGTGGTGATGACGGCCCCGCACATCGGCAACACCGGGGTCAACGACGAGGACAGCGAGTCCCGGCGGATCTGGCCGTCCGGGTTCGTGGTCCGGGACCCCGCGCGGAGGGCCTCGAACTGGCGGTCGCAACGCGAGCTGGTCGACGAGCTGCGGGCGCACGGGATCGTCGGCATCAGCGGGGTGGACACCCGGGCCGTCACCCGGCACGTGCGTGAGCACGGGGCCATGCGCGGCGGGGTCTTCTCCGGGGCGGCCGCCGACCGGCCGGAGGCCGAGCTGGTCGCCGAGGTGCTCGCCTCACCAACCATGATCGGCCGGCATCTGTACAGCGAGGTCACCACCGTCGAGCCCTACGTCGTCCCGGCGATCGGCGAGAAGCGGTTCACGGTCGCGGCGATCGACCTGGGGATCAAGTCGATGACCCCGCACCGGATGGCCCAGCAGGGGATGGAGGTCCACGTCCTGCCGGGGGACGCGACCCTCGACGACGTCCTCGCCGTCTCTCCCGACGGGGTGTTCGTCTCCAACGCCCCCGGCGACCCGGCGACGGCGACCGGTCCGATCGAGCTGGTCCGCGAGGTCCTGCGGCGCGGGCTGCCCATCTTCGGGATCTGCTTCGGGCACCAGGTCCTCGGCCAGGCGCTGGGCTTCGACACCTACAAGCTGGTCTACGGCCACCGTGGGATCAACCAGCCGGTGATGGACCTGGAGACCCGAAGGGTCGAGGTCACCGCGCACAACCACGGGTTCGCCCTCGCCCTCCCCGGTGAGGGCTCCCGCCTCCCGGAGGACGAGGCCACCCGGGAGAGCTGGGTCGGCGGGCCGCCCGGGAGGGAGGGCAGGACCGTGGCGACCGAGTTCGGCCGGGTACAGGTCAGCCACGTCTGCCTCAACGACGGGGTGATCGAGGGGCTCAGATGCCTCGACGTCCCGGCCTTCTCGGTGCAGTACCACCCGGAGGCCGCCGCCGGTCCGCACGACGCCAGGTACCTCTTCGCCCGCTTCGCCGACCTGATGGCCGAGGTCTCGTCGAGGTCCTCCGCCGACGCCGCAGCGCCGGCGCCGTCCGCCGTCCCGTCCCCCACCTCGACCGTCAAGGAGGCCTGATGCCCAGGCGAGCAGATCTGCGCAGCGTTCTCGTCATCGGCTCCGGCCCGATCGTCATCGGCCAGGCCTGCGAGTTCGACTACTCCGGGACCCAGGCCTGTCGGGTGCTCAAGGCCGAGGGCCTCCGGGTGATCCTGGTGAACTCCAACCCCGCGACGATCATGACGGACCCCGAGTTCGCCGACGTCACCTACATCGAGCCGATCACCCCCGACTACGTCGAGGCGATCATCGCGAAGGAGCGTCCGGACGCGCTGCTACCGACCATGGGCGGGCAGACCGCGCTGAACACCGCGATGGCACTGCACACCTCCGGCGTGCTGGAGAAGTACGGGGTCGAGCTGATCGGGGCCGGTGCCGCCGCCATCGAGGCGGGCGAGGACCGGCAGCGGTTCAAGGAGGTCGTCGAGCGCTGCGGCGCCGAGGTCCCGCGCAGCCGGATCTGCCACTCCATGGACGACTGCCTGGCCGCGGCGGAGGATCTCGGCTACCCGGTCGTGGTCCGGCCCTCGTTCACCATGGGCGGTCTCGGCTCGGGCGTCGCCTACGACGAGGCGGACCTGCACCGCATCGCGGGCGCGGGGATGCAGTACTCGATGACCAGCGAGGTCCTGCTGGAGGAGTCGGTCCTCGGCTGGAAGGAGATCGAGCTGGAGCTGATGCGCGACCGCAGGGACAACGTGGTCGTGGTCTGCTCCATCGAGAACGTCGACCCGATGGGAGTGCACACCGGCGACTCGATCACCATCGCGCCGGCGCTGACCCTCACCGACCGGGAGTACCAGCGGCTCCGCGACGTCGGGATCGCGGTCATCCGCGAGGTGGGCGTCGACACCGGCGGCAGCAACATCCAGTTCGCGATCCACCCCGACAACGGCCGGATCGTGGTCATCGAGCTGAACCCCCGGGTGTCCCGCTCCTCGGCGCTGGCCAGCAAGGCCACCGGGTTCCCGATCGCCAAGATCGCGACGAGGCTCGCCATCGGCTACAGCCTGGACGAGATCCCCAACGAGATCACCCAGAAGACCCCGGCGTCCTTCGAGCCCACCGTCGACTACATCGTCACCAAGGTCCCCCGGTTCGCCTTCGAGAAGTTCCCGGCCGCCGACCCGACGCTGACCACGACCATGAAGTCCGTCGGCGAGGCGATGGCCATCGGACGCAACTTCACCGAGTCCCTGCAGAAGGCCCTCCGGTCGCTGGAGAAGCGGGACGCGAGCTTCCACTGGAACGGTGAGCCGCCGGCCGGCGCGGAGCTGGAGCGGCTGCTGGAGGAGGTCCGGCGTCCCACCGACGACCGGATGCTCAAGGTGCAGCAGGCGATCCGCGGCGGGGCGACGGTCGAGCAGCTCTACGAGGTCACCCGGATCGACCCCTGGTTCCTCGACCAGATCGTGCTGCTCGACGAGATCGCGCAGCAGGTGCGGGACGCGGAGGCGCTCACCCCGGAGCTGCTCCGCGAGGCCAAGCGGCACGGGTTCTCCGACGCCCAGCTCGGCGACCTGCGGCACCTCTCGGCGGACGTGGTGCGCGGCGTCCGGCACGCGCTCGGCGTGCGGCCGGTCTACAAGACCGTCGACACCTGCGCCGCCCAGTTCGCCGCGACGACGCCGTACCACTACTCGTCCTACGACGAGGAGAACGAGGTCGCCCCGTCCGACGGGCGCAAGGTGATCATCCTCGGAGCCGGGCCCAACCGGATCGGTCAGGGGGTCGAGTTCGACTACTCCTGCGTCCACGCCAGCTTCGCGCTGCGGGACGCCGGGTTCGAGACCGTCATGGTCAACTGCAACCCGGAGACCGTCTCCACCGACTACGACACCTCCGACCGGCTCTACTTCGAGCCGCTGACCCTGGAGGACGTGCTCGAGATCGTGCACGCGGAGCAGCGGTCGGGCGAGGTGGCCGGGGTCATCGTCCAGCTCGGCGGCCAGACGCCGCTGGGCCTGGCCGCCGGGCTGAAGGCGGCCGGCGTCCCGATCGTCGGCACGACCCCCGAGGCGATCCACCTCGCCGAGGAGCGGGGTGCCTTCGGCCGGGTGCTGGCGGCGGCGGGCCTGCCCGCGCCGAAGCACGGGACGGCGAGCAGCTTCCCCGAGGCCAAGGTCATCGCCGACGAGATCGGCTACCCGGTGCTGGTCCGCCCGTCCTACGTGCTCGGCGGCCGGGGCATGGAGATCGTCTACGACGAGGAGATGCTCGAGGACTACATCGGCAGGGCCACCGCGGTGAGCCCGGAGCACCCGGTGCTGGTGGACCGGTTCCTCGACGACGCGATCGAGATCGACGTGGACGCCCTCTACGACGGGACCGAGCTGTACCTCGGCGGGATCATGGAGCACATCGAGGAGGCCGGGATCCACTCGGGCGACTCGGCGTGCGTCCTGCCGCCGGTCACCCTCGGCACCGAGGAACTGGGCCGGGTGCGGGAGAGCACCGAGGCCATCGCCAGGGGCGTCGGGGTGCGCGGGCTGCTCAACGTCCAGTTCGCGCTGGCCTCGGGGATCCTCTACGTGCTGGAGGCCAACCCGAGGGCCAGCAGGACCGCCCCGTTTGTCTCCAAGGCCACCGCCGTGCCGCTCGCCAAGGCCGCTGCCCGGATCATGATGGGCTCCTCCATCGCCGAGCTGCGGGCCGAGGGGGCCCTGCCCAGGGCGGGCGACGGCGGCACGCTGCCGGACGACGCCCCGATGTCGGTCAAGGAGGCGGTGCTGCCGTTCAAGCGGTTCCGGACCCCGCACGGCAAGGTGGTGGACACCCTGCTCGGCCCGGAGATGCGCTCGACCGGCGAGGTCATGGGCATCGACACCACGTTCCCGTACGCCTTCGCCAAGTCCCAGGTCGCCGTCGGCGGCGGTCTTCCGGACAGCGGGCGGGTTTTCGTCTCGGTCGCCGACGGGGACAAGCGGGCCATCGTCTTCCCGGTCCAGCGGCTGGTCGCCCTCGGGTTCGAGGTGCTCGCCACCGAGGGGACGGCCCAGGTGCTGCGGCGGCACGGGATCGAGAGCACCGTGGTCCGCAAGCGCAGCCAGGGCGCCGGCGCGGACGGCGAGCCGACCATCGTCGAGCGGATCGAGGCGGGTGAGGTCGACATGGTCGTCAACACCCCCTCCGGTCCCGCGGCCCGGCACGACGGCTACGAGATCCGCGCCGCCATCACCGCCGTCGACCGGCCCATCGTCACCACCGTCCAGCAGTTCGCTGCCGCGGTGCAGGCCATCGAGGCCGGTCGCAACGAGCCGATCCGGGTCACCGCGCTGCAGGAGCACGCGCGACGGCTCACTGCGGGGCGCGCAGCGCTCATGGAGGGTGCCCGGTGACCCGGGAGCCCTTCGGTGCCCGCCTGGCGGCCCTGACGGCCGCCAGGGGGCCGCTGTGCGTGGGAATCGACCCCCACCCGGGGCTGCTCACCTCCTGGGGGCTCCCGGACGACGCCACCGGGCTGGAACGGTTCGCCCTCACCGTGGTCGAGGCGCTGGCCGGGACGGTGGCGGCGCTCAAGCCGCAGGCGGCGTTCTTCGAGCGGCACGGCAGCCGGGGGGTCGCCGTCCTGGAACGGGTGGTCGCCGAGGCGAGGGACGGGGGAGCCGCGGTGATCGTCGACGCGAAGCGGGGCGACATCGGCTCCACGATGGCCGCCTACGCCGACGCCTACGCCGGTGACGGCTCGCCGCTGGCGGGGGACGCCGTCACCGCGTCGCCCTACCTGGGCTTCGGGTCGTTGCGGCCGCTGCTCGACCTCGCGGAGAAGACCGGCAGGGGGGTCTTCGTGCTCGCCCTGACCACCAACCCCGAGGGCCCCCAGGTACAGCACGCCCGTGCGGGGGACGGCCGGACCGTCGCCCAGACGATCCTGGACGCGGTGGCGGCCGAGAACGCCGGAGCCACGCCCCTCGGCTCCGTCGGGGTCGTCGTCGGGGCGACCATCGGCCGGGCCGGGGGAACCGCCCACTCGCTGGAGCGGGTCAACGGCCCGCTGCTGGCCCCCGGGATCGGGGCGCAGGGGGCGAGCGCCGCCGACCTGCGCGAGGTCTTCGGCGCGGCGCTGGGCGACGTGCTGCCCAGCTCCAGCCG
>JAAYAH010000016.1 GCA_012719445.1 Actinomycetales bacterium | reverse complement strand
GCGACCTCACCCGTCGACCCGTCCACCAGCGTCACCTGACCCACAGCAGAAGACGCCAACCACGCCTGCCCCAGCAACTCCTCCAACTCCGTGGGCGCATACCCCGACGCCCCCGACACCACCACAACCGCCGCCGACACCACCCCCACCACCGCCAACGCACCAACACCCCGCCGAGCCCCACCAACACCCCGCCGCGTCCTACCCACACCCGTCACCACGACCGCTGCCGTCCCGTCCTCGTCGTCCCGCCCCCGGCCGCCATGGCTGTACGGGGTGCGATACCAACCGGTCTCGACCGGTCAGTCCGGTCCGAGCCTGGGTCATGCTGCCAGGGCACGACCGCCGGGCCAAAGGCCGGAAGGACAACCATCCGTGCAGCTCATCGAAGACCTCCGCGGAGCAGCCGCCTGAGGACGGACAGTGACCGGAGCACCCCCTCCCCTCCCCGGCCCCGGCCCCGGACGGACCGTGGCCCGTGCGGCAGGCCGTGCCCCCCGGGGTCAGCCGGTCCAGGTGCGGTAGTCGAGGACGAGCACCCCGGGGCTCGGCCCCGGCATGGTGACGACGGTGACCACCGCGTACCTCCCGGCGCCGGTGAGCACGCACACCCTGCTGCCGACGGAGAGGTCGTCCATCGAGATCCGCCCCGCGCTGAGTGACGCGTCGAGGCAGGTGTTGTAGTCGCTGCCGCCCACCACGGCGCCGGAGGCCCCGCCCAGGGTGGTGAGATACCGCTCCGTCTCGGTCTGGGCCTCGAACCAGATGTCCCGCCCGCTGCCCGGGTCGAGGTCGGCCGTCCAGGTCTGGTCGATCTCCAGGCGCCCCTCGGCGAACACCGCGGGTTCCTCGACGTCCAGGGACGCGCTGTCGGTCCCGGTCTGTCCGGCCGCGTCGGTGACCGTGAGCTCCACCGTGCACGCGCAGGTTCTGGTGTAGGTGTGCGACGCGGTGCCGTCCGCCGGCGTCGACGTCTCGCCGTCCCCCCAGTCGATCTCGTAGCTCAGGTCCCCGCCGTCGTCGCTCGACCCGGTCGCGTCGGCCGTGACCGCGGTGCCGACCCGGGTGCTCGCCGAGGACAGGCCGAGCGCGGCGACCGGCTCGGGGTCGGCCCTCGTCGTGGTGGTCGTCGTGGTGGACGAGGACGTCGTGCCGGGGCCGGTCGGGCCGGTGGGCGTCGTGGTGGGGCCCGCCGTGTCGACGACCCGCAGCCGCACGGTCCGGAACAGCGTCGCGCCGGTTCCGGTCCGCGCCGAGACGGTGATCGAGTAGCTGCCGCTCCTGGCCCAGATGTGCTGGACGGACAGCCCGGCGAGCAGGTCCGACCCGTCGCCGAGGGACCAGCTCGCGGCGGTGAGGCCACCGCCGCGACGGACCACCCGCAGCCCGACCGGCTCCCCGGCGACGGCGGGGTTCCGGGACACCTGGACCGTGAGATCACCGGACCCGCCGTCACCACGGTCCGTCGGCCGCGCGGTCGGCGTCGCGGGGGGCGTCACGGTGGCCGCGGTCGGCCCGGGCGAGCCTCCCGGGCCGGGCCCTCCCGTGGGGTCGTCGGCGTGGACCCGCACCCCGGCTCCCGGGTGGCGCGGGTCGTTACTTGCGCACCGGCAGGACCGAGCCGTCGAACCGGATGATGCCGGCCCGCTCGCTGCGGGGATCGTTGTAGAAGACCGCGCCGTCCCTGGTCAGCAGGTCGAACGTCGGCAGACCGGGCGGCAGGACCTGCCTGCTGGCGATCAGCCGGTCCCGCGAGAGGTCGATCACGTACACCCGGCCGGTCCGGAAGTCCGGGACGAACACCCGCCCCCCGGTCTCCACCGGGGCCCCGAACCGCGCCGTCCCCGCGCCCAGCTGCACCACCCTGGCGCAGGTCGGGCAGCCGGGGTCGTGGACGAGTAGCAGGCCGCGGGCGTCGACCGCCGCGAACACCAGCCCGCTGGTCGCGGAGCCGCCGACCGAGACCCGCTCCCCCGGCACCAGGTCGAGCACTCCGCGGGAGGCCACCCGGCCCGTCGACGGCTCGACGACGTTCACGGTCCGTTGCCGGGGATCCACCACCACCGGCCGTCCCGCGGCGAGCACGACGGGCGAGACCCCGGGCGACGTCACGCCGGGGACGACCAGCTTGCCCGCAGCGGAGACCCGGAGCAGGTCGCCCGTCCTGGTGTCGACGGCCCACAGCCGGTCGGCCCGGTCCACGGTGACCGAGACCCGGTCCAGCGCCGCGGCCATGGACAGCACCCGGCCCCGCACCGACAGCCGCTGCGGGTCGAGCACCGCCGCCGTCCCCTGGACGGCGTCCACGACGTAGGCCGAGGCGGTGCCGGCGTAGACGGAGAGGCCGCGGGCGGCCCCGGGCAACGGCCGTACCGCCCCCTGCTGACGGGACTGCGTCGCGCCGAGCACCCGGGTGACCAGACCGGAGGACCGGTTCGCCACCAGCGCGTCGGCGTCGGACTGGGCGACGACGAGGTCACCGGACGCTCTCGCGACCGGAACCCGGGCGGCGACGTCCCCGGTGGAGCCGTCCACCAGGGTGATCTGGCCGACGGCCGAGGACACCAGCCAGGTCTGACCGAGGAGCTGGTGCACCGACGCCGCCGGGTACCCGGGGGCGAGCACGGCCACAACCACGGCGACGATCACGGCGACGGCGGTCACCGCGCTCCAGCCGACCACCCTCACCCGTTGTCGAAGCACCAGCCCGTTCACGTTCGCACCCCCTCCGGCGCGGGGGCTGCGACCCGTTGTGCACCGTTTCGGCAGGCAGCCCCGGGCAGACGGTACCCACCTCGGGCCGTCGGTGCGCGACGAACCGGGAACGCCCCGGGGTCCCGGACGCTCAGGCGGTGTCCCAGGTGGTCACGGCGACCGTGAGGGTGCCCATCGCCGTGGCCGAGGAGATGCCGGTGATCCGCACCACCGACAGCCGTCCCCCGCCGGTCCGGACGCACAGGATCAGCCCCTCGCTCAGCCTCGCACTGTCGTCGGAGGGGGACGCGGCGGCGCAGGTCGCGTACGAGGCGTTGCCGACGACGGCGAGCGCCGCGCCGTCCTCGGCGTTGAAGAACCGGGCGAAGGCCACGTTCCCCTCGCTGTCGATCCCCGAGATCATCGTCTCGGAGAGGTCGATCGTCCCTGACCCCACGGACCCGGTGTCGAGGTCGAGGTCGAAGGGCTCCCCGCCGCTGAGGGTGGTGTCGACGACCACCCGCGGCTGCACCGTCACCCGCGACGTCACGGAGTCGCGCTGGTCCGCGGCGTCCCACACGGTGAGCCGCACCGTGAAGGTGCCGACCTCGGTGTAGCGGTGGCTGAACCGCAGCGCGCCGGACGGCCCGCTGCTCCGCGAGGTGGCGCCGTCGCCCCAGGCCAGGGTGGCGCGCACGATCCGGCGGTCGTCGCTGGACGACCGCCCGTCGGCGGACACCGTCGCCGAGGTCTCGGCGGTGCGCGGGGTGACGGTCAGCCGGGCGACGGGAGCCCGGTCCCTCGCCGTCGTCGTGGTCGTGGTGGTCGTCGTGACGGTGGTCCCGGTGGTGCTGCTCCCCGGCACGCTCCCGGTCCCCGCGACGGGGACGACGACGGTCGCGAAGAGCGCCCTCCCGTCGTCGGTGGTGGCCCGGACGGTCACCCGGTAGCTGCCCGGCTGCCGCCAGGTGTGGCTGACCGTGAGCCCTCCCGCCGGTCCGGAGCGGTCGCCGAAGGACCACGAGGCGTCGGTGAGCCGGGCCCCCGTCGCGACCACCTGGAGCCCGACCGGGGTGCCCGCGACGACCCGCCGGGTCGAGATCCGTACCCGGAGCGGAGCGGCCGTGTCCGCCGCGGCGGGGGACGGGACTGTCGTCGTCACCGTCGGCACGGTGGGGGTCCCCCGCCCTCCGCCCTCCCCGTCGAGCCCGACGTCGGCGTCGGGGTCCCGCGGGTCGTACTTCTGCACCCGCCGCACCCGGCCGTCGAGCAGGATCACCCCGGCCTGGTCGCTCCCGGGGTCGTTGTAGAAGACCGTCCCGTCCCGGGAGAACAGCTCGAAGGCGGACCGCCGGGCCGGCAGCACCTGGGGGACGGCGACCCGGCGGTCGGTGGCCAGGTCGACGACGAAGACCCGGCCCGAGGCGTGGTCGGGGACGAAGACCCTGCCGTTGCTCTCCACCGGGCGCCCCAGGTCCAGCCCCTCCTCGCCGAGCAGGACGACCCGGTCGCAGGTCCCGGCGGCCAGGTCGGTGACGAGCAGGACCCCGCGCCGCCCCGCGGCGGTGAACACCAGGTCGCCGGTGCTGGAGCCGCCGAAGGCGACCGGCTCGTCGCGGTCCATGACCAGGCAGCCGGCTGCCGTGACCCGGCCCGACTCCGGGTCGACGGCGACGGCGCCGGACCGCGCCCGGTCCACGACGACGGGCCTGCCGCCGGCCAGGACCACCTCGCCAGCCCCTGCCGTCGCCACCCGGCGCCAGGTCCGCTTCCCGCCGCCGTCCAGCCGCACCAGGTCGCCCGTCGCCGCATCGACGGCCCACAGGCGTCCCGCGGCGTCCACGGCCACCCCGTCCGGGTCGAGGGACGCCGCGACCGAGACCGGCCTCCCGGACGCCGTCATGGTGTCCGGGTCGACGCCGACGGCGGTGCCCTGCTCGGCGTCGACGACGTAGGCCGCCCCGTGACCGGCGAACACCGAGAGGCTGCTGGCGGCGTTGGGCAGGGGCCTTACCCGGCCCGGCGCCGTGTCGTGCGTCGCGCCGCGGATCCTGAGCACCTCGCCGGAGGCACGGTCGGCGACCAGAGCGTCGGCGTCGGACTGGGCGACGACGAGCCCGTGCCCCGCGGGCGCCACCGGGAGCCGGGCGGCCACGTCCCCCGTCGACCCGTCGACGAGGGTGACCTGCCCCACCGCCGAGGACGCCAGCCACACCTGGCCGACCGCCTGCCGGACGGCGGCCGGCGCGTACCCCGACGCGATCCCCGCCGCCACGAGCCCGGCACCGGCCACGGCGAGGGCGACGGCGCTCGCCGCACCCGCCCGGAGTCTCACGACGACCGGCCCTCCCACCCGGGAGGGGCGGCGCGCCCCTGGTCGACGACCGCGCATCGGCCTCACCACCACCGTCCCTCCTCGGCCCACCGGTCGGGTCGCCTGCGGGCCGGGGACGCCGCAGCGTCCTCGCGTCTCTCCAGGGTGGCGCGCCGTGGACCGCCCGCGACTCAGGTGGCCGTTCTCGCCCTCCCCCTCCTCCGGCGCCGCGAGGGCGCCGTCGGCTCCGGCCGCGCCGACCGCCCGCGCCGCACCAGCGGCCTGGGGTCGAACCGGCGCCGCCAGCGCAGCGGGAACACCACCCTGGCGTCGAGGGCCCGGCGCAGCGCCCGCTCGCACCGCCACGCCGCAGCCACGTCGGAGGCCTGCGGCTCGTCCGGGGCGTAGACCGCCCTGGCCAGGATCGGGGCGAGCTCGAAGACAGGGGTCGCCACCCGGTTACCCGCCCCCGCCTCGAGGGTGCCGGCCACCTCCTCCGGGGTCATCGAGTCCGGCGGACCGAGCCCCGCCTCGACGAGCCGGTCGACGGACTCCCGCCAGGCCCCGAGCACCCGCTGCGACGGGCGGCCCGCCCGTCGCCGTCTCCTCCGGCGCACGGCCTTGGCCAGCCACACCAGCACCGCGAGCGCCAGGAGCACGCAGCCGAGCAGGATCGACCAGAAGGTGAGCCGCTCGGTGACGGAGACCGGGGCGCCGGGCAGCCCGGCCGGGTCGAGCTCGACGGAGACCTCGCCCTCCTCCGGTGGCGCACCGCCTCCGGTGGACTCCACCTTGGGCTGTTCCGGGTTCCGCTTCGTGGTGGCGACGTTGCGCACGTCCGTCGGCTCGAAGGCGTACCACCCGAACCCGGCGAGGCTGACCTCCGGCCAGGCGTGGGCCGCAGCGGTGGTCACCGTGTAGCTGCCGTCGGCAGCCCTTGCGGCGTCGGTGAGCCGGTACCCGACGGCGACCCTCGCCGGGAAGCCCAGCGACCTCGCCATCACCGCGAACGCGGCGGCGTGCTGTTCGGCGAAGCTCGCCGACAGCACCTCGTCGTCGGAGAGGAAGGTGCGCCGGAGCACCGCGTAGGAGTGTCCCGGCGCGACGTCCTTCAGCCCGTACGGCGCCCGACGCAGGTAGGCCTGCAACGCCTGCAGCTTCGCGTACGGCGCGGCCTGCTCGGCGGTGACGTCCTCGGCGAGCCGGGTCAGCTCCTCCGGCATGCCGGCCGGGAGGCCGACGGCGTCCGCGGCGACCCCGCTGGTGTCCGGGAGTGCCTGGGCGAGCGCCTCGGGCATCCCCGTGGCGTCGGTCACGGCGATGTCGGTGTCCACCTCGTAGTGCAGCCCCTGCACGGACCCCCGTCGGCTCACCAGGGTGGCCGTCGGCGCGGAGTAGGCGACCTCGGAGGCGCGCACCCGCGCGGGTCTGCCGAGCACGGGCAGCCACGGCCCCGGCAGACCGGAGACGTCGACGGACACGGTGAGCCGCACCGGCCGCAGCAGCGTCCCCTGGGCGTCCAGCCTGGCGCCGGGCGGGGCGAACAGCCCGTCGTTGCGCCAGGTCACGCCGTCGAAGTCGGACAGGGTCGCGAGCCGGACGAACTGCGGCGCGATGGTCTTCGCCTGCGTCGACGAGAACCGCACCCGGAACAGGTCGGTCGGCTCGTCCCGGTCCAACTGGCTCTTGATCCCCAGCAGCGGGCTGGGCACGTCGAAGACCTCGGGGGTCTCCGCGCGCAGCGACCGCGGGTCGAACCGGTCCCTGGTGGCGGAGACGGGCAGCGCCGAGCCGAGGAGCACCGCGAGCGCGGAGACGACCGCGAGGACCGGCAGGCCGACGGCAGCCCTGCCGAGACCGCGCCGCCTGCGGGCCGACCCGGCACCCTCCTGGGTCGCCAGGTCGGCCGCCGTCGTGCCGGGTACCGGCGTGCTCAGTCCGGGGCCCCCGGTCCGGGATGCGGCCTCGGCTCCCGCGGCCGGTCGCCCGACCCGGACGAAGACCAGCAGGACGGCGACGCCGAGGAAGGCAGCGGTGAGGTCGAGCCGGGCACCCGGCTGGACGGCCAGCAGCAGCAGGCCGCCGACGAGCAGCAGCAGGGCCGGCGCCACCGGGAGCAACGAGGTCCTGGTCCTGCGCACCAGCAGAGCCGTGACGAACCCGGCGAGGGCTGTGACCGTCAGCGGCAGGGCGACCAGCTCCCTCGTGGCGACGGCGGGGACGCCGACGCTGAGCATCCGCGACCAGCCGTGCAGCAGGGCGTCACCGTAGGAGCGCAGGCCGGCGGGACCCGGCACCCCGCCCGGCTGCCCGGACGGGAAGGTCGCCCATGCCCCGAGCACGGCGAGGACGACGACCCCGGCGAGCACGCCGAGCTCCACCGGGACCCGGCGGATCCCGGCCAGCGCCCCGACGAGGGACCCGGCCGCCGCCGCGGCGACGAGCACGGCGACCTGTTCCGTCCCCGAGAAGAAGGTCGCCACCATGGCCGCGGCCGAGGCGGTGAGGGCGGCCCCGAGCAGCACCTCGAGGAGGGTCCGCCAACTGGAGGAACGACTGCTCATCGGCGCACCATCCCCGACCAGGCGCGGGCGAACTCCTCGCTGTCCGCGACGTTGACCACGAGGACCCCGCGCAGGGCCGGTCCCGGCCGCCCGTACCGCTCCCCCACGGTGACCAGGCTGGTCATGGAGAACCGGGACCGGACGGCGGTGACCGCCGCGGTCTGCTCCGGCGAGGCCTGGCCGGTGACCACCCCGAGGGAGACGCCCTCCTCGGTGGGGGTCATCCGCAGCAGTTCCCGCAGCCCGGGGTCGTGACCGGACACCCGCAGCCCCGCGAGCAGGTCGAGCACCGCGCGCAGCCCGCTCACCCCGCGCTCCACCGGCAGGTGAGCCCCGCCGGTGGTGCGCAGGTCCAGCGGGTAGTCGTGGGCGCAGGCCGCCGAGCACAGCGAGGCCACCACCCGCACGGCGTCCTCGAAGGACTCCTCGGTGTAGGGCTCCCTCGACGTGTCGACGACCACCATCAGCCGCGGCTCGTTGGGCACCACGTGGTGACGGACCATGAGCTGGTCCCTGCGGGCGCTGGACCGCCAGTGGATGAGCCGCCGGTCGTCGCCGGGCACGAACTCGCGGAGGCTGTGGAAGGCCACCCCGCCGCGCGGGGCCGTGTCCGTCGTCGGCCCCTCGGCGTCCCTGGCCCGGCCGGTCGGCAGCGGCGCCACGGTGTGCACCGTGGGGTGCACCCAGAGCTGCGACTGCGAGGCGTAGGAGCGGGCGACCCGCATCAGCCGCAACGGGTCGCTGTGCCCGATGGTCAGCGGGCCGACCGGGAAGATCCCCCTGTGGTCGGTCGGCAACGGGTAGGACACCGCGTCCTGGGCGCCGGACGCCAGCGACGGGACCTGCACCGAGACCTCGCGCCTGCCGACCCGCTCGGAGGCGAGGAACGGCGGGCTGCGCCGCCGGGCGGTGTTGGTCAGGGTCAGCACGCCCCGTGCCTCCTCGCCCTCGGTGACCCGGGACGGCGAGATCTCCCTCGCGACGGTGACCTCCGGCCGCACGAACATCCACAACGTGGCGGCGAGCAGGGCCAGCAGGCAGGCGACGCCCAGCACCACGAGCTCCGGGTAGCCGAGGGCCCAGCCCCCGCCCAGCAGGAGCACGCCGAGGACGGCGACGGTTCGGCCCGATGCGGTGAGCATGCGGCGCTCAGTGCACCGAACGCTCGACCGGGACCGGTACGGCGGCCAGGGTCGACTCGACCAGGCTCACCGCGGTGACGCCCTGCAGTTCGGCCTCGGGACGCAGCAGCAGCCGGTGGCTGAGCACGTAGGGGGCCAGTGCCTTGACGTCGTCCGCCGTGACGAAGGTCCGCCCGGACGTCGCGGCCCGGGCCTGCGCCGCCTGGGCGAGCGCGATGCTGCCGCGGGGGCTGACCCCGAGCCGGACCTCGGGCAGCCGCCGGGTGGCCGCGACCAGGGTCACGACGTAGGACAGCACCGCCGGGGCGAGGTGGACGCTCTCGACGATCTCGATCATCCTGGCCAGGTCCGCCGTGGTCAGCACCGGGGTGACCCGGTCGACGCGCTCGCCGCGGGTGCGCCGCTCCAGCATCCGGACCTCGGCCTCGTGGGCCGGGTAGCCCACCGACATCTTGACCATGAACCGGTCGACCTGGGCCTCGGGCAGGTCGTAGGTGCCGCCGTGCTCGATGGGGTTCTGGGTCGCCATCACGATGAACGGCCGGGGCACGGTGTAGGGGACGGCGTCGACGGTGACCTGCCGCTCCTCCATGACCTCGAGCAGGGCCGACTGGGTCTTCGGCGAGGCCCTGTTGATCTCGTCGCCGAGGACGATGTTGGCGAACACCGGGCCCTCGTGGAACACCCACTCCCTGCGCCCGCTGTCGTAGATCTGCACGCCGGTGACGTCCGAGGGGAGCAGGTCGGGGGTGAACTGGATCCGCCGCATGGTGCCGTCGATGGAGGCGGAGATCGCCTTGGCGAGGGTGGTCTTGGCGACGCCGGGCACGTCCTCGACGAGCAGGTGCCCCTCGGCGAGCATGCAGGTCACGGCCAATCGGACCACGGCCTCCTTGCCGTGCACGATCTGTTGCACGTTGGCCACGAGACGCTCGTAGCAGTCGGCCAACCAGTCGATCTCGTTCGAACGACTCCCTTGAAAGACGTCCACTCCCGCACCGCTCTCCGCTCGGCGATGGTCCGACCGCCTCGGCGGCGACCGCTGTCCTGGCCGGCGTGGCACCCGGGTGCCACGCCGGCCGATCACGCTACCGCTCGCCGGGGCCGCGCCACCTGGGTAGCTCTGCTCCCGCCCGACCGGTGGGCGACGGCGGTCCGGCTGAACGTGGGGGGGCGCTCCCTGCCGACCGCCGGCGCGTCCGGCGTGATGCGCGGAAAACCTACGGCCTGCCGGGCCCCTCGTCCCGCCGAACGGCCGAAGGTCCGCCCGAAGGGGAAGGGCCGGCCGGTGCGGTTCCCCCGGTCAGCCGGACGCGCCGACCCTGAGATCGCGCCGCAGCCCCTCGCAGGTGCGCTGGAGCACCGAGGACGCCCGCTTGACCTCCGGCGGGGTGAGCAGGTCGGCCGCCAGCCGCTGCCAGTGCGCGTGCTCGACGAGCAGCGCCCGCTCGACGTCGGCGACCGTCGCCTCCCGGGGCAGGTCGAGCCGGACCCGCACGTCGGCCCCCTCGGCCCCGAGCACCCGCTCCATCCGGCGCCGGACCTCCGCAGGCAGCGCCAGCCCGTCGGTCCGCAGCTCGTTGAGCACCCGCAGTTCGGCGACGTCGTGCACCCCGAGCCTCAGCTGCTCCGCCGCGGCGGCCAGCCGGCGGATGCCGGGCACGGGATCCGTCGCCGCGGCGTGGAGCAGCAGCCGCAGCGCGGCGTCGGCCTTGATGGCGTCCCGGCGACCGGTGATCCGGGCGTCGAGCATCCAGCGCAGTTCGGTCATCCCGCTCGCAGCGGACAGCACCCCGGCCAGATCGTCCCTCGTGCCCGCCTCCCCCGAGCGGAGCAGGGCCAGCGCCCACCGGACGCCGAACAGGCCCAGCCGGTCGACGAGCGCCCTGCGGCGCTCCGAGGCGACCTCGATCCCCCGGCGCGGGGCCGCGAACCGGATCGCCGACAGCAGCATGGGGTCGAGCACGGCGGCCGGGACCTCGGCGGTCTCCCGCAGGTCGCGGTACTCCTCGTCGGACAGGGTCGCGGCCGCCTGGGCCAGCAGTCCGGCGACCGGAACCACCGTCTGCAGCAGCGGGCGCAGCCGGGGGTCCTGCGAGTACCCCTCCGCCAGCCGCCGGGCGACCGCCAGCGCGTCCGGCCGTCCTCCGCCGATCTCGTCGGCCCGGGACAGGATGCCGATGGCGTTGACCGGGGGTACCGGTCGGGCCTGCGGGTCACGGAACGCCTCGAGCAGGTTCACGTCCCCGGCGTGGAGCTGGCGCATGAGGAAGAGCACGGCGTCGGCCCCGCCGCCGACCTCGTCGCCCTCGGTGAGGAAGCGCTCGGTGCGCTCGCCGAACCGCGGCGAGAGCGAGGCCAGGCCGGGGGTGTCGATGAGGGTCAGCCGCTCCAGCCGGGGGCTGGGCAGCCGGACCTCGACCCGGTCGACGTCCTCCGGCTGCAGCCCGCCGAGGTCGACCCGCAGCGCCGCGTCCCCGCCGCGCAGGTCGAGCGGGACCCGCCCGTCGCCCCTCGCCCGCCCGGAGCGCAGCCAGGCCGTCGCCTCCGGCTCCTCGCCGTGCACGTACCAGGTGACCACCTTGGTGCACTCCCCGGCGTCGGTCGGCGCGACCGGGACCCCGACGAGCGCGTTGAGCAGGGTGGACTTGCCGGCCTTGACCCGGCCCGCGAGGGCGACCCGGAGCGGGGAGTCCCCGTCCTCGGCCGCGGTGCGCAGCCGCGCCTCCCACGGCCGGCCCCGGTAGACCTCGGCCGCCTCCAGCAGCAGGTCACGCACCCTGGCGCGCAGCGGTACGGCTCCTGAGGTCATCGGGCACCTCCCTGCCCGGCGTCCCAGGCCCGCAGCGCGCCGTCCACGGCGGCGCCGAGGCCGGTGACGCCCACCAGGTCGGCCTCCGCCGCCCTGAGCGCGGCGGCCCGCTCCTCCTCGTGCACCCCTGCCGCCTCGGTCGCGGCGATGAGGTTGGCCCTCGCCCCGGCCCGCAGGTCCCTCGCCCGCTCGGCGAAGTGGTCCCGCAGCCGCCGGTACACCGCGTCCAGCAGGTCCTCGTCCACCCTGGCGACGTCCTGGGCGGTCTGGTCGAGGTAGAGGCCGACGGCGCGCTGGGCCTCCGCCCTGGCCGCCCTGAGGTGCGAGTCGCGGACGCCGCGGACCGACCGGACGGCGAAGACGGCCCCGAGGGCAGCCGTCACCGGCACCGTGAACAGCGTCACCAGGGGGAAGGCCAGGTGCAGCGCGACCGCGACCGTGCCCATCACCGAGCCGCCGAGGGAGAAGCCGCGCGCGGCCACCATGCCCACCTCGACCCGGGAGATCCGGCCCGGCTCCGGCAGGTCCAGCTCGGACGGCGGCAGCAGCGTCCCCGGCTGCGGGAGGTCGGCGGCGACGCCCCGCTCGGCGTCGTCGAACTCGTCGGCGACCGCGGTGGTCGCCCGGTCGACCCCGGCCAGCAGGGCCCGGTGGTGCGCGGTGAGGGTCGCGTTGATCTCCCGGTGCAGCCACGGCTCGAACTCGGTCCAGTCCTGCGCCGGGTCGGCGGCGTCGATCCGGTCCGAGGCCTCGCGGCGCAACCGGCGCAGCCGGTCGACGAGGTCCGAGGCGGCCAGCCGGCGCAGCCCGCGGATCTCGTCGGAGAGCAGCTGGTGCCACAGGGCACCGGCGCTCTCCAGCCGCTCGGCCCGTACCTCCGCCGCGCGCAGCTCGCGCACCCGCTCGGCCTGGCTCTCGGGGTCGACCAGGGCTACCCGCCCGGCGGCGAGCTGGTCGGTGAGCTGGGCGAGGGCGGCCCTCGCCGTCGTGGCGGCCGCCCGGACGTCGAGGGTCCTGCGCCGGGACCGCACCTCACCGGTGAGCATCCGGGCGAGCACCGCGTACCCGGACTCGGCGGCCAGCGACGGGTCACCCGTGTCGATGGCCAGTTCGCGCAGGGGCGCCGACAGCGGCACCACCGGCAGGTCGAGCCCGGCGGACCGCAGGTGGGCCCGGTCCAGCTCCACGATCCGGCGCCAGTGCGGGTAGAGGTCGGTCTTGGTGACGGCGCAGACGGCGATCGGGCACATCCGCACCGCCTCGACGAGGAACTCGATCTCGGGCGCGGTCAGCTCCTGGGCCGCGTCGGTCACCAGGACCAGCGCGTCGGCCAGCGCCAGCTGGCGCATGGTGGCGGCGGCACCCGCGGCGGCGAACCCGCCGCCGACCCCCGGGGTGTCGACGAGGACCAGCCCGGTCCGCAGCAGCTCGCGCGGGACGGCCACCTCGATCGCGGAGATGGTCGACCCGTCCTCGTCGATGCCGCGCAGGGCGTACCCCGGGACGTCACCGAGGGGCACCTGGCGCCGCCGGACGGCCGGCGGGCCCTGGTCCTCCGGTGCCCCGCCCGCCCGTCGGCCCCGGCCGCCCCCCGGGGGTTCCGGGGTCTCCGGCGCGTCCGGGTCCGCGGGGAGGACGAGGGCGGCCGACGGGCTGGAGCCGTACCGCACCATCGTGGGGACGACCGTCGCCCCCTCGGCGGACACCCCGCAGACCGGGACGCCGAGCAGGGCGTTCACCATGGCGCTCTTGCCGCGCAGGTACTCCCCCGCGACCAGGACCTGGATCTCCGCCGACGCCAGCCGGCGCTCCTGCTCCGCCAGGCGGTGGACCAGGTCGTCCCGGCCGTGCCGTCGTGCCTCGGCCCCGACCCGGTGCAGCAGGGCGGTCGCTCCCCGGCCGCCGGGTGCTCTCCGGTCAGCCATCGCCGCCTCCGTCGGGGTCGTCGGCGAGCGGGAACGCGTCGGTCGGGTCGTGCCGGTGCCCGTGGGTCGTCCCGGTCTCACCGGTCACCACCGGGCCGCCGGTCCGGCCCGTGGACAGCCCTCCGGTCGTCGCCGGCGGGGAGACCGGGTCGAGCTCGATCCAGCCGTCCCCCGGTCCTGCGGTGGCTGCGCCGTGGCCGGGGCCGTCGGCGCCGCCGGTGTCACCGGGCGGAGGGTGCGCCTCGGGGGCCGGGTCGTGCTGGCCCGCCGGCAGCGCGGAGGACGGCGCGGAGGACAGCGCGGAGCTGTCCGGCGCCCCCGTGCCGGGCCCCCCGCCGGTGCCGGACGGGTCCCCGAGCGGCAGGGCGGACGACGCGTCGGGGTCCTGGTCCGCCTGCCCCTGGTCGGCGGTGCGCTCGACGGCACCCTCGAGCAGGTGGTCGAGGGTGTCCGCGGTGTTGTCCGCCCTGGTCGGGTCCGTCGCCCCGAAGAGCACCTCGAAGCTGTCGCTGAGCAGGTCGGCGTCGCTGTCCGCGCGGTAGGGGTCGAGACCGAGCCGCCGTTCGAGGTCGTCGAGCAGCCCGTCCCGGTCGGTGTCCAGGGCGGCGCCGCCGTAGCCCGGCAGCACCGCGCCGGTCCCGGGGTCGGCCCCCTGGGTCACTGCGAGCGGGAGGGCGTCCCCGCCGTCGAGCGTCTCGGCTGCGGTGGTGGTGGCGGCCTGGGCACCGGAGCGTGCGGAGGCGTCACCGAGCCCGGGGATCACCGCGGCGTACTGGAACCGGCCGTTGGTGGCCGAGAACTCGCCGACCCCGTAGGCCCGGCCCCTCGCCTCGATGGTCTTCCCGTCCCCGAGGCTGATCGCCACGTGCGAGTGGGTCGGCCTGCCGCCCCCTGCCACCGGCCTGCTGGAGAACGAGAACAGCAGCGCCCCCCTGGTCTCGACGGCCTCCTCGACGGGGATGAGCGCGCCGCGCCGCTCCAGGTCCAGGTACTGCAGCCAGGACCCGTCCGGCATCCTCGTCCCCGCCTGGTGCGCCGCCCACACGACGAGCTCGGCGCAGTCGAAGACGTCGGGGTCGGGGTCGGAGAGGGGTGCCCTCGCCCCCATGACGTAAGCGTCGCCGCGCTGCGCGAGCGCCGCGTCGACGAAGGCGTCGACGGCCGAGGAGCCGGATGCCGCGGGCCGCTCCGCAGGCGGCCCGGAGACGCTCACCGGGCCGGCACCGGGAGGGACGGTGTCCGCACCGGGAGGAACGGTGTCCGCACCGGGAGGAACCGGAGGACCGTGGCCGGGCCCGGGGATCGTCGGGACGCCGTCGGCTGCGGTGGCGAGGGGGACCGCGCTCTCGGGGTCGACGGACACCGGCGGGGCGCCGACGCCGGCACCGGCCGTCGTCGTGGTGTCCCCCGCGCCGGGCGCACCCTGCCCGGGGGCTCCGTCGCCCGCCGCCCCCGGCACCGGGGACGGGGACGGGGGGCTGGTGATCGTCGGCACCGACGGCGAGAGCAGCATCGCGTCGCCGATCACCGGCAGGTCGTCCGGCAGGTCGTCGGCCGCCGGGACCTGCGCCCCGGTCACCGGGTCGACGCCCGGGGTCCCGGTCACCGGGTCGACGACCGGTCCGGTGCCGGAGGAGCCCGCCCCCTCGCCCGGCGGCGTCCCCAGCACCGTGGGGATGTCGGTGGCCAGCGCCAGCGGGTCGGCGGCCGTCGGGATGTCCGTGGAGAGGGCGAGGGCCTCGCCCGACCCCGCGGTCTCCTCCCCGGTCGGTACCCGCTCCGCCACGGGGACGGGATCGCTCGCCTGGCCGTCCCGCCCCGCCCCCCGGTGGTCCCCGTAGCCGCTGGTGCCGCTCCACATGCCCAGCCCGGGAGGGTCACCGTGGGTGACCGCCGCGGCCTGGGCATCCGCCCGGAACCGGACGTAGGTCGCCTGGGTCCCCCCGTGGGTCGTCGTCCACGGCGAGATGTCGGCCCCGCCCCGGGAGACCTCGTACGCGGCGAGCGCGTTCTGCCGCGGGTCGAACAGGTCGTACCGACCGGCCAGGTCGGGGTGAGCAGCGGCGTTGATCTGCCAGAGCCCCCTGGAGTCCTCCCCACGGGTGGCGTGCGCGTTGTTCCGCCCGCCCGACTCCGCCAAGGCGATGGCGGTCATGGTGACCGCCTCGTCCTTGCTGAACCCCGCGTCGAGCGCGAACGCGTAGATCTGGGCGGCCGAGTACCTGGCCATCCCCGCACAGTAACGGGGACCCTTGCACAGGGGAGACCCTTCACCCCATGATGAACCGCTTGCCCCCCATGATCATCAGAGGTTTGCCCGAATGTCTGACCCTGTTGACACGATTCACGTCTGGATAGACGACAGCCACGCCGTCGTCCGGCGCGGCATGTCGGCTGCCCTCACCCCGCTCGGGATGGTCATCGTCGGGGAGAGCTCCCGACTCACCCCCGTCCCTGACCTCTCGGCCGTCGACGTCCTCGTCTTCGAGTCCGAGGGCAACGGGCTGAGGACCGCGCTGGCCGCGGGCGAGGGCAGGGACGTCCGGCTGGTCGCGACGGTCCGGCTGCCGGGCCCGGCGCGGCTGCAGCAGCTCACCGAGTCCGGGGTCGCGGCCGTCCTGCTCCACGAGGACCTCACCCCGGAACACCTCGCGAACACGGTCAGGGCTGTGGCCACGGGAAGGGCACCGGCGACAGCGGACACCCTGCCCCGCCTGCTCGACCGGGCGGCCCGACTCGCCCACGCCGGTCCCGGGACCCTCAACGCCCGTGAGCGGGAGGTGCTGCGGATGCTCGCCCAGGGGGAGGACACTCGGGGCATCGCGCTCCAGCTGTGCTACTCGGAGCGAACGGTCAAGAACGTCGTGCACGACGTCCTGACCAAACTCAACTGTCGCACCCGCGCCCAGGCCGTCGGCATCGCGACCAGGGCCGGGGTGATCTGACCAGACCGGCACGATCCGCCCACGCCGGCCGGGAGGCCGCGACGGGCGCTCCGAGGGGAAGGGTCCGCATGCTGCACCTGCTGGACGAGTCGCTGGAGGCGTTCCTGCGCGCGGCGGTGCCGCTGCCGGAACGGGACGTCGACGTGTCCTTCGACGCCCCCGACCGGGAGTGGGGCTCCCGGGTCAACCGGCCCACCGTCAACGCCTACCTGTGGGACCTCCGCCGCAACGCCGAGGAGGCCGACGGCGGCCTGGAGCTGCGGGAGACCCCGGACGGCAGGCCGGTGTGGATGCCCCCGCCGCCGCGGATGGACTGCCGGTACCTGGTCACCGCTTGGACGTCGGAGGTCAGGGACGAGCACGCCCTGCTCGGCGCGGTGCTGCAGGCCCTGCTGCTGGCCCCGCGGCTGGAGCCGGAGCACCTGCGCGGCGCCTACGCGGGGGTGCGTCCGCTGCCGCACCTGCGCGTCGCCGTCCCCGAGCGGGGGAACAACCCCGACCTGTGGTCAGCCCTCGGCGGGCAGCTCAAGCCGGGGCTCGACCTCATCGTCACCGCGACCGTCGACGCGACGCTCAGCTGGCCGGCCGGTCCGCTCACCGAGCGGTACGAGTTCACCGTGCGGTCCACCGGGTCGCCGGGGACCGGCGGCGAGGAGACCATCGCGCTGCTCGGCGGGGACGCGGGACCCGTCGAGCCCGGGTCGATCGTCACCACCGGCCAGGCCGCGGCCGAGGTCCGGCCCGACGGCCGGTACGTCGTCCAGGACGGCACCGGGTCGCCGGTCGTGGCGCCTCCGCCCGCGGGGGCGAGGAGCCAGTCCCAGGACTGATATGTAGGGGTGGGTTGTCAAGTGGCGTGGCGAGGCGCCGCCGGAGGGTTGGTCCGGCGGCGCCTCGCTCTGTGTTCCGGCTCGGTGGGCTGGGGGGTGCGCAGCGTGTCGTGTCGACG
>JAAYAH010000126.1 GCA_012719445.1 Actinomycetales bacterium | reverse complement strand
GCGGCCAACCCTCGTAGTCGATGGGCTGGGTACGGGTGCCGTCATGCTCGGGGGTGCCGAGGAGTTCCTCGGAGTACTCCCTCACGATGTTGCGCCACAGGTCGAAGTCACAACGGCGGTCCCACAACGCGACGCTGGAGGGCTGGAACTCCCCGGCCGGGACGACGTCGTAGATCCCGGCAGCGGTGGCCACCTTCGCCGGGTCCCGCCAGTGCAGCAGGAACGACGGAGCCGCCGGATACCGACGCAGCCGCAGAGTGAGCGTGGTTACCGCGGGGATCACGGCTCGTCGCTGGGTGTCGAAGGGATCACCGAGCAGCTCGCGGAACGGCAGCCGGCCCTCCAGCGCAGCCGGTGACTCCGGGACCCCTCCCAGCTCTGTGCACACGGCGGCCAGTTCGTGGCCGAGGGCCTCGGAGACGTCGAGCTTGTCGAAGTACGCGCCCATCCCGAACCGCAGCCGGCTCCGGGTAGGAACACCGGAGAGTAATCGGTAGCTCGGCCGGGATTCGAACAACTGCGGCGGATCCAGGTGCCGGATCGCCGCGGTATACCGATCGAACCGCCGGCCAGGAGAGCGCAGCGGTAGGAGAGCAGCAGCCTCCGGTTCGGAGCCGTCGACTACGACGCGCTGCGGGCCCTCATCCAACTCCAGGGCGAGCGAGCCCAGCTCCACGGGCTGACTCAGCTGCCAATCCGGCGAAGCGATGAGCGGCGACCGAGGAACCCGCAGATCCTCCGCGTATATCCGCACGGCCAATCGGGCCAGCTCGGACCGGTGTTGATTCAGCCACCGGCGCTCCCCGCGCCACGCAAGCTGGCTTGCCACTACCTCGGACGGCGCATCGGGAGGTGCGAAAGCACCGCCTCGCGGCGCGAGACCCAGCTCTTCCGGCGAGATGCCCAGCACGCTCACGATTCGCCGACGTTGCTCCAGTGTCACCTGCCGATGGCCGTTCTCCCACTGGCTCAGCTGCTGCTGAGATACATTCAGCAGCGCTGCGACTTCAACCTGGCTCCGGTGGTTCGATTGACGCCACACGCGGAGAACTTGTCCAGCTGTGTCCTGGATTCGGTTCGGGGAAGTCTCTGGATGGGGCTCACTCTCGTTGGCGAGAGGTTGTTCTCGGTTGCTCATCTCGGCTGCCCGAAGGGTGGGTATGAAGGCTGTCGATAAGCAGGATACAGGACGCAGGCCGAGTAATCACGTGATCCCAACTCTTAGAGTGAAGCCCTACCGGTGATAGTTGTGCAGGACGCATGACTCGATGTAATGGTTGGGATTAGGTGGCATTCATTGAGTGCAGGAATATATAGACAGATCATTGAAGTCATCTGCTAGTACATTCACCGTCCTTCAGGGTTGCTGGCCATCCGCATCGAAGGGTGCGGATGAGTGCAGATTTCGCTACTCTATGCAACCTGCAAGCGTCTGACTCGGAGGTCACTTCGTGGTGAACAGTGCCTATCAGGAGAATGCTAACTATCGCGGGGAACTGCGCAAATCGGAAATAGATGCTTTGTTTGACAAAGTATCCAAAAGGAGCTACGGCCGCTACCTTTCTCGCATGAGTCTCATCAGGGTCCGTAGTTTTGAGAACCGCGAGATATCCTTCGATTTCCCCGTCACCGCACTGGTTGGGCCCAATGGTGGTGGAAAGACAACTGTTCTGGGTGCTGCGGCACTGATTCATGGCGATGTCCAACCTCGAAGGTTCTTCGCGAAGAGCGGCGCGTATGACACAAGCATGCAGAATTGGCGTGTGGAATACGAACTTGTGGACCGAAGCATTCAGAAGACCGGTTCGGTCGCCAGAACGGCTAGTTATCTTCGTGCTAAATGGAACCGCGATGCAGTGGCTCGAAAAGTCCTTGTGTTCGGTGTCACGCGGACATTGCCGGCTAGTGAGCGAAAAGAATTAACAAAGTGCATTAGCGGTAGTTTTGAAGGCTACGGAGAGAGAACCTTTGGGCCCGAAGTAGTGAAGGCAGTAGAACAGATCCTTGGAAAGGAAGCCGAGAATTACCTGCGTGTCGCGGCAGACGAGGGTGAGAAAGTTGCGATATACGCTGCTCGCTTGTCGGCAACTAAGGGGTATTCAGAGTTTCATTTCGGAGCGGGCGAAGCTAGCGTTATCCGTATTGTCTCACAGATAGAAGAAGTGGAGGAAAATTCACTCATTCTGATTGAGGAGATTGAAAATGGACTCCATCCGGTAGCCACTAGGCGTTTGGTTGAGTACTTGGTAAAAGTTGCTGCACGAAAATCGTGCCAGGTTATATTTACTACACACTCAAATGATGCTATCGCACCGCTACCGTCGAAAGCTGTGTGGGTTGCCTACAACGGTACGCTGACGCAGGGAAAGCTCGATGTTAGGGCACTACGAACGCTAACGGGTCATGTGGAGGCGCGGCTGGCAATCTTCGTGGAGGATGCATTCGCGGAAGAGCTGGCGCTCTCCTCACTGAGGGCCTATAAACAGAGTAGTCCGATCGACATTCCTGGCATCGTGATTCATGGCGTAGGCGGAGCTGGACAGGCTACGAAGTTGACTAAGTATCACAATGATAACCCTACTATCGCGTTTCCAGCACTGTGTGTTCTTGATGGAGATCAACGCCTTGAGGGTCAGGAGGGCCAGACTCCCAAGGAGATCTACTTCCCGGGAACCAGTGATCCGGAAGCCTATGTGTTCGAAAAGGTTGTAGATCGCCTCGACGAACTCCTGGGTCGTTTGACAGTGATGATGCAATTGCCACCCACTGAACAGCAGCGGGTGAGGTCGGTAGTCCAGAACCGTGCTCTCACCAATGATGATCGGCATATTATTTACGGTCAAATCGGAGAAGATCTAGATTTTACATCTGAAATAGTTGTCCAGCGGGCCTTCATGAATTCTTGGGCGCAGTACTACGAGGATGAAGTTCAAGAACTCTGGTCTTCAGTAGATTCTGCTCTACCGAAAATCGATGAAGATCCGAAATGATGCAGTTGGTTTTAGGTGTTGATTGCCCATAGCTCGACAAGCGCTGGATCTAGACGACTGTTGACCGACGTCCCCTAGTAGTCAGAACTTCGCCGCCCCTAGATAGGAGAGATACGGCTCTATTGGCGGTGCTTTCGGTGACGTTGTATTGCCTGGCGAGGTCGGCGAGGGTCGGAAGACGGTTGCCGGGCCGAAGAGCGCCGCACGCAATGGCGGCGCGGAGGTCTGCGGCGATGCGGAGGTAGGGCGGGGAGTCTTCGGTGACCGGTGATGGGGCCGGGCTGGTCAACTGCCCGTCCTCAATGGCGAGTCCATCGGGGAGGGCAGGCATGTGGGCGGCGAGGGTGCCGGCGGCGCGTTGGTCGGCTTCGGAGACCCAGGCGCTGTAGACGCGCAGGGTGGTGGCTCCGCCTCCTCCGTGGCCGAGCCGGCCGGCGACGGTACGGACGTCGACGCCGGAGGCGATGAGTTCGGTGGCGGAGTAGTGGCGCAGCTGGTGCAGGTGCATGTCCCAGCCGAGGCGGGCGCACATCTTGGCGTAGCGCTGGCTGACCGAGTCCGGCTTGAGCCAGGTGCTGCCGTCGGGGGACAGTGAGAAGATCCGCGCACCGGCGGGCAGATCGACCCTCACCGCCGCAGCTCGTTCACGGCAGTGACGGTGGTAGGCGTCCAGTAGCCCCAGCGTCTGCGGGTCCAGAGCGATACGGCGCTGCTGGTGAGTCTTGGTGTCCTTCTCCCAGGTCCTGGAGGACCGCTGGGCGATGGAGGTCCGGATGGTCAGGACCCCGGCCTCGACGTCGAGGCGGTCCCAGCGCAGGGCGCACAGCTCACCACGGCGGATCCCGGTAGTCATGGCCAGCCACACGAGCATGCCCCAGTCCAGGTCCCGCCAGGCCTCGGAGACGATCCGGGCGGCCTGCTGCGGAGTCGGTGGCTGCGGGTCCGGGCGGCCGGGCGAGGGCGGCTCGGCCTGCGCGATGGGGTTGACGGCGATCCAGCGCCAGCGCACCGCCCGCTTGCACGCACCGGAGAGGATCCCGTGGATCTGGTGCATCGACGACGCCGACAGCGGCCGGCACTCGTGAGGCCGGCACCGCTCGTCGCAGACGTGCTCCCGTGTCGTGCGGTGGTCGGTCATCGCCCGACCGCGGCAGTGGGCCCGGCAGGTCCGCAGCAGCGCGTAGAAGGAGTCGAGGATCTCCCCGTCCAACTGGGCCAGCGGCAGCTCGCCCAGCAGCGGCCGGATGTGGTTGCGGATGTAGCCCTGGTAGCTGTCCCGGGTGGTCTCCTCGACGTCGAGGACCTCCAGGTAGCGGTCCATGAGCTGGTTGACCGTCGCCTTGGTCCGCGGGTTGCGCTGCTCGTCGACCTGGTTGAGCAGCCGGGTGCGGACCTTCTCCGCCTCCCGCGCCGCGCCCGGCCCGGCTGGCACGGTCTCTACCAGGTAGTGCCGCTTCCTGGTCACCGGGTCGATGCCCGCGTAGACCCTCACCCTGAGTGCACCGCTGGGCAGGGTCTCGATCTCACCGCGGGCACGCTTCCGCGCCTTGGACGCCGCTGCCATGGAGCCACTCTAGTTCGTTTCGCTCCACGTGTAGCTCCACGAATGAGTCGCTTGAGTGAGGATCAAGGCTCTGAGCTGGTGGGCCCCCAGGGGCTCGAACCCTGAACCCGCGGATTAAAAGTCCGCTGCTCTGCCATTGAGCTAGAGGCCCCAGCCGGTGCTCCTCCTGGCCACGACCACCGGATCGGTCGTGGCCAGGAGGAGCACCGGGTGTGCATGTCCGGGGGCAGTGTCTCAGATGCCCAGGGGTGTGGTCTGCGCCCATGGCTCGCTTCGTCGGCTCGTCGTCCCGGGTCGTTCAGATCCCTTGTGGCGCAACTCGCGGAGGAGGCACGCTGACGGAGTCAGTGGTGCCGTCAGTTGGGGTCCTCGGATGACCTGGTCACCGACTGCTCACCACTTCTTTCCGAAGGGGACGACCGCGGTGATCATGACTGTGGCGCCGCTGGAGGCCGGACCTCGGACGATCAGAGGGTCTCGGAGGTTCCTCACATCGATCTCCTCGGAGTGACCGGGACGCGGGGGTCTGTCCGGTCCGTCGGATCCGGATACGTCCGCGTCGTACGTGGCATCGGATCGTGGTGGTGACTCGTGGCTCCGGACTCGTGTCCCTCGGCGGTGTTGCCGCCCAGTAGATGCTCCCGCTACGAAGGGTGACCGTATAGCCCTGACGGATCCATGCACCCGGGTGCACCTGCTTTCACCCCCACGGGGTATCCCGCCCTGGTGCCGGGACGGGGCTGACGGGGTCACGGTGGCCGACGGGTCACCCGTTCGGCGGCAGAAGCCAACGCCCCGCCACGGGCGGTCCGGGCACGGTCGTGGCCGTGATGGGAGAGTGAGACCGGAGAATGGTGTGGGCACCTGCACGGCGACCCGGGTCCCGCGTGACGGGCGTCCCCATGCTGCGGTCCCGGCGGAGAGCGCTTCTCTCCGGGCTCGGGGCAGCGGCCTCGGTGGCCGACATGGCGGGCTCTCGCCCGGTGGGGCCCGTGCGGCCGTCGCCGAGGAGGGCGGCGGCCAGGCGTCCGACACGGATCGGGAGCGTCGACGACGTGCCGGCACGGCGCCGTGTCCGGGTAGGGCACGACGAGAGCACCGGGCGTCTCCCGTCGGATACGTCGAGGGACACGGGGGTTCGCGCCGGGCACATCGCGAGGCACCGGGCACCGGGCACAGGGACCGGGCACGGCGGGCGGGAACGGGCATGTCGAGAGGGAACGGTGCGATGCCAGCGGAGTCGGTCCGACAGGAGTTCGCCGGTCGCGGGACGGGGACCCGCCGACGGCCCGAGCAGGTGCTCGACGCGGACGTCGCCCTGCTCACGTCGCTGCACGACCAGGTGCTGCACGAGGCCGGTCTCGGCGACCTCGTCTCCGTCGCCGCCCGTCTGATCGCGGGGACCCGGGCCGTCGCTACCGGCGGTGCCGCTGGACCGGGCGCCGTCACGGGGGGCGCCACGCCGGGCATCCCGAACCCCCCGGCGGAGTCGCCCGAGGACGTCGTCGAGTCCCTCGATGTCGAACAGGCCGCCGAACTCGCCGCCGCTCTCACCGTCCACTTCCACCTGGCGAACCTCGCGGACGAGCGGCAACGGGCCCGGGTGCTGAGGGCTGCCGGGAACGGCGTTCCGGGGAACGGCGCCGGGAGTGGTTCCCCTGACGCCGGTGAGCCCGGGGACGGCACCCACGGGAACGGTGCGCCAGGGAACGGTGCGCCAGGGAACGGCGCCGCCGGGAGCGGTCCGGACGCCTGGCCGGCTCGTCCTGCCGGGGAGAGCCCGACGGTGGACGCCGTGTGGCCGGACATCGCAGCCGTCGAGCACGACGCCGTGGCCAGGCTCTCCGGGCTGCGCATCCACCCCGTGTTCACCGCTCACCCCACCGAGGCCCGCCGCCGCGCGGTCGCGTCGGCCCTGCGGCGGATCGCCGCCCAGCTCGACCGGTACGACGACCCGCGTCGCGGCGAGCACGAGCGCCTCGTGGCGCGCCGGAGGATGCTCGAAGAGATCGACATCCTGCAGCGGACCTCCGCCCTGCGCAGCACCCGCCCGGAACCGCACGACGAGGTCCGGGCGGTCATGACCGTGTTCGACCAGACGCTGTTCCGGGCCGTCCCCCGGCTGTACCGGGCCGTGGAGGCCGCGCTCGCAGCCCCCGGCGAGCGAGGCGTGGTTGGGTCCGGCTCCGGTGCGCCCGGTACGGCGGAGCCGACTCCCGCGGGCGTCGTCCTGGGACGTCGCCCGCCCGGCGTCCCGGCGTTCGTCCGGTTCGGCACCTGGGTCGGCGGGGACCGTGACGGCAATCCCTTCGTCACCGCCGAGGTCACCCGGCAGACGGGGGCGGTGCACGCCGACCACGTGCTGCGGGCCCTGCACACCGGGGTCGACCGGGTGGCGCGCACCCTCACCATGGACGCCGCGACCACCCCCGCCTCTCGGGAGCTCCTGGAGTCGCTGGCCAACGACGCCGTGACGATGCCGAAGCGGTTCGCGGAGATCGTCGTCTCGTCACCCGACGAGCCGCACCGCCAGAAGCTGCTCGTGGTGGCCGAGCGGGTGCAGGCGACCCGGAGCGGCAGCGTGGAGCTGGCCTACCGCGACCCCGACGAGCTGCTGGCCGAGTTACGAGTGGTCCAGCGTTCGCTCGACGAGGCCGGAGCCCACCGCGCCGCCTACGGCGAGCTCCAGCACCTGGTGTGGCAGGTGGAGACATTCGGGTTCCACCTCGCCGAGCTGGAGGTCCGCCAGCACAGCTCCGTGCACGCGGCCGCGCTGGAGGAGCTGCTGTCCCAGGTGCCCGGAGTCGACGACCCCCGGCACGCCGCGGCGGATCCGGCGCTCCTCGACCGGCTCGCCGTCGACGGGTGGCCGGCGGGGATCGTGCCGACGAGCGCCAGGACCCGGGAGGTGCTGGACACCCTCCGGGTGATGGCGCGGCTCCAGGGGCGCTGGGGTGTGCGGTCCTGCGGCCGGTACGTCGTCAGCTTCAGCAGGACCGCGGCCGATCTCGTGGCGGTCCGGGCCCTTGCCCGGCTGGCGGTCGGTGACCGACCCCTGCGCCTGGACGTCGTGCCGCTGTTCGAGACCGGGCAGGACCTGACCCGTGCCACCGAGGTGCTCGAGGGCTGGGTCTCCCTGCAGAGCACCAGGACCTGGTTGGCCGGGACCGGGAACGCCGTCGAGGTGATGCTCGGGTACTCCGACTCGGCGAAGGACGTCGGGCCGGCGAGCGCGACGCTGATCCTCTACGACGCCCAGACCCGACTGGTGGACTGGGCCGCGACCCGCGGGGTGTCCCTGACCCTGTTCCACGGGCGGGGTGGGTCGCTGGGACGCGGCGGGGGCCCGCTGCACCAGGCGGTCCTCGCCCAGCCTCCGGGCTCGGTGGACGGGCGGTTGAAGATCACCGAACAGGGGGAGGTGGTCTTCGCGCGGTACGCCGACGTCACCATCGCCCAGCGGCACCTGGAGCGGCTCACCGCCGCCGTGCTGCTCTCCGGGACGGCGGCGGCCGAGCGCAGGAACCGCGAGGCGGAGCAGCGGTTCGCCGACCTGGCCCTGGCCATCGAGAAGGCCTCCCGCGACTCCTACCTCGCGCTGGTCACCATGCCGGGGTTCGCCGACGTCCTGGCTCGGGCCAGCCCGTTGGAGGAGCTGGGGGAGCTGCGGCTCGGCTCCCGTCCGGCCCGGCGGAGCGGGGCGGTGAGCGGCCGGGACCTCGCCGACTTCCGGGCCATCCCCTGGGTCTTCGCCTGGTCGCAGACCAGGGCGAACGTCCCCGGATGGTACGGCCTCGGCAGCGGGCTCGCCGCGGTCGGCGATCACGACCGGCTGCGCGAGGCGTACCGGTGCTGGCCGCTGTTCGCGACCCTCGTCGATGTCGCGGAGATGAGCCTCGCCAAGGCGGACCGTCGGCTGGCGGCCGAGTTCCTCGCCCTCGGGGGCAGGCCGGACATCACCGGGAGGGTGCTGGCGGAGCTGGACCTCACCCGACGCGAGGTCCTCGCCGTCCTCGACCAGTCCGAGCTGCTCGAACGCAAGCCCCTGCTCCGCACCGCGGTCGCCCTCCGCGCCCCCTACGTCGACGCGCTCGGTCAGCTCCAGCTCCGCGCCCTCCGGGTGCTGCGGTCCCGAGCGCCGGGAGGCGGCCCTGGCTGCGGCGCGGATCACGGTGCGGACGGCGGTGCCGCCGGATCCGGGCGCTCTCACGGGGCCGGTCCGGGAGGTTCCGCCGGGACCGCGGCAGAGGGTTCTGCCGGGGGCGGGTCGGAGGGTTCTGCCGCAACCGGGGCGGGAGGCCCCGCGGACGACGAGGTGGCGCGGCGGTGGGGACGGGTCCTGCTGCTGACCGTCAACGGGATCGCCGCCGGACTGCAGAACACCGGCTGATCGCCGGAGCCGCCCCTGGTCAGGACCCACGTCCCGGGTCGGCCACCGATGTGGCCCTGACCTGCCGCGAGGCGTGAGGTGAATCACGGAGGTCGCCGCCGGGGTCCCGGCATCAGGGCCTAGGGTGAACGCGGTGGTCGCGTGCGCCCACGACATGATCCGCGGTACGGCTCGCCCCGAGGCGCCGGTTCGCCCGGTGTGACCGGTTCGGGGCGGTGGGTCGGTCGTGGACGCCGTCGGAGAGCCGCGGCTTCGGGTGCGCTGCCCGAACCTGACGGCAGTGGACAGGCCGCGCGGGAGGCAACGGCGCTCCCCGTGGCAGGGACAGGGACGCCGATCGGCGCCCTCACTTAATGATCTTGGCCGGAGGCTGGAATGGAGAAAACCTGGGCGTGCGTCGAGGGGAATGAGGCGGTCGCTCGTGTCGCCCATGCCCTGAGCGAGGTCATCGCCATCTACCCGATCACCCCTGCCTCGACCATGGGCGAGTACGCCGACGCCTGGAGCGCAGCCGGTCGCACGAACCTCTGGGGCGCCGTCCCCGAGGTCGTCGAGATGCAGTCCGAGGCCGGTGCCGCCGGAACCCTGCACGGCGCGATCCAGAAGGGCGCGCTGGGCACGACCTTCACCGCCTCGCAGGGCCTGCTGCTCAAGCTGCCCAACATGTACAAGATCGCCGGTGAGCTGACCCCGGCCGTGATCCACGTCGCGGCCAGGACCGTCGCCGCCCACGCCCTGTCGATCTTCGGTGACCACAGTGACGTGATGTCCGCCCGGATGACCGGGTTCGCCCTGCTGTGCTCGAACTCCGTCCAGGAGGCCCAGGACCTGGCCCTCGTCGCCCACGCGGCGACGCTGCGCTCCCGGGTCCCCTTCCTGCACTTCTTCGACGGGTTCCGCACCTCCTCCGAGGTCAACAAGATCAAGCTGGTCACCGCGGACGACATGCGGGCGCTGGTCCGCGAGGACGACGTGCTCGCCCACCGGATGCGTGGCCTCACCCCCGACTCTCCGGTGCTGCGCGGCTCCGCCCAGAACCCGGACACCTTCTTCCAGGCCCGTGAGGCCTGCAACCCGTTCTACGACGCCGTCCCCGGCATCGTCCGCGAGGTGATGGGCGAGTTCGGCGAGCGGACCGGTCGTCGCTACGACATCGTCGAGTATGAGGGCGCTCCCGACGCCGAGCGGGTCATCGTGCTCATGGGCTCCGGGGTCGGCGCCGTCCAGGAGACCGTCGAGGAGCTCAACCGCCGCGGCGAGAAGGTCGGCCTGGTCAAGGTCCGGCTCTACCGGCCGTTCCCGGCTGCCGACCTGGTGGCGGCGCTGCCGGAGACCGTGCGCAGCATCGCCGTCCTCGACCGGTGCAAGGAGCCCGGCGCCCCGGCCGAGCCGCTGTTCCTCGACGTGATGACCGCCCTGGTCGAGGCGAACCTCCCGGCGTCCGGCAGGGCCATGCCGACCGTGATCGGCGGCCGGTACGGCCTGTCCAGCAAGGAGTTCACCCCCGGCATGGTCAAGGGGGTCTTCGACGAGCTCTCCCGGCCGGCCCCGCGGCGGCGGTTCACCGTCGGCATCGTCGACGACGTCAGCAACCTCTCCCTCCCGGTCGACGCCGAGTTCGAGGTCCCGACCGACGCCGTGTCCGCGGTCTTCTACGGCCTCGGGGCGGACGGCACCGTCGGTGCGAACAAGAACTCCGTGAAGATCATCGGTGAGGGTACCGAGGACTACTCCCAGGGCTACTTCGTCTACGACTCGCGTAAGTCCGGGTCGACGACGGTCTCCCACCTGCGGTTCGGTCGCGAGGAGATCCGTTCGACGTACCTCATCGAGCGGGCCGACTTCGTCGCCGTGCACCAGTTCGGCCTGCTCGGGCAGATGAAGACGGTCGACCTGGCCAAGCCGGGCGGCACCTTCCTCCTCAACGCCCCCTACCCGGCCGACGAGGTCTGGCAGCACCTGCCGGTCGAGGTGCAGCAGCAGATCATGGACAAGCAGCTGCGTTTCTACGTCATCGACGCCTACCGCGTGGCCAGGGAGGTCGGCCTCGGCAGCAGGATCAACACGATCATGCAGCCGTGCTTCTTCCAGCTCTCCGGCGTGCTCCCGGCCGACGTGGTCTCCACGAAGATCAAGGAATCGATCGAGAAGGCCTACGGCAAGCGCGGCCGTACCGTCGTCGAGCGCAACTTCGCCGCCGTCGACCGGTCGCTCACCGAGATGCAGGAGGTCAAGGTCCCGACCTCGACCGAGGGCGGCCTGCACCGGATGCCGCCGCTGCCGGCCGAGGCCCCCGACTTCGTCAAGAACGTCACCGCGAAGATGCTCTCGGGTGAGGGCGACCTGCTTCCGGTCAGCGCGTTCCCGGTGGACGGCACCTGGCCGACCGGCACCGCCCGGTGGGAGAAGCGGGCCATCGCCCAGGACCTGCCGATCTGGGACCCGAGCATCTGCACCGACTGCGGCAAGTGCGCGGTGGTCTGCCCGCACGCCGCCATCCGGATCAAGGTCTTCCCCGAGGACGTCCTCACCGGCGCTCCGGAGACCTTCCAGTCCAAGCCCTTCCGCTCCCGCGAGCTGCCCAACCACCACCTCACCGTGCAGGTCGCCCCGGACGACTGCACCGGCTGCGGCGTGTGCGTCGACGTCTGCCCCGCGAAGAGCAAGACCGAGGTCAAGCACAAGTCGATCAACATGGAGCCGGCGCTGGAGCACCGTGACCAGGAGCGCCCCAACTACGACTTCTTCCTGACCATCCCGGAGATCCCCCGGGACAAGGTGCGCCACGACACGGTCAAGGGCGTCGCCCAGCTCCAGCCGCTGTTCGAGTTCTCCGGAGCCTGCTCCGGCTGTGGCGAGACCCCGTACGTGCGGACCCTCACCCAGCTCTTCGGGGACCGGATGGTCGTCGCCAACGCCACCGGTTGCTCCTCGATCTACGGTGGCAACCTGCCGACCACCCCGTATGCGAAGAACGCCGACGGACGCGGTCCGGCGTGGGCCAACTCGTTGTTCGAGGACAACGCGGAGTTCGGACTCGGCCTGCGGGTCGCGTGGGAGACCCAGAACGCCGAGGCCAGGCGCTACGTCGAGGTGCTGCGCAGCCTCATCGGGGACGAGCTGGCAACGGGCCTGCTCACCTCCGACCAGAGCTCCGAGACCGGCATCGCCGAGCAGCGGCAGCGGGTCGCCCAGCTGAAGGCCGTGCTCGACGGGCTCAACGGCTCCGCCGGTGCGCCGGGGTCGGCGACCGCCGGCGCCGTCAGGCACCTCCGCTCCCTCGCCGACGAACTCGTCGAGAAGTGCGTGTGGATTGTCGGTGGCGACGGCTGGGCCTACGACATCGGGTTCGGCGGGCTGGACCACGTGCTCGGCTCAGGGCGCAACGTCAACATCCTGGTCCTCGACACCGAGGTCTACTCCAACACCGGCGGCCAGGCGTCCAAGGCCACCCCGCGGGGCGCGGCGGCCAAGTTCGCGGCGTCCGGGAAGAGCGGGGCGAAGAAGGACCTCGGCGCCATCGCCCAGGCCTACGGCAACGTCTACGTCGCCCAGATCGCGATGGGCGCGAACGAGCAGCAGACGGTGCGGGCGCTGGCCGAGGCCCAGGCGTGGCAGGGGCCGTCGATCGTCATCGCCTACAGCACCTGCATCGCCCACGGCATCGAGATGTCGACCTCCATGAGCCACCAGAAGGACGCCGTGGCGAGTGGGTACTGGCCGCTGTACCGGTACCGCCCGAGCGAGGACCCCGACAGCCACCCGTTCAAGCTCGACTCCCGGCAGCCGACCGTCCCGGTGACCGAGTTCATGGCCGCCGAGACCCGGTTCTCGATGCTGAACCGTTCGCACCCGGAGCGGGCGCAGCACCTGGCCGCCCTGGCCCAGGCCGACGCCGACGAGCGCTGGCGCTTCTACTCGCAGCTCGCGGGACTGGAGCGCACCGTCCCGCACGAGACCGAGGCCGAGGCAGAGGAGCAGCCCTCCGGGCAGTGACGGCGGTACCTCGGTCCGGCGGCGCCAGCGCCCCCGGCCGATGACGGAGACGACGACGGACGGCGTGGCGACGGGTGTCGCCACGCCGTCCGGCCATGATGGACACCGCGACGCGGCCACCTGCTCGGTCACCGAGGAGCCGACCGAACCCGTGGCGGGTGGCGCCGACGGGGTCCCGCGGGGCGCCCGGCGTCCGAGGTGCACCGCACCGACAGGCAGGGCAGAGTGACCTCAGCGATTACGGAAGGTGGCTCGCAATGAGCAATCTGTCGACCAACTACCTGGGCCTGACCCTCTCCGGGCCGATCATCGCCTCGGCCGGTCCGCTGACCGGACGACTGGACAGCCTGTGCGAACTGGAGGATGCCGGGGCGTCCGCCGTCGTCCTGCCCTCCCTGTTCGAGGAGGAGGTCGTCGCCGAGGAGATGTCGCTGCACGCCGCGCTGGAGCAGGGGACCGACTCCTTCGCCGAGGCCCAGGACTTCTTCCCCCCGTCGGAGCTGGGCGACGTCGGCCCGGACCGGCACCTGCGGTTGGTCGAGGAGGCCAAGAGGGCGCTGTCGATCCCGGTGATCGCCAGCGTGAACGCGACCCGGCCCGGCTCGTGGTCGCGGTACGCCGCGCTCATGGCCGACGCCGGTGCCGACGCGATCGAGCTCAACATCTACGCCGTCGAGGCGGACCCGACCCGGTCGGCCGCGGATGTCGAGGCGAGGTTCCAGGACGTCGTCGGTGAGGTGCGGGCCGCGGTGAGCGTTCCGCTCGCGGTCAAGCTCTCGCCGTACCTCTCCTCGCTGGCCGGCTTTGCCGCCGGGGTGGTGGCGGCGGGCGCCGACGGCCTGGTCCTGTTCAACCGCTTCTACGCTCCCGACATCGATCTCGAGTCGTTGACGGTCCAGCCCCGGGTGGAGCTGTCGACCTCGCACGAGCTGTGGCTGCCGCTGCGCTGGCTGGCGATCCTCCGTCCGCAGTTGCCCGGCACCTCGCTGGCCGCGACCTCCGGCGTGCACACCGTCGCGGACGTCGCCAAGGCGCTGCTGGTCGGGGCGGACGTCGCGTGCACGACCTCCGCGGTGCTGCGGCACGGTCCGGACCACGTGAGCACGCTGCTCGACGGGCTGACGGCGTGGCTGGAGCAGAACGAGTACGAGTCCGTCGACCAGCTCAGGGGCAGCATGAGCGCCGCCGGGGTGGCGGATCCCTCGGCCTTCGAGCGCGGCAACTACATCCGGGCGCTGTCGAGTTACCAGGTCCAGCCGTACTGACCGGTCGCCGGGGCGAGGGGGCCGGGCCCGGTCCGGGCTGCCCTCGCCCGGGCACCGACGACCACGCGGCGCGCGAACGCGTGGCCATCCGATCACGATCCGTGGCAGTTGTGCGGCGTCGGGGTGATGGCCGGTTGTGACCCCTGTCGCACCCTCGGGCCCGGTAGCCGACCGTTGGTGGCGATCGCCGTGACGATCGTCCCGTTCGCTGCGGTCGGCCGCTTGTAGAACCGGTGCAGCGGTCACCGCCCCCGCACCCGGGCCAGGAGCCACCGGGCGGGTCGTGACCGGGCACGGCGGTCGATCCCGCCTGTCGTCGAGGCGAGGTCGCCGTACCCCGGTGGTCCAGCCGTGCTCGCGGTCGATCGCAGTCACCCGTGGCGGTCGACCGGGGCACGGACGCCAGCCGAAGCCCTGGGCCGGTGCCTCGCCTGCGCCGGCCCGCTCTCGTCGGCGGGCAGGTCCGTCGGTTCCGATCCGCGCTCTCCTTCCTCGCGGGGGACCGCTGCCCTACCCTGGCAGCTCCGGAATCGTCGCGATCGTCCGGATCGTCGGCGGTCCGGCCGCTCGCGGGTGTGGGGTCGGCACGATCACGGCCGCGGGCGGAGCACCGCTGCCGGGCGCCGGGAGGCGACCCGAGGCGGTCGTGACGGGGGTACCGAGGGGTGGTTGATGTCCGATGAGCCGACCGGTCGATCCCGCCGATGGCCGGTACGAGGCGGATCCGCGGTCCCAGGACGGCCTGTCCCCGGCGGAGGCCTGGGGGCAGCCGGACCACGCGCCCGGCGTCCCTGAGCCGGGGAGGCGGCGTCGGGGCACGGTCGTGCTGCTCGCCGTGCTCGCGGTCTTCCTCGGAGCGCTCGCCTGGGTCGCGTTCACCCTGTTCGGCGGCGGAGGCGACGACCGCGCCGAGGCCACCGCGGCAGCCACCCGCTTCCTCACCGCCTGGCAGGCCGGTGACCACGCCGGGATGCAGGCGGTGGTCGAGGACCCGACCGACGACATGAGGTACGTCTACGGGGGCCTCGCGGAACGGCTGCACGTCACCGGCGTCCGGGTCCGGCCGGGGGAGCTGGACGCGACCGGGACCCGACTGCCGTTCGAGGTGACCCTGACCCTCGAAGCGGGCACGGTCCGCTACGCCGGCGCGGTCGACCTCGTGGAGACCAGGTCCGGGTGGCGGGTGCGGTTCACGGCGAGGACGGTGCACCCGAGTCTGGGGCGCGGGCAGCGACTCGACCTGGTCGAGGGCGCGTCGTCCCGCGCCGTCCCGCTGGACCGGCGAGGCACCCCGCTGACCGAGGACACCGACCTCAAGGTCAACATCGTCGGGTCGGTGGACGGCGAGGGGGAGGGGACGTCGGGACTGCAGCGGGTGCTCGACGACCGCCTCCAGGGCACCTCGGGTACCTCGGCCGCCGTCGTGGACGCGGCGACCGGAGCGGTGGTCGAGCGGATCGCGAGCTTCTCCGGGCGGAAGCCCGCGGGGGTGCGCACCACCTTCGACCTGCGGATCCAGGAGGCCGCGGGTGAGGCGCTCGCCGGGATCGAGGGGGCGGCGGCTCTCGCGGTCGTCGACGTGCGGACCGGTGAGGTGCGGGCTCTCGCCGGCCGGCCGGTCTCGGGGACCTCCCCGGCCTTCGCCCGGCAGTACCCGCCGGGGTCCACGTTCAAGATCGTCACAGCCGCGGCGCTGCTCCAGGCCGGATCGGGGACCGGAACCACGGTCGACTGCCCCGAGAGCATCGCCATCGAGGGCCGTCGCTTCCACAACTACTCCGGCGCTCCCTCCGGCCGGATGAGCCTGACCAGGGCTTTCTCGGTGAGTTGCAACACCGCGTTCATCGGGGAGGCCGATCGCCTGCCCGACGGCGCCCTGGTCCGGACGGCGCGGGCCTTCGGCTTCGACGGGACCCAGCCACTGCCCATCGCGAGCATCGGCGGCGACATCGCGGAGCCGTCGAGCCGGGCCGGATCGGCTCTCGACGCCATCGGGCAGGGCACGGTGACGGTCAGCCCCCTGCACATGGCCTCGGTCGCCGCGGCGGTCGCCGGCGGGACCTGGCACCAGCCGCACGTGCTCCGCGGCGCCCGGCACGCGTCCCACCCCGTGCCCGGTGCCCCGGCGCTGCGGGCGATGATGCGGTCCGCCGTCACCTCGGGGACGGGGAGCGCGGTGTCCCGGGTCCCGGGTGGTCCGGTGAGCGGGAAGACCGGCTCCGCGGAGTACGAGGGCGAATCCCCGGACGCCACCCACGCCTGGTTCGTCGGGTGGCAGCGGGACCTGGCCTTCGCCGTGCTCGTCGAGGGCGGCGGCTCCGGCGGGGAGACCGCGGCCCCGATCGCCGCCGACTTCCTGCGTCTGCTCGCCGACCGGAGCTGAGCGGCCCGGCCATGGAGAGCCCGGACCGAGCAGTTCGGCCACGGGGAGCCGGGACCTGGGGGGTTGGGCCGTGAGCAGCCCGGACATGGAGAGCGGCGGCCCGATGGGCCGCCGCTCGGGGACAGGGACGGTCGAACAGGTGCGGTACCTCTGATGCGGATCCGGTGATCAGCCGACCGCGGGCTGCTGGTACTCGCCGGCGCGGAGGACGACCACCAGGCCGATGATGATGAACAGCAGACCGAGGATGGTGGCTGCGCCGATGACGCCCTTCGCCCAGGCCGAGGTGCTCCGCTTGATCGTCAGATGCCCGACCACGGTGAAGAGCAGGGTCAGCAGGCCGCCGATGGCCCAGCCCTTGCCGATCCACGAGACCTGACTCTCCTGGGTGGGGGTCTGGTCGGCGACGATCATGTTCGTCAGGTTCTGGATCGTGTTGAAGAAGGTCATCGCGAGGATCACCAGTGAGGTGACCGCCATGGACTCGGCTCCGAAGATGGGGCCGAGGAGCGACTCGTCCTCGTCGTCCTCGTACTCGACGAGGTCCATGGTCTCGTCCTCGGCGACCTCCTCCGCGGGGGTCACCTCGACGGTCTGTTCCTCGACGGTTTCGGGCGTGGCCTGAGGCTCGGGAGCCGCATCTTTGTCGACAGTGCTCATGGCGGCTCACCGTACCGGGCGATCAGCCGTCTGCGTACTGGTCCCGGCGGCCTTTTCGGGCAACTCGTCGTCGGTCACCCGGTCGGGGGCGTGTCCGGGCTCCTCCGCGCGGTGCCGCGGAGCACTCCGGCCGCCGACCCGTCCCCCCGACCGCGGTCCGGGAACGCGGGCGAGGATCGCCGGGTCCACCGCTGCCCTGGCCGGGGTCACCGTGCCGGCGGGGGCCGTTGCCGGGCCGTCGGTGAGAGCCACCAGGACGGTGCCCGCGGCCGGGGTCCCGTCGTCCCGCATGGTGAGCAGCACGACCCTGCCGTTGCGCAGCCCTCGCAGCACCTCGGCGTCCACGCCCAGCGTCGACGCGATCTCGGTCACCGGGGTGTCCGGGGCCCGCCTGCGTCGCTCGACGCCGGTGAACCGGTGACGCTGGAGCTCAGCCCAGACCAGCAGCAGCACCGCCATGGCCACCGACGCCACGACCAGCCCGCCGACGAGGACGATGTCGATCGAGCCGACCTCCCGCACGGTGGCGGAGTACGCGGTGGTCAGCCCGGCGAGCCAGAGCAGGGAGGTGAGCAGCGGCAGGAGCAGCCACGCGTAGAGCGACCACATCACCAGGGTGAGCATGGCGAAGACCCCCCGCCGTCCCTTCGGCACCCGCTCCGGCCGTCTGATCACGGCATCCGTGATCCTCACCGGGGACCCGCCGTCACCGCACACCCCGGTCCGGGCTGGTCCAGACGGCTCGGGTGTTCGGCCTCCCCCGCCCCACGAGGGTCACGGTCACCGCGACGACGGTCGTGGTCAGGCCGATCAGCCAGTACGCCAGCGGGTACCAGATCATCCAGTAGAGGTGTCGGCCGACGCCCGGCTCGTACCGCCGGTCGATGATCAGGCTGACTCCGAACTGGACCATGCACACGGTGGCCAGGGCCACCGTGGTCCAGCTCGGGTGCAGGACGTCGAGCCGGAACCAGCCCGGTACCGGGATCATCGCGCCGAGGCCGATCAGCAGCACCAGGGCGAGGACGGAGTAGGCCCAGGCGACGCTGACGAGGTACTCGCCGAGCACCGGCCACATCCGGCGGCGACGCCAGGTGCGCAGCCCGGGGGAGTGCGCCACCGCGGTCTGGGCTCCGCCCTTCGCCCAGCGCAGCCGCTGCCGCCACAGGCCGCCCAGCGTCTCGGGCATGAGGATCGAGCACAGCACGCGGGGCTCGTACCGCACGTCCCAGTGGTCCATCTGGAGCCGCCAGGAGATGTCGATGTCCTCGGTGACGATGCTGTCCGACCAGTACCCCACCCGGTGCAGGGCCGTGCGCCGGAACGCGCACACCACGCCGGAGACCGTGAACAGCCGGCCGTAGGTCCGCTGAGCACGCTTGATCATGCCGATGATCGAACTGAACTCGCCGACCTGGAGTCGACCCAGCAGGGTGGACCGGTTACGGATGCGCGGGTTGCCGGTCACGGCCCCGACCCGGGGTCCCCCGACGAGGTGGAAGACCATCCAGTGCACGGCGTACTCGTCGAGGATCGCGTCGCCGTCCACGCAGACCAGGTACTCGCTCCTGGCGGCGACGGCACCCATCCGCAGTGCGACGGCCTTGCCCTGGTTGGTCCCGAGATGGAGCACCCGGACCGACGGGTTCTCGGCGGCCAGGGCGTCGAGCAGGGCCCCGGTGTCGTCGGTGCTCCCGTCGTTGATCGCGATGATCTCCAGCAGGGGGTACCGCTGTTCCAGCAGGGCGCCCACCGTCTCGCGGACGTTGTCCCCCTCGTTGTGGCAGGGCACCAGCACGGTGACCGGAGGCGGGTCCCGCAACGGGGGCGGCTCCTCGACGGGGGACTGCCCGTGCTCCCGGCGGAAGAAGTAGTAGAGCCCGCCGACGACCCACACGGCCGACATGATGATCGGGTATCCGAGGACGAACAGACCGAGGGCGCGGATGCTCCAGGCGGCGTCCACGATCGGCTCCCGATTCCTCGGTACGGGTCTCTCGGGTGCGCATCGACCCGGAACGTCCGGGCGTGAAGCCGCCATAAGGGTGACCCGCGGGGGCCGGGGGTCACCCGGTACACCCGGTCGGGTGAGGTCTCTTGGTGCCCCACCGCGGGGCACCGATACACGGGTTGTGCTCGTGTGGGTGTCCCTGGCGCTGTTCGCCGTCTCCTGCGCGCTGTCGGTGCGGTGGATGCTCGTGCGCGTGGACTCCCTCGGCAGGGTCCACGGGTTCCCCACCATCGGCGTCGCGGCCTCGGCCGGGCTGGCCGTGCTGTGCGCCGTCCCGGTGGTGCGGACCGAGCTCTTCGAGCGCAGGCTGGACGCCGCGGCGTCGGAGCTCGCCGGTGCGAGGGTCAGGGTCCACTGCCAGACGACGGGGGAGAGCTTCGTCCACGCCGGAAGTGAGTGGGGGTGGGTCCCCACGGGTTCGAACGGCCTGCCGGAGAAGCACACGGTGCTGTCGAAGGTCGCCTGTCAGCACCTGGCGTCGTGGATCCGCTCCGACCACCGCTCGCCGACGGAGAAGGAGGTGATGGCGGTGCACGTGCTCACCCACGAGGCCATGCACATGAAGGGGATGCTCAACGAGGCCGAGGCGGAGTGCGCGGCCATGCAGCGGGACGCGAGGACGGCGGTCCTGCTGGGGGCCGACCAGGTGGACGCCGTCGCCCTCGCCGAGCGCTACTGGCAGACCATCTACCCCCGGGTGGAGAGCGGGTACTCCAGTCCGGCCTGCGTCCCCGGCGGGGAACTGGACGAGCGGTTGCCCTGGCCTCCCTGGGAGTGACGGCGAAGAGACGGCACCGGCCCCGGGCTCACCACCCGGCCAACGGTCCCTCGCAGCCGGGGTCCCCTGGCAGCACCGGCCGGACGGCGACCTCGAAGGCCTCCCGATCGCTGTCCCGCTCCACCCAACGGGTCCGCCCGTCCACGTCGGCCAGCGCGGAGAGGAGGACCGCGGTGTCGGGTCCGGTGACGCGGCTGCAGGTGTACATCCGCACCCGGGTGCCGATGCGCAGCAGGCTCCCGTCGAGGGGCCAGACCCGCGTCGCCGTCGGCAGGTCCTCCCCGTCCCCGGCCGGCACCGGGCTCGCGTAGATCATCAGTTCGGTGGGGACGTAGGGGGCCGGGTCGGAGCCCACCGTCGGAAGGCTGTCGATGAACCTCGACAGCGCCTTCCGCGCCCGGCGCTTTCCGCTCGGCGGCGAGAACCCGCTCTCCAGGCCGAGCCCGTAGACACTGTGGGTGATGATCCCACCGTTCACCCGGAAGGTGACCGTCGTGGTGGGCCCGTCGAGGATGGCCACGCGGCCGAACTCGACACCGGACCGGAGCAGACCGGCGTCGTCGGCGTCGTCGAGGATCGCCCGCACCCGTGCCGCGTCGAGGGTGCTCCTGGTGAGGGACGGCACCTCCGGTCGCCGCCCGGCGGGCGGGTCGTCCAGTGTGATCAGTGTCCCGTCGCCGGTCAGCGTCACCGTGGGGACGGTGGTGAGGACCGTGTCCAGCGCGACGAACCCTCCGCCGTTGCTCACCTGGAGCACCGGCTCAGAACTTCCCGTCGCGAACACGACCGGCTCGCCGTCGTCGCCGCCACCGCCGCAGCCGGAGAGGGTGAGCACGGTGACGAGCACGGCGGCGGGCGCGATGACGGCGGGGGCCGGACGGCGGCGCGCACGTGCCGCGTCCCCTCGTGGCTCCGGGCGGACGGATGGGGACGTCTCGGGTGCGCGGGACTCTGACCGGCTGATCACGTGGGTACGACGTGACAGGGCCTGCCCGGGTTCCCGCGGGGTGGTCCGGGTCCGCCGCCGGTCGGGTGACGTCGTCCTGGGCGGAGCGCGCCCGTCGCCTCGATGGCAGCATGGAGGCGTGACACCGACGCCGTCACCGGACGGAGCCACCGGCGGGAACGAGGCCAGGAGGCCGCGCCGGCCTGCCCTGTTCGGGCCGGGGGTGCTGGACACCTTCGTCGGCGGCCTCGACCCGGCGCTGCGCGTCGAGGCCGCGCACTCGACGGCGGCGGCGCTGGTGCGGCACGGCCGGGAGGGCGGGGACTCCGGGCTGACCGCGCGTCTGGCCGCCTTCGCGGACGAGAACGGTCTCGAGGAGATCGCGGACCTGTGGGCGAACTGCCCGCCGGACACCCTGCCGGGAGCGCTGTGGCGGGTGTACGCGCTGCGGGCGGGGATCCGCCGGGACCCCGTGGGCATGGCCAGGGCCTTCGACGAGGGCCGGCGCCGGGCCCCGGTCGACGAGGCCGTGGCCGGTGTCGGCGAGCCACCGGGTCCGCAGGAGGTCGAGGCGCTGGCCGACGTCGTCCTCGCCGGGGCGTTCACCGGGGATCTCGCCGTCGCCCTGGAACGGGCGGGGGCCTTCTGCCGCGTCGTCGCGACGGGCTGGGCGTTGCAGGCCGACGACGAACCAGACCACCCCAGTGCCGACCGGCTCACCCGTCGTGCCGCTGATCTGTCCCGCACCGGGGGGCATCTCGTCGCGGCCGCCTTCCGGTGGCGGGCCGGGGACCTGGACTGAGCCCGGAGCCCCTGCCCTCGCCCCGCTCTGACCCAGATCCGCGAGTAGTGCTGCTCCGTGGGTCGGGTTCTTGATCGTCAGGGGTGTGGGGGGTCCGTGCTGGGTTTTGCGGATGTTGATGGCCCGGCTGTCGCGTCGGGTGGGCGGGGGTC
>JAAYAH010000125.1 GCA_012719445.1 Actinomycetales bacterium | reverse complement strand
GCCGTCTGCCAGGCGGTGACCCGGCGGGGGGAACTGTCGGGACGGCGAGTGTGTCGGGCCTGACAGGTCGTGGTGAAGGTCTGCGGCGTAGTCACGACGAGACCGCAGGGGCAAAGCCGGGCGCCTCCTGTGTTTGCTCATTTGCCTAGTGCGTGAGGTTTCGGCTGCTGGAGGGCGTCGAGGAGTGCTTGCTGTTCGGGGTTGATGGCGGGTGGGATGGTCTGGACGGCGCCGTTGATCGCGATGGTCGCTGACCGCAGGGTGCGGAGCTGGCGGACGAGGTTGCGGATGGACAGGCCGGTGCGGTTCTGGGCTTCGCGGGCAACTGCGAGGGCGGTGAACACGATGGTCAGGTGGGCCTCGATGGCGTCGTTGGTGCGGGCGAACATGGGTCGGGCGCGTAGGTCGGTCTTGGACATCCGGAACGACTGCTCCACGTGCCACAGGTCGTGGTAGGAGCTGATGACCTCGGCCGCCGGCATCACGTCGGCGGGGATGTTGGTCACGTAGCCCTTCAGCCCGACCAGCCTCCGTGCGCGGGCCAGGGCGGTCTCGTCCAGGATCGTGGTGCCGTCTTTGGTCTTGACGAACCGTGGGGTGCGGGCGGACTTCTCCCCGGCGATCACGGCGCGAGCACGGTTCTCCTGGGCAGTGAGGGTCTTGCCGTCCCGGGCGGCGCGCTTGGCCGAGTAGGCCCACACCGCCCGCCAGGACGCGGTGTGCTGGTCGCGGTCCCAGACCGGCTCGTCGCGGACGGCGGGGTTGTTCTCGGGGTGGGCGGCGCTGCGGGCGGTGATGGTGTCGATGACCTGCCCGTCGGTGAACGCGTCACCGTTCCAGCGGAAGTGGCTGGCCAGGTCCAGCGGTGCCTTGGTGGTCCGGGACCCGACGATGAAGTGCAGGTGCTCGGTGTCCAGCGCGGTCAGGTTCTTGCCCGACAGCATCCCGGCGTCGGCGACCACGACCATGTCTGCGACCTGGTGACGGGCAGTGAACGCCTTCACGATCGGGACGATGGTGGTGGTCTCGGCCGTGTCGCCTTCGAAGCAGCCGATCTCGAGGGGGAACCCCTGGCGATCCACCAGCAGCCCGACCACGATCTGCGGATCGACCCGGCGTTCCTTGGAGAACCCGACCTTGCGCAGGTCGTCCTCGGCGTCAGCCTCGAAGTACAACGTGGTGACGTCGTAGAGGCACAACGACACATCTCCGCCGGTCACCGCGTGGGCGAAGCACAACCCGGCGATCCGCTCCCGATATGACCGCGTCCTCGGACCAGACGTCTCGACACGGTCGCCACGGTCGACGGGATCGGCCGGGTCGGCGATGGCGCGGGCCAGGGTCCGTCGCATCGTCGCGTAGCTGGCTGGTGCGCGGCCCAGATCGGTCAGGACCCGGGCGGTGTCCAGCAGCGAGGTCGGTTCCACGATCCGGGCGATGACCAGGTCGCGGAACACCTCGTCGCCGACCGCGTCAAACCCCAGCGAGGAATACACCCCCACCAGGGCCTCGAACAGCACCCTGGTGTCCGTGGCCACCACCCGGGCGGCGCCGACGGTCACCGCCTGGCCACTCGCCGCGCCGGCGCCGACGGTCACCGCCTGGCCACTCGCCGCGCCGGCGCCGGTGGCCGGGAACAGTTCTGGCTGCGTCAGCCCACCCCCCGACCCGGCGAGCAGGGCCGTGACCGGCACGCTCGCCTCGACACCGAGGTCGAGCGCGCCTTGCCCGTCGGGTCCGAGCAGCTCACGGGCCCTCACCATGAGGATCCCGAGCTCGACCTCGGTATGCGCCGACCCCACATGCTTCACGATCCGCTGGCGCCCGTCGACGTACTCCGCGATCTGCACCGCCGTCGCGCCCGACGTCGTCCGCACCCGCCTGATGAACGCCACCTGACGACCCTAGAACCCGCGCCTAGTGCGTGAAACCAACGACAACCACAGGCATCACTGCAGGTCAACACGATTCGATCTTGCCGGCTCCACAGCCGTGAGCAAACTCGGGTCGTAAAGCCTCTTGATCGTCGACCCGCTCGAACCCGGTGGATGCGGGCGGGAGTGCGGTGTGTACCCGCGTCGGATGCCGTCTGCCAGGCGGTGACCCGGCGGGGGGAACTGTCGGGACGGCGAGTGTGTCGGGCCTGACAGGTCGTGGTGAAGGTCTGCGGCGTAGTCACGACGAGACCGCAGGGGCAAAGCCGGGCGCCTC
>JAAYAH010000124.1 GCA_012719445.1 Actinomycetales bacterium | reverse complement strand
GCGACTACGACCCCACCACCGGCGAGTTCCTCACCCCCGACCCCTGGCAACGCCCCGACGGCCAACCCTGGATAGGAGTCCACACCTACGCCGACGGCAACCCCATCACCCACTGGGACCCAACCGGCCTCAAACGCGAAACGCCGAAGGACCGCAACCCGGACGGGACCTGCAAGCGCAGCCGGTCCGGCGGCTGGACGCAATGCCATGTCGCGGAGGCCGGGAAGAGCGCCTGGAACTGGATAACGGGCAACGCTGGGCAGCTACTCAGCGACGCGGTGAGTTGCGCCCAGGGGGCAGCCGTCGGTTCGCTTTATGGGACGTTCCTCGCCCCAGGGCCGGGCTCGTTGCTAGGTGGTGCCACCGGATGTGCCGGAGGAATAGCGTTCGGCCGCATCGCTCCGGGCCCGACACCGTATTAAGCGCAACGTGAGAATCGAACTCGTGGGACGGTCAAGCGGCCAGTATCCTGACGGCTCGATATCTGGGAATCACTGAATGGACCGTACACTACGCCGTACCATCACCGTGCTGGTGGCTGCATCAGCTATGCAACTCGCTATGGGTTGGCCGTTGACGGATGTATTGCTGCATCTTGCGTTGTGGGGAGGAGCGGCGGGCGCATTCGTGCTTCTGATGGCATGCAAACGGGCGACACAATCAAGAGGTGACGGCTTTATTGGCAAGGTGGTGCGCGCCCAACTGGCGTTGAGCTCTTTCGCGCGTGAAAGGGTGCTACTTGGACCTCTGGCACTCATCCCGTTCTTCGCTGTGCCCCTGCTCTGCTTGTTACTTGCTGCTGGCGGATCGCTGCAGTACAGCCTGACCGCTACGCTTCTGAGCTCGGTTCTCGGTTACATCGCAGGTGCGGCGTACAACCTCATCCATTCGAGATCGCGGTCGTAGTAGGGCGATTGCCCGTATGGAACTGCTTTATGATTCCCGAGAGGAAGTTCAGCGTCGACCAGCTGTTGCGTGGCCGCTGCAGCAGCGTCCGGTACAGATCCGCAGCTACACCGTCGACCTCGCGGGGCGTGTCGTGCGCGTCGATGACTCGGGGACCGCGGCGACGCATGGGACGGTGATCTACGGCTATGACGCGACGGGTCGGCTCCTGGAGGAGTGCCACCAGGTCACCTGTGACCAGCCGACTGATCCCTTCACCCGGTGGACCTACGACGACGCCGGGCGGCGTGTCACCGAGACCACCCCGGAGGGGACCACCACCTACACCCACGACACCGACGGCAACCTCGCTACGGCGGCGGGCCCAGAAGGCACGACGACCTACACCTACGACCCGGCCGGGCGGCGCATCGCGGAGGACGGGCCCGACGGCCCACGGGTCTATGCCTGGGATGCAGCCGGGCGCCTGGCCGCGGTGATCGATGGGGCGGGTGTGACGACGTTCGGTTACGACGGCGACGGCACCCGCATCGAGCTCTCCGGCCCCGACGGCGACGTCGCGCTCACCTGGGACCCCAACGGCACCCTTGCCCAACCGGTCGCGGTCGCGTTCGACGACGGCACCACGGTCACCGACACCACCCTCGCGTGGGCCAGCACCGGCGTGCCGGCCTGGGTCGAGGTCGACGGAGCCCTCCAGGTCAGCCACGCTGATCAGGTGTGGAACCCCACCGCGCACACCGACCACACCGGAGCGCTCACCCACACCACCACCGCCGATCCCTGGGGCCACGACCCCAGCGTCTCGAACGTCGACCCCGGTGCACCTGACCCGGCCCTCGGGTTCTCCGCCACCATCGCCGCCGCGTCGGCCGACGGGCTGGTGCACATGCGAGCCCGCGACTACGACCCCACCACCGGCGAGTTCCTCACCCCCGACCCCTGGCAACGCCCCG
>JAAYAH010000015.1 GCA_012719445.1 Actinomycetales bacterium | reverse complement strand
GGGAAGGTGAACGTCAACGTCCAGGCCGACACCGCGTCCCCGGTGTTGCGCAGCGTGACCGACCCCTGGAACCCCCCCGGCCACTGGTTGATCACCTGATAGTCCACCGCACAGGCCACAGCGGCCTGCGCGGGAGTGACCGTGACCAGCGAGGTGAGCCCGATCACCCCGGCTCCGAGCATCGCGACGGTACCGACCACCGGCGAGCGCCGGGGTCCGAACGGGTTCTTCATGACTGTCGATGTCCTTTCCGGTCACCCGAGGGACCGCTTCGCACACCGCCGGCACGACAGCACCGGCACAACAGGGGCCGGCACGGCATGCGGGCAGGGGGCGCCGGCCGTTCCGCGGGACGTGCCCCGGAGGGCGCGTCCCGCGGAACGGCGTGGGCCCGCGACGGAGCGAACGGTGACGAGGTGACCAGCGGCGGATGAGAGAGCGGATCCGTGAGGGGTCGTGGGTGTCGTCAGTAGACGAAGGGCCAGCCGGCGGAGTCGTAGCCGATGAGATTGATGCCCAGGAGAGCCGCGCCCGAGCTGGTGTAGTAGTGGTAGAAGAGCACGTCGCCGTCGTTGTCGTGCAGCGTCGCCGAGTGGCCCGCGGCCATGACGCTCCCGTGCCCGGCGAGCACCTGGGTGCCCCCACCGCGCGCCATGTCGACGCCGTTGCGGTCGAGGTACGGGCCGGTGATCGACCTCGATCTACCGACCATGATCCGGTAGGTGCTCGAAGCGCCCCGGCAGCACATGTCGAAGGACACGTAGAGGTAGTAGTAGTCGCCTGCCCGGAAGATGTCCGGGGCCTCGATCGCGCCACCGCCACGGCCCGCGATGGAGTACATCTCGTTGCCGGAGCGCAGGCCGGTCGAGGAGTCGATCCGGATGAGCTTGATACCCGACCAGAACGAGCCGAAGCTCAGCCACCACTGCCCCTGGGCGTCGACGACGAGGTCGGGGTCGATGGCGTTGTACCCGGAGCTGCTCGTGGTACCGATCACCTGTCCGCGGTTGGTCCAGGTGCCGGAGTTGCCGCTGGAGCTGGTGGCGAGGAAGATCCCCGAGTTGCTCGACCCGAAGCTGGACGCCGAGTAGTACAGGTAGTACTGCCCGTTCAGGTAGTTGAGGTCGGGCGCCCACACGTCGCCGGTGGTGTAGGCGGATGTCCACGGCATGCTTCCGGTGAAGGCCGAGCCTGCGGCTCGCCAGTTGGTCCGGTCGGTGGAGGTCTTCAGCGGGATCCCCCGGCCGGTCGTGGCCACCAGATAGCTACCGTCCGGCCGCTTGACCACCGTCGGGTCGTGGGCGCCGGTGCTGCCCGTGACGGTCCCCGGGTAGGGATAGGCGGCCGGCGAGGTGACGGTCGTGCTGCTCCGGGTGGTGGTCGTGGTGGTCCTGGGCGCCGTCGTGGTCGTCGTGCTGGTTGTCCTGGGCGCCGTCGTCGTGGTGGTCGAGGACGACGTGGCCCCCGACCCCGAACAGGCCACCCCGTTGAACCGGAAGTCCCGCGCGGCACCGTTGGCACCGTTCCACGAGCCGATGAACCCCAACGAGACCGACCCGCCCGACCCCAACGAGGAGTTCCACGACGCCCCCGACACCGACGGCGTCGCCCCGGTCCGCCACTCCCCGCCCCACCCCTGGGTCACCGACTGCCCGTCAGGGAAGGTGAACGTCAACGTCCAGGCCGACACCGCGTCCCCGGTGTTGCGCAGCGTGACCGACCCCTGGAACCCCCCCGGCCACTGGTTGATCACCTGATAGTCCACCGCACAGGCCACGGCACCGTTCGCCGGGATCGCCACGGTCAGCAGTGAGGACCCGAGGAGCGCGGCCCCGCACACCCCCGTCACCCCGACTCGTCGATGCGCGAACCACGTCATAGTCGTTCCTTTCCGGCCGTTGGAGGCACCGTTCCTCGTTCCGTCGGCGCCGGCGGGAGGGCTCGGACCCTCGTCACCGCGGCGCCATGCGCAGTAGATGCCGGACCGGACGAGGCGATAACAGCGTTCCCGAGACGTTTTCGATCCGTTCCGGGACGTGACACGCGGTGACCACCCGTGTCCATGGTTGACGGCCCCGGCCGGGTCGTGTGACGATCCGGCGCCTCCGATAGAACGTTTCAGCAGGTGATCGTCAGGGAGCTTCTCGGTGGACGCACAGATCGAGAGCGAACTGGTCGAGGCGGCGCAGGCAGGTGACGAGCAGGCGCTGGACCAGCTCCTCCGGAGGTACCTGCCGCTCGTGTACAACGTTGTCGGCAGTGCCCTCCACGGCCACGCGGACGTCGACGACGTCGTCCAGGAGACCATGGTCCGGGCGACGGCGGCGCTCCCCACGCTCCGGGACACCACCCGGTTCCGGTCCTGGATCATCACCATCGCCGTCCGCCAGGTGCAGGCCAGGAGCAGGGCCCGTGCCCGGAGGATCTCCCGGGAGAGCTCGCTGGAGCGGTACGGCGACCAGGCCGCACCGGAGTCCGACTTCGTCGACCTGACCGTCCTCGAACTGGGCCTGTCGGGGCAGCGGCGCGAGGTCGTGGAGGCCACCCGGTGGCTGTCCCCGGAGGACCGGCAGCTCCTCACCCTGTGGTGGCAGGAGGCGGCAGGGGAGCTCACCCGGACCGAACTGGCCGAGGCGGCCGGGCTCGACCGCAAGCACGTCGCCGTCCGCATCCAGCGCATGAAGGACCGGCTGGAACTGGCCCGGATCGTGCAGCGGGTGCTGACCTCGGGGCGGGGCTGCCCCCGGCTGACGGCCATGCTCCACAAGGGCGGCACGAGCCCCGGCGACCGCGAGCTGAACCGGCTCGCCCGGCACGTCCGGCGGTGCGAGGACTGCCGCGCCACGGGCAGGGGCATGGTGCCACCGGAGCGGCTGCTCGCCGGGATCGCCCTGCTCCCGGTCCCCGACGCCCTGGCGCACGGGCTGTCGGGATGGCTCGGCGGTGTCGTCGGCGCCGCGCACTCCGGGGTGACGTCCCTGCTCAGCGCGACCACCGGTGCCGCGACCCAGCACGCAGGGCTCCCGGCGGCGGCCAAGGCGGCTGCGAGCGTCAAACCCGTGCTGGCGACGGGGGCTGTGGCCACCGGAGCGGCGCTCGCGATCACCCTGAGCGTCCAGTACCTGCCCTACGACGAGGGTCCGCCACCCGCGCCCCCCACGCCGGTCGCCCCCGGCCGGTCCGCCTCCCCCACCGTGGACGACGATCCCGCGCAGGACACCGAGGCCCCCGGCAGCGGGACCCGGAGGTACCGCGGCTACGTCATGGCCTACTTCACCGAGACCCCCGACGGAACGGGCTCGGACTACGGCCTCCACCTCGCGGTGAGCGGCGACGGGCTCGACTGGATGCCGCTCAACCAGAACGCCCCGGTGCTGACCCCGACCCGTGGCAGCCGGGGGCTGCGCGACCCCTTCCTCCTGCGCAGGCAGGACGGCACCTTCGTGGTGCTCGCCACCGACCTCAGCGGGACCGACTTCAGCCGGCAGAACCAGCACGTCCACGTGTGGACGTCCCCCGACCTGCGCACCTTCACCCACCGCCGGCTCCGGCTGCACTCGCTGCCCACGCACACCTGGGCTCCGGAGGCCTTCTACGACCCGGCCGGGAAGCGGTACGGGATCGTCTACTCGGTGACCAGGGACGGCCGGGAGTCGATCTTCGTCAACTACACCGAGGACTTCGAGACGGTCGACGAGCCGCTGCTGTTCTTCGACCCCGGCTTCGACGTCCTCGACCCCACGATCGTCAGTGAGGGTGGGACCCACCACCTGTACTTCACCGAGGGGAGGACCGGCCGGATCCGCACGGCCCGGTCGACGACGCTGGCCCCGCGGAGCTTCGAACGGGACGTCCGGCCGGGTGGACTGGTCCAGGGGGACGCCGTCCGGGGCCCCATGGTCGTCACCGAGATCGGCGGACCACGGCGGTGGCTCTGGGGGGACTCCTACCGTCCCGTCAACGGCGAGCTGTACGTCTGGCAGACGACCCGGCTGGGCGACCCGGCGGCCTGGGCCCCGCTGGACGTCGCGGCGTACACCCAACCGCTGAACGCCAAGCAGGGAAGCGTGCTCCCGATCACCGCGGCCGAGCGCAGCCGCCTCGTCGACCGGTGGGGGGCGCCGTCCTGGAACCGGATCCGGCCCGCCAACTATCCGGACCACCTGGTCCGGCACCAGCGGAACGTCGCCCGGATCGACCCCTACCCGTTCGATCCGTACCCCGACTCCCAGTGGCGGCTGGTGCCGGGGCTCGCCGACCGGGCCGGGGTGTCGTTCCGGTCGGTCAACTACCCCGACCGGTACCTCCGGGACACCGGCGACGGGGTGGTGCTGGCGGCCGACGACGGGTCGCCCGGGTTCCGGTCCGCGGCCACCTTCGTCCGGGTCCCCGGGCTCGCCGACCGGGATCTGGCGTCGTTCCGGTCCCACGCCGATCCCACCCGGTACCTCAGGCACGTCGAGTTCCTGCTCCGGGTCGACCCGATCCGGTCGGAGGCCGACCGCAGGGACGCGACCTTCGACGTCGGGTACTGATCTCCCTCTCGGAGATCGACGGCCGACGGGCCGTGCGTCCGGTGCTCCTGACGCCGCGAGGGACGGCGGCGCGGCGCGGTCAGCTCGGGTTCGAGGACCGAGACGGTGTTCGTGTAGACCAGCCGGCGGTGTCCCAGGGCGGCGTAGTTGCGCCAGAGCGCCGCGAGGTTCCGCTCGGTCAGCAGGGCCCGGGTCGGATCGCCCGGCGGCGCCGGGTACGCCTGGTCGAGGTTGTCCCCCTCCACCAGGCAGTGGGCGACCTCCGCCGCCCGCAGCAGGACGGAGACCTCCCACCCGACGGCGGTCCTGCCGACGCCGGACCGACCTCCGACCGGTAGGACCTCGACCTCGGCCGTCCCGCTCACGCGGCGCCCTCACCCGCCCCTGTTCGTCCCACCGGGAGTCGCCCGGCGACGTCGAGGTGTAGCACGTGGGCCGTCAGAGCGTCGAGACGTCGACGACCTGGGAGCGCGGCGGGGCGGTGACGGACACCTTCTCCCCCCAGTCCGAGAACGTGATCCTCCCCTTCTCCCCCGCGTCGACGACCAGCGGGTACGGCGTCCCCGTGGCGGCGACGGTGAGCGAGCCGGAGCCGCTCGACGTGGTCAGCACGACCGTCCCGGTGCCGCCGACGGATCCGCCCGCCGTCTTCCGGGCACCGGCCGCGTCGGGGAACAGCTCCGTCAGCAGCCCGCCCGGCGACGCCAGTCCGGTGACCTGCTGGTACTCACGCCCGCTCGCCGGGACCATGAGCCACCTGTCGCCGACCCGTCGGGCGGCCCGCTGCCCGAGGTACTTCTCGTACAGCGCGGAGCTGCCCCTGGCGTAGACGTTCCCGCCGACGTACCGCACGAGGACCTTGTCACCGCCCTCACTGATCCACCCGGCCGCCGCCGGCGCGGAGGTCAGGTCGGCGTCGACGGTGACCTTCCGGCCCTGGTGGTCGACCCACCCGTCGACGTGGACATACCGGGCCGAGGTCGCCGCCCGGTCCGCGGCGATCAGCACCTGCTCCGGGTCGGCGTCCGCAGGCAGCGGAGCTCCCTCGGCCGCCAGCGAGGGAGAGGCCTCCTTGGTCGGGATCCCGCCGGCCGCCCCGGCGGGAGCCGCAGCGGAACCGGACGGCGCCGCGGACGTCGAGGCCCCCGCGTGCCCTGTGCCCTCCTCGCGGCAGCCGCCGACGGACAGCGCCACGCCGCAGGCCAGAACCGCAGCGGAGGCTCGGATCACCAGGGATGCGCGCGCCGGGTACACCATGCCGCGACAGTACTGAGACCGCGTCCCCGTCCCTGGTCGCCACGCTGCGTGAAGCGGATTACGGAACGTGACGTCCCTCGGACTCCGCACCCGGAGGGAGCCGGGTCTCCGGTGGTGTCCACCCTCGGAGACCCGGCGACCTGGACCGGGCTCAGAACCCGCTCACCTCCGCGTCGGTCACGGCGACGGCCGCGAAGCCGGTGCCCGCGTGGTCGGTGGGATCCGGGCTCTCCGGGGTGAACGCGGGCCGGGTCCGCGCCTCCGCGGCGAGCTCCGCCAGGAGTTCGGTGGACTCCGGCGTCGCGGTGCCGAGGACGAGGGTCAGCGTCTCCCGGTCCGCGTCGAGCCGGAGGGTCGAGCCGGGGAAGGACACGACGTCCGTCGGGCCTGCGGCCTCCACGAGGTGGCCGCGGTTCACCGTGACGGTGCCGAGATGGAGTGCCTGGGGCGGGGTGCCGCAGGCGTCCGGCCGGAGGGTGAGGACGGCGTCCGCCCCGTCCGGCGACGACCGCAGCTCCGCCGTCACCTGGCGTTCCAGGGTTTCGGGGACACCGGGATCCCAGTCGGGGCAGACGGTTCCGGGGTGGACGGGCCTGCTCGCCGTCACGGTCACCGTGTCCCCCGCTCCGGCGCGGCCCGGGTCGGACCCGGAGGCCAGGACCACCCGCTCGATCACCGGAGCACCGAGCACGACCTCCAGCGACAGCGGGTCCGCCGCGCTGGTGACCCCGTGCGCCGACGCCACCGCGGTGATCGTGTGGCTCCCGCCGTCGAGGGTCGGGACCGTGACGTCCGTGGTCGCGTCGGTCCCCGCGGGGACGTCGACCGTGGCGAAGGGCTCCTCCGCGCCGTCCACCCGCAGAGCGACGGCGTACGCCGAGGCGGCGCCGGCCGCGGAGAGGCTGACCCGCGGTTCCGCCTGGTTGGTGGTGCGGTCGCCGGTCACCCCGGTGTCCGAGTCCTCGGCGAGGGTCAGCACCGGTCGCGGCGGCGTGGTGGCGGCCTGCAGCGTGGCCTCCCGCACCCACGAGGTGCCCAGGTGGGCGGCGACCCGGTAGGTCCTCGGGGTCGCCGGGGCACCCACCGGGTCGGGGCACTCCCCCGGCCCGGTCAGCGTGCACAGCGTCTCGGTGCCGACGGCGACGGTGTACGAGGACGGCGCGGGCCCGGTGTCCGGTTCCCCGACCCTGACCGTGATCAGGGCGTCGGTCGCCTCGACGGTCACCCCGGGAACGCCGAGCGTGTCCGCCCTGGCGGTCACGGTGGACGCCGCCCGGTCGGTCCAGTACCCCTGCGCCGGCAGGGACACCGCGAGCGCGAGGCCGGTGCCGACGGCCACGGCGACGCCGCGTCGAGCGGGAACCCCCCGCGCGGGAACGCGTCGAGCGGGACCCGTCACCTCAGCCTCCCCTCCACCGTCATCGCGATGGTGAAGGTCGCGCCCTGGCAGCCGTCCGGAGCGTCGGCCGGCATGGTCAGCCCGAGGTGGACGGTGGCTGTCGCCGACGGGCTCACCGTCGGCAGCGGGGAGGGCGACGCGACCCGTACCGCCTCGCCGGGGCACGCCGCGGGACTCGCCGAGACCTGGGGCAGGAGTCCGGTGACCTCGAAGTCGCGGGACTGGGGGTTGACGACCCGCACCGGTGCGGTGACCGGCGGCCCGCCCGGGTACAGGCCGTCCACCTCGCCCGCCGTCGCGGTGACGCCCGACTCGGGCACGATCGCCTGCCCCGTCCCCGTGCCGGAGGACGTCCAGTGGGCGAAGGCCACACCGGCGCAGGCCAGGGTCAGTGCTCCGACGGCGAGAAGCACGGCCACCCGGCGGCTCACCCGGACCGGCTCGCCGCGGTGGTCGGCCAGGTGGCGGAGCATCCGGGGGCCCCGGGTCGTCGGCTCGGCACCGCGGCCGGTGGGGAAGCCGGGGGGCCAGCCGGTGGTCTCACCGGCGAACCCCGGCCCCGGGATCGGCCCCTGCCCGGGAATCGCCCCTGGCACCGGTGTCGACCCCTGCGCCGGAATCGGCCCCCTGCCGGGTGCCGTCACCGGCCCGTGCTCGGCGAAGAGGCTGGTCATCGCGCACCTCCCGTGGCCGAGCCGGAGTAGGTCAGGGTCAGCACCGCGCCCATGCAGGCGTTCTGGTTGACGCTGGTGTCCTTCATGTTCACCCGTGGCAGCTTGACCGACGGCACTCCGAGCTGGGTCAGCGTCCTCGTGGCCCCCTCGGGGACGACGAGGAGGGCGTAGGAGCCGGAGTACTGGACGACCGCGTAGTTCGTCGCGGCGGGACAGCCGACGGCGTGCGCGGGATCCACGCCGCCGAGAGCCACGGTGAGCTCGGTCACCTGGATGGCGGCGTTGTTGGGGTTGGTCAGCGCCAGGTCGAGGGGCAGGGACACCCCGGGCGCCAGCGGGCCGAGGGAGCCGACGGAGATGCCGAACGGGTTGTTGGCGGAGAGGTTCGTGGCGGTGGACGTCGCCGCGTCGACCTCCCCCTCGACGGCCGCCATGAGGGACACCTCCCCCGTGCCGGGAGACGCGGTGACCCGGTCCGCACCCGCCGGGCCCGGCCGTCCCGGCTGGAGCAGGTCGAGCGCGAGGACCGCGGTCGCCCCGGCCGCGAGGAGCACGCACCAGGCCACCGTGCCCCGTGGACGTCGTCTGAGAGACCTCACCTGCACCCGACCTCCTCCACCCGACCCGGATGCCGCCTCGTCGCTGTCACCCGGCCCGCACCTCGTCGATCGTCTTCTCGGCTGCCGTGGCCCCGGCTGCCGTGGCCTGCCCGTCCCGGGGTTCCCCGGTCCGGGGACGGACCGCGGGTGAGCGACGGTGCCGCTCACCCGCGGTCGCTGGTCGGACCGGTGCCGTCGGGCCCTTCCCCGGTGTCCGCCGGCACCGACGTCGCTCAGGTCGTGCTGAAGACCAGCGGAACGGCGACGTCCTGGCAGTTGTCCTGGTTGGACTGGAGATCGAGCAGCCTGATGCTGGCACCGCCCCAGGTGTCGCCGGTCCCGACCCTGGTGAAGACCGGGGCGTTGCTGGTCTCGAAGTCGGCTGCCGTGCAGGCCGGCAGGTCCGGGTTCTCCTGGGTCGAGAAGGTGGGGTCGACCTGGACGACGACGCTCTTGACGTAGACCTTCGTGGTGCTGGAGTAGGTGAAGGTCCCGCTGACGAGCTTCGCCGAGCCGCCGGGCTCGAGACCGGTGACCGGAGCGCCCGCCACCACCGTGAGCGTCCCGGCGGTGGTGGTCTGGGCCGACGACGAGCCGCTCCCGGTGACGGTCCAGTAGGCGTAGGCGGTGCCGGTTCCGATGAGCAGGAGGGCGGCTCCCCCCACGACGATGGACTTCTTGCTCGGCTTGAACATGAAGGGACTCTCCCTCGCTGATGCGTTGGAATGCCGGGAGCCGGTCTCGCCACTCACTCCCCGCCTGCTCACCGGCGGTCGACTGTCGACTGGCGGATCTCCGCGTCACCCGCGGCCCTGCTGGACCGCTATCCACCTTGTCACCACTTACGCTCCGCTGTCATGCGTAAGCGCAGGGTTGAACGGTTGGTTGTGAATCATCACTTCAGCCGGATCACACCGAAGTGCCCACGCCTGTCGGGGAGATCTGCTAATTTCGCCCGACCCAAGATCGGCATCCCGCCCACTCCCACCCTCCCCCGGACAGGCCGCCACAAGGTGCCAGGTCGAACGCCCACAAACCCGTTCGCGACGGATCCCCCGGCGTGATGCAGTGGCGGGGTGACCGCGAGCGACCTGGGTGTCCTGGTCCTCGCCGGGGTCCTCGCCGGGATCGTGAGCGCGGTCGTCAGCCTCGCCTCGGTGATCTCCTATCCCGCGTTGCTGGCCCTCGGGCTGTCCCCGGTCGCCGCCAACGTCACCAACACCGTGGCGCTGGTCGTCACGGGCATCGGATCCACCGCCGGGTCGCGCCCGGAACTGGACGGGCAGGGCGGCCGGGTCCTGCGGCTGGGCCTGGCCACGGCAACGGGCGGGCTCGTCGGAGCCGGCCTGCTGCTGGGCACCCCACCGGACGCCCTCGCGGCCCTCGCGCCGCTGCTGGTCGCCTGCGCCTCGGTGCTCATCCTCGTCCAGCCACGGCTCCGCTCCGGCTCCGGGCAGGGGGAACGGTCCCGCCGACTGATGGTGGGGGTGTTCGCCCTGGGATTCCTCGCCGGTGGGTGGCCGGGACCCTCGATCGTGCGCAGGACCTCACCCGCGGTGCTGCGTCCGGTCATCGCCCTCTCCGGACTCGCCGTTGCGGCCTGGCTCGCCGCCGACGCCTGTCGCTGGCGTCGGCGGGCACCAGGTCCGTCCCGGGGCGCCGGCACCCGGAACCGCCCGGAGACGGTGGCGCGGGCACCCCGGAGCGGAACCGGCCGCAGGTGACCGGCCCCGTCGGCGACCGGCGGGTCAGCCCCGCGGGGCGGCGTGCTGGTGGATCTCGGGGACGTCCACGGCGAGCTCCGGTGCCAGGTGCAGGTAGCTCGTCGTCCGGCGCTTCTGCTCGATGTCCCGGTACACCCGCTGCACCTGGTCCACCGTCAGGCCGGTGGCCTCGGCGACGTCCTCGACCGGCACCCCGTTGTTCCGGCCGTACAGGCACAGGTCCATCCGCTGGTGCGGCAGCGAGAAGTAGAACTCCTCCTGCGACTGCGGCAGCGAGTAGGTGTCCGTCGTCGACGGCCGGGACCGGATCTCCTCCGGCACCCCCAGGTGCTCCGCGAGCGCGTACACCTGCGACTTGTACAGGTGCGCGATCGGCTTCACGTCCGCGGCCCCGTCGCCCAGCTTCACGAAGAACCCCTGGTCGTACTCCAGCCGGTTCGGCGTCCCGGACACCACGTAGTTCAACCGGTCGGCGTGGTGGTACTCCAGCATCTTGCGCACCCGCTGCTTGAAGTTCGTCGCCGCGACGACCCCCAGGTACGCCTCCCGGGGCAGCCGGTGGGAGGTCTGCGACCCGTCCGGGGCCAGCACCACCACCGAGTACAGCCGGTAGCTGTCGGAGTCGATGACGCTCGGCAGCACGATCTTCGACCGGTACCCGGACCCGTAGTCCGGGCACACCGTCCGGATCGCGTCGTCCCGGCGCCGGTAGCACCCCACCGCGTCCAGCACCGGCGTGATCTCCTCCACCACCGAGTCGATCCCCAACGAGTCCGCCACCAGCCGGCTCAGGCCCAGGGTCTCCGGCGAGGACTCCCGCTCGGGCATGTGCACCCCGAATACCCGGTCGGCGCCCAGCGCCGCGACGCACACCGCGGCCACCACGCTGGAGTCGATGCCGCCCGACAGCGCCACCACCACCCCGCGGCGCCGCGACCGAGCCAGGTAGGCGGTCAGGTTCGCCGAGATCGCGGCGACCTCCCGCTCACCGTCGATCCGCAGCGTCTCCGGCCCGAAGCGAACCGAGGTCTTCATGAGGAGCTCCCATCGTCAGTAACGAGATCGGCTGCGGACAGGAACGACCGCGGCCGGTCACCGGGTCGGGTGGAGATCGGCGACGTCGCGTGCCGCCGGATCGAGCGGTGAGCCGGCGGCGTCCCGGGCCGCCAGGTCGACGGTGCGGTCGGCCGTCCCCTCGGCGACGAGGTCGACGGCCACGCCGGGCTCCGGCAGCACCCGGTCGAAGGCGGCGGCGTCACCCGCGACGAACAGCCGGTGCACCAGTTGCGTCGAGATCACCGCGAGGAGACGCATGTTGTCGCTGTTGCCGGTGCCGCGGCCCCGGGTGCGCTCGCACTTGGCCAGCAGGCCGGCAACCGGTGCCGGGTCGAACACCCCGGCCGCGGCCAGTGCCCGCGGGGAGGTGACCTCGCCGAGCCAGTCGGCCCTCTCGCCGGTGAAGAAGCTCGCGGCGTCGGGAGCCCGGTACGGCTGCTTGGGGCGGTGCCGGATCGACGCCGGGACGAGGTCGGCGAAGGCCCGCTTGAGCAGGTACTTCTCCTCCAGGCCGAACAGCTTGTCCTGGGCGGGCAGTGCGGCGGCGAAGTCCACGACGTCAGGGTCGAGGAAGGGGAACCGGCCCTCGACGGAGTTGGCCATGAGCATCCGGTCGCCCTGCGAGGAGAGGAGGTAGCCGGGCAGCAGCGTGGTCAGCTCCAGCCACTGCGCCCGGCTCAGCGGGTCCCAGCCACCGCTGGCCGGCGGCATCGCGGCGACGACACCGTCCGGCTGGGACCGGTGCAGCCGGGCCGCCAGGTCCGCCGACAGCATCCTCTTGATCATCGATGTCGAGTCCCAGCGCGGCCGGTGCGACAGGGCCGGGTCGTCGGGGTCGAGGTTGCGGCCGAAGAAGGTGCGGGCGAAGGCGGGCATCCGTCCGGGCGAGCGGGCCATCCACGGGTAGAGCAGTTCGGCGGCCCGCGCCCGGGTGGCGGAACCGGGGTCGCGGGACCAGAACAGCCGGACCCGGGCCTCCCGGAAGAGGTCGTACCCGGCCAGGACCTCGTCGGCCCCCTCCCCGGTCACCACCACCTTGTAGCCGCTGTCCCGCACCAGCCGGGACAGCAGGAACATGGGCGCCGGGGCGGCCCGGAGCACCGGCGTCTCGGTGTGCCGGATCACCTCGGGGAAGACCTCCGCGATGTCCGAGGCGCTGACCACGACGTCCTCGTGCCGGGTGCCCAGCCGCTCGGCCATGCTCCGCTGGTACCGGCCCTCGTCGAACTCCGCGTCGGCGAACCGCAACGAGAACGTGTGCAGCGGCACGTCGGTGTGGCGGGAGATCACCGCGGTCGTGACGGCCGAGTCGATCCCGCCGGACAGGTACGCCCCCACCGGGACGTCACTGCGCAGGAAGCGCAGCCGGACCGCCTCGACCAGCCGCTCGCGCAGCGCCTCCGCGTTCTCCCGAGTGTCGCGGTGGGGCTCCTGTCCCCTGGCCGGGAACGACGGCCGCCAGTAGGCCCTCCGCCGCAGGCCGTCCCGGTCGAGGACCGCGAGGTGGCCGGGCTCGAGCTGCTCGACGCCCCGGAACACCGTGCGCGGCGCGACGGTCGACCAGTAGGTGAACGTCTGGTCCAGGCCCACCGGGTCGAGCTCGCGGGGCACCGCCGGGTCGGCGAACAGCGCTTTGACCTCGGAGGCGAAGACCAGCCCCTGCGCGGTACGGGCGTAGTACAGCGGCCGCACGCCCAGCCGGTCCCGGGACAGGACCAGCCGCTCCTCGCGTCGGTCCCAGATCGCCAGCGCCCACTGCCCGTTGAACCGGGAGAAGCACTCCTCGCCCCACTCCTCCCAGGCGTGCACGATCACCTCGGTGTCGCTCGCCGTCCGGAACCGGTGCCCCAGCCTCCGCAGCTCGACGCCGAGCTCGACGTGGTTGAAGACCTCCCCGTTGAAGGTCACCCAGACCGTGCCGTCCTCGTTGCACAGCGGCTGCGCGCCGCCGACCGTGTCGACGACCGCCAGCCGGGTGTGCCCGAGGGCGGCCCGGCGGTCGCGGTAGTAGCCGTTCCCGTCCGGGCCGCGGTGGACGAGCCGGCCGGTCATCCTCCGCAGCAGGTCGAGCGCCGGGGTGGTGCGGTAGCTGACGATCCCGCAGATGCCGCACATCAGGGCGTCCCTCCGTGCCTGCGGACGAGCGCGGTGACCGCCGCCGGGTCGTCGAGCAGCACCGGGTCGATCTCGTCGTCGGTGAGGGTGATGTCGAAGACCTCCTCGACGAGGACGGCGGTCGCGATCGACTCCAGGACCGGGTCGGTGCCTGGACGCCGCGCGGCCGCGTGGTCACGGAGCAGCCGGGTGACCCGGCGGGAGGTGACGCGGTCGGGCACCACCGGTCACGCCTCCCCGGCCGTGCACAGCGCGACGGCGGTGGCGTACTCGTCGCAGTGGGACAACGACACCTGGACCTCCCTGACTCCCGCGCGTCGCGCCGCCTCCCGGACGGCCCCGTCGAGGCGGACCGAGGGCGCTCCTCGCGCGTCGTTGACGATCTCGATGCGGCGCCACGGCAGCGGGCCGTCCCACGGCCCCGGCAGTGCCTTGACGACCGCCTCCTTGGCGGCGAACCGGGCGGCGAGGTGACGGCCGGGCTCGGCCTTCCCGGAGCAGTAGTCGATCTCCGCGGGGGTGAACCACCGTTCCAGGAAGGCCGGACCGCCGGTGCGCGCCAGCCGGGTGAACCGGGCGACGGAGACGATGTCCGTGCCGAGTCCCGTCCGGCCGGATCCCGCACCGTTGAGTTCTGTGCGACCGGGTTCTGTGCCGTCGGGTCCGGTGCTCACCGGTGCCGGGTCCGCGACGTGGTCACTTCTGGGACGCCAGCGCGACGACCCGCAGCCACTCGGTCGCCGCCCTGCGCGACCCGTCGGCGTTGAGGTGCCCGTTGTCGGAGGCGAAGCCCTCGTGCAACGCGTAGTACTCCTGGCCCTTGTACGCCCCGGCCACCCGGACACCCTCCGCCGTCGTGGACTCGACGGCGGCGAGGTCGAAGAGCTGCCGTCCGGTGTACCGCTGCCGGATGAGCTCGTTGAGCCGCTGCCTGGCCACGTTCTCGTCCCGGCCGCCGCTGCCCCCCGTCCTGATCTTCTTCAACAGGCCGGGCTGGGTGGTCAGCGGGACGGTCACGGCGACGAAGGTCACCTCGGGGAAGTCCCGGCCCAGGGCGTCCATGGTGTCGCTGTAGGCCGTGAACAGGGCGTCGACGTCCGTCCCGCCGACGACGTCGACGTAGCAGAACTTCATCATGGCGACGTCGATCTTCTTGCCGAGACCCGCGCGCACGGCGGCGTCGAACGCCTGGATCTTCGAGACCGGGTCCTCGTTCTGACCGATGAAGGAGTGGGAGACGAACCCCCCGTCCGGACCGGGCTCGCTGGTGTCCTGCTCGACGGGCGGCACCGGAACGCCCTTCGCGGTGAACACCTCCGGGATCCCGTCGAGCACGTTCTGACCGACCGACTGGTGGCCGAAGAACACCCGGGTCGCGGCGACCTTCCTCAGGTCGGCCTCCGTCACGTCGTCGCCGACCCGACCGGTGTCCTCCGGGCTCGTCGTCGGGGAGGCGGTCGCCGTCGGGGAGGCCGACGGGGTGCTCTGTCGGGTCACGGGCTGCTCCTCGCTGCCGCAGGACGCCACTGCCCCGAGAGCAGCGGTCATGATCGCGAATGCGGTCATCGCGCGCAGGGGGTGCCTACCGCGGTGACGGGATCGGGTGGTCATGTTCCGACGTCTCCTCCAGACGGACGGGGTCCTGCAGTGAGCGGACCCGGGGGCGGGACTGGTCCTGACGACCGGGTGGTTCCCGACGGGCGGGCTGGTCCTGGTGGACGGGTGGGGTCTGACGGCCGACCGGGCCCGGCCGATGCCGCCGCGGCTGCGGGTCCCCCGTCGCCTCGTCACCGGAGCGGACCAGCTCCCGGAGCGCAGGACGGGACACCTTCCCGGACGGGGTGAGCGGCAGCGCGTCGACGATGCGCACCGCCCGCGGCACCATGTGCTTCGGCAACCGGCCGGCGCAGTGCGCGACGACCGTCCCGGGCAGGAGCACCGTCCCCGGACGCGGGACGACGACGAGGACGAGAGCCTCGCCCGCCGCATCGTCGGGAACCCCGACCGCGGCCACCGCGGTGACGCCGTCCAGGCCCTGCACGCAGGCCTCGACCTCGGGGCACGAGACCCGGAATCCCCAGGACTTGACGAAGTCGTCCCTGCGGCCGGTGACGTAGACGTACCCGTCCTCGTCGACGGTGCCGAGATCGCCCGTGCGCAGACCGTGCGGGGTGAGCTTCGACGCCGATCCGTCGGGGTCCCCGAGATACCCGGGGGAGATGCTGGCGCCCCGCGCGTAGATCTCGCCCTGCTCCCCCGGTCGCACCCGCCGGCCCTGCTCGTCGAGGACGAGCAGCTCGACCCCGGGGATCCCCCTGCCGATCGAGCCCTTCTTCTCGGCGAGCAGGCGCGGCGGCAGGTAGGAGAGCCGCGCGGTGGCCTCGGTCTGGCCGTACATGACGAAGAGCTCCGCCCGGGGTTTCGCCGCGACGAGCTCGTCGATGAGCGGCTCGGGGAGCCGTCCACCGGCCTGCTGGACGATCCGCAGCGACGGCAGCTCCCGGGAGGCGAAGCTGCCGGCCCGCAGCAGCAGCTGGAACGAGGAGGGGACGCCGGCGAAGACCGTGCACTCCTCCCGGTCCATCAGCTCGACGGCGGTCTCCGGGAAGACGAAGGAGTTGCACAGGACGACCCGGGCCCCCACCCGGAGGTGGGTGTGCAGCAGCGACGCGCCGAAGCAGTAGGAGAAGGGCAGGATCACCAGCACCCGGTCGTCGGGACGGAGCCCGAGGTACTCGACGATGGCCTCGGTGTTGGCCCGGATGTTCCGGTGCGTGATCCGCACGGCCTTGGGCCGGGACGTGGTGCCCGAAGTGAACAGGAGCACCGCGTCGGCGTCGGGGTCGACGACCGTCCCCTCGGGCCGGCAGGTTCCGCCGTCCCGCACCAGCGCCTCGTCGGTGACGATCGCCGTCCCGGGGCCGAGAGCTGCGGTGGGATACCGGCGCAGGGACCGCCGGTCGGCGAGGACGGCCCGGCAGCCAACGAGCTCGGCGTTGCGGCGCAGGTCGTCGGCGGGGAGCCGGTCCGGGAACGGGACGGCGACGTGACCGAGCCTCAGCACGGCGAGGTAGCCCGCGATCCAGAAGAGGGAGTTCGGGCCGAGGATCCCCACCCGGGAGCCGGCCGGCAGGGCGAGGGCGGAGAGCTCACCGGCGAGACGCGCCGCGGCGAAGCGCAGCTCCGCGTAGGTGTGGCGGCTGCCGCCGTCGACCACCGCAATGTCGTCCGGCGCCCCCGCGGCGAGCAGGTAGTCGCTGGTGCAGCACATCGTGGTGGGACTGGTGGCCGTCACGGCCTCACGCATGGGACCCCCCCCGGGACGAGACGGACGGCGAACCGGACGCCGCTGCGCGGTCAGGCGCCGACGGTGACGCCGGCCTGCTTGGCGAGGACGAACCGGGTGAGGTTGGCGATGCTGTCGAGATTCGCGGGCACGGTCTCCGTCTCCGAGACCTCGATACCGAACGTCGTCTCGAGGAACTCGATGAGCTCGAGGACGCCGGTCGAGTCGATGACCCCTCCCTCGACCAGGGAATCCTCGTCCCCGGGAACCCGCGCCGCGTCCCCGAAAAGGAAGTTCGAGACGATGAATCGGGTGAGTTCCGCACGGATCCGGGCTTCCACGTCATCCCCAATTGTTCTGCATTCAGCGTCATCTCCGGTACTTCCCATCACGTACCGACACGTACGCTAGTGCACGCCAGAGCCCGTTTTCCACGCAGACGTGGAGCATCCCCCGAACGTATGACGCGCACCGCTCGTCATAATAGCCAGGCTTGGGACGGGTATAGACCTGTCGGGCGACGGTGACGGACCGGGCCGATACGGTGGGAATCCAACGGTTCTCGCATTCACGGGAAACGGATCGCGTGCGTCATTCCCGAGGGGGCGTCGCCGGTCCGCGGTGGGGCCGCGCCCGTCCCGACCGACGGTTCGGTGGGTGCGATCGCGCCCCCACCCGGGGCCTGCCCGGCCCGACGGTCCGGGGTCGGGCGGGCCCCGGCGGACACGGCACCGCGGCAGGCACGGCACCCGCGATGGGCTCGGCACCGCAATGGGCACGGCACCGGCGGCGGGGCACGGAGTCCCCGTCGGCCGAAGGCGAGCACCCGACGGACCCCGCCCCCACGGCCCCATCCGACCATCCATGATCGTTTCCGACCTATCGCGATCATGTCAGTCACACTGCGTATTCTCGAAGATACTGTACGCAGAACTTGGGACGGGGTGGCCGCGGTCGACGCAGGCTCGACACCAGGAGGGACTCATGCCGGCACCGTGCGGATGCGAGGGGGCGGGGCTGTGGCGCACCGTTCGTCAGGACGTGGACCGGTACGTGTTCGAGGTGGAGCGTGACGGCAGGCACGGCCTGCTGGCTCTGGTCCGCGCCCTGGTCCTCTCCCCCGGCCTGTGGGCGGTGCTCGGGTACCGGTTCGCCCACCACGCCTACACCCGTCTGCGCCCCAGGGCGTTGGGCACGGCGATCGGGCTCCTCAACCAACTCGGCCAGCGGATGGTGCTCACCCGCACCGGGATCGAGATCGACCCCCACGCGCACATCGGCCCCGGACTGCTCATCCCGCACAGCGGGTACATCGTCATCGGCCCGGTGCGGATCGGCCGGCACTGCTGCGTCTCCCAGGGGGTGACCCTCGGGCACAGCACCACCGAGGAGGACCCCTCACGGTGGGCGACCCCGGTCCTGGAGGACCGGGTGTGGATCGGCCCGGGAGCCGTGGTCGCCGGCGGGCTGACGGTCGGGGCGGACGCCGCGGTGGGCGCCAACAGCGTGGTCGTCCGGGACGTGCCGCCCCGCGGGGTCGTCCTGGGCATCCCCGCGCGGCTGGTCTCGCGCGCCGGCAGCTTCGCCCAGGTCCGGTACCGGGGCATGGACGGCGACGCCGAGCGTGCGGCAGCCCGGAAGACGACCGACGGGGCAGCTGGGGCGGCCACCGGTGTGGCCAGGCCGGGCACCGGGGTGGACACCGAGCCGCGGACCGTGCTGCCCACCGTGCTGCCCACCGGATCCGACGCCGTCCGCAGCGCCTGAACACCGACCGCAGCACCTGACCGTCGGAGCCCCGACGCACCGGAGAACCCGAGGAGAGAGAGTGCGCCGAGCGTCGTCGTCCCTGGAGCCGCGACGTGCCGCCCATCGGGCCGAGGATCCCGATCCCGAGCGGATCGCGGGTCCCTTCCCCCGTGACCGCGTGGACCCCGGCGACCTCCGGGTGGACCCCCGTGACCTCGTGGACCCCGGCGACCGGACGGACCCCGGCGACTGGGCGGACCCCGGCGACGACTGGAACGGGGACCCGTTCGCCGGGGTGTACCTCGGCGTGACCCCGGAGGCCCCCACCGCGGGGGATGCCGACCGGCCCGGCACCGACGCCCCCGTCCGGGAGCGGGCCGACGCCCCCGTCCGGGAGCGGACCGGGGGCTCCGTCCGGGAGCGGACCGGGCGCTCTGTCCGGGAGCGGACCGGGCGCCCCACCGAGAGCCCGACCGAGGCCGACCCCCGCGCCGGGGTCAGGGTCGGACGTCACCGAGACCACCAGGCCCGGCCGCGGACGGCGAGGCGGCTCCTCGGTGCGACCGCCGCAGGTCACGCGCTCGTGGCGACCGTGGCGCTTGCCGGCATCGCCGCGCTCGCGGACGCCACCGGCGTGATCGACGTCGACGTGACCTTCCCGTCCCTCGGCACCGGCGCCGAGCGCCCCACCCCGACGGCGGCGTCCGTCGGCGAGGAGATCGACCCGCTGGCGAGGTACGTCGACTGTGTCGGCGGCCACGACGTCAACGACGGTTCGACCAGTCGCCCACTGCGGTCGCTGCAGGCCCTCGCTCGACGGCTCCCGGCGAACGCCTCGGTGTACCTCCGGCGCGGGTGCTCCTGGGACGGCGGCCTGTGGATCCGCAGGTCCGCCGCCGGGACGACGGTCCAGCCCTACGGCGACGGCCCGGCCCCGGTGCTCACCGGCACCGACGTGTCCAGGGCGCGTGGCGTGGTGGTCGTCAACGCGGCCCGGGTCACCCTCACCGGCCTGCACGTCCGGGACGCCGCCGGGACCGGCGTCGAGATCAGGGACACCGACGCGAGGGTGGACGGCCTGGAGATCGAGAGGGTGGCCTTCGGTGTGACGATCAAGGGCGCCCGAGCCGTGGTCTCCCGCACCAGGGCGCACGACCTGCACATGTTCACCAACACCCCGGGCGGCTCGGACGACGCGGGCGCCGTCGGGTTCGACGTCCAGGCGGACGACGTCACCATCCGGAACAGCTCCTGCGTGAACTGCCGCGCCCGGAGCCACGACTTCGGGCACGACGGCGGCTTCGTCGAGGTGTTCAACCACGGCGACCGGCTCCGGGTGGTCGGCAACACCTCCCGCAACACCCAGGGCTTCCTCGAGGTCGGCGGGGTGGTCGAGGACGGCAGCGCCCACGACATCGTCATCGAGCGGAACACCATCAGCGAGGCGCACGGCGGTGTCTGGGTGCACCGCGACGACGAGTTCACCATCCCGGCCAGGAACATCGCCCTCGTCGAGAACACACTGACCAGCGTCTCCGGCGAGACCCTGTTCGGGGGGCGGGTCTCCGCGCTGGTGCTCCGGGACAACGTCATCGTCACCCCGAACCACGTGTCGCACTTCGGCCCGCCCGCACTGCACACGGGGAACCGCTACCACCTCACCCGGAGGGACCGGCTCGGCTTCCACCCCGATCCCACGGAGACGGTCGTCCCGCTCACGGGCGTCGGCGCGCCCCTCGCTCCGACGTCAGCCCGGTGAACTGAACTCCCTGCCGTCGGGGCAGCCTTGCGGAGAGCCGCTCCGACGACGGCGCCCCCGTCGCGGGTCAGACCGTGAGCTCGGAGACGGCCAGCCGGATCACCGGCAGCCGGGGCGGTGGGGAACCTCTTCCCGACGGGGTCCGCTCCCCGTTGGAACGACAGCTCGGCACGGAGTTGGGCGGGGTCCACGTACACGCCGACGCCGAGGCCGCGGCACTGGCGGAGTCGGTCGAGGCCGGGGCGTTCACCACCGGGAGGGACGTCTTCTTCGGCGCCGGTCAGTACCGACCCGAGACGCGGGACGGACGCGAGTTGATCGCCCACGAGACGGTGCACGTCGCGCAGGACGGTGCCGGTCGGCTCCGGCGCAGCGGCAGGGTCAGCGAACCCGCGGACCCCGCGGAGGTGGAGGCACGACGTCTGGCCCCCGGTCTCGCCGCCGGGATCGAGGACGGGACCGCCGTCCACCGGAGCGACGACGGACCTGGAGGGGCGGGTCGACACGCTCGAGATGAAGCTGGAGGTCGAGAAGCGACGCAACGACGCGACGGCGCTGGACCTGCAGTACCGGAGCCGGTTCGGCTCGGTCATCGCCGGCTACGAGCAGGTGGCGTACTGATGGGCATGCGCTGGCAACTCCCCCCGGGCGAGGCCGGCGAGCGGGCTCTCCAGGAGACGACAACCATCGACCTGGGGTGGGCTCAGCAGGGCAGGCTCACCGCCCTCGGCATCGACCAGGCGGCCGGGGTGGAATTCGGCTGGCTGTGGAACTCGCCGTCCGACTGGGCGCTGCGTCTGGTGCAGTGGGCCGAGGGTTACCAGGGCGAGCCTCTCACCACCTGATCCCCGGTGGCCGCCACTCCTCTCCACCGGCCCGGGGCGGCACCGTCTCCACCCGTCGTGGTGGTGGATCCGGGGACCATCACCAGGACGCGATCGCTCCGCGGGCTGGTCTCGTGGATCGATCCCTCGGCGGGAACGCCGGTGACCACCCGCGGCTCACCCGCGTGCTCGTCCTCACCACGTTCGACCTCACCGCAGCCGACCACCCCAGGTCGACGACCTGACCGCTCGCGAGCTCGAGGTGCTCCGGCTGGTCTGCCGCGGGCTGTCGAACGCCGAGATCGCCGACAAGCTGTGGATCAGTGAGACCACGGTCAAGACGCACGTCACCCACCTGCTCACCGCGCTCGGCCTGCGCGATCGGGTGCAGGCGGTCGTCCTCGCGCACACCGCGGGGGTCACCAACCGCACGACCCACAACGGCTGGGCACTGCTCCGTACCCCGGAGCAGTGCCTAGCCTCCGACGGCCACGTCCCTGCCGGGTGCGGCCGAGAACACCTCAGCCGCCTCGGCCGCGGCGGGAGCACTGGGCGCACCGGCAACGCCGGGTGCACCGGGAGCACCGGGCGCCTCGGGAACACCGGGCGCCTCGGGAACACCGGGCGCACCGGTCCGGCGACGGTCGGGCGACCGCCAGGCCAGCCGGGGGGCGACGTAGCCCGCCTGCAGCAGCAGGGCCAGCAGCCAGCCGCAGATGGCCCCCATGAGCTGCCAACGCAACGCCCCGCCGACCGCGAACGAGACCTCCAGGACGGCGGAGACCGCGGCGAAGGGGACGATCGACGCCACCGACCGCCGCACCCGGGACACGGCGATGAACTGGTCCTTGAACACCAGCAACGGCGCGGCCAGCGCCATCACCCGCAGGTAACCGACGCCGAGGTCGGCGTAGGCCGCGCCGAAGAGCAGCAGGACCGGCCGGGCGAAGGCGAACACGGCGAGGTAGAGCCCTGCGCTGATCCCGAGCGCCGCGAGCAGCACCCGCCGGGACCGGCGGGCGTCGTATCCGCCGTCGCCCACCGAGGCGGCGAACAGGGCCATGGACAGCGCGTACGGCACCAGACACGCCTGGGCCGCGGCCAGCCGGACGGTGGTGAAGACGCCGTTCTCCTCCGGTGAGACCACCCAGGCGATGAGCGCAGGCATGGCGACGGAGCTGGCGGCGAGCGCCAGGTTCACGCCGTGGTGCCCCATGGCCAGGGCGGCGTGCCTGCGGACCAGCACCACCACCCGGGACGGGCTCACCGCGCGCGATCGCCACCCCGCGCCCGAGCGGGAGCCCGGCTCCCCTACCGGCAGCGCTCCGCCCGGCTCCCCGCCTGGCGGCTTCCCGCTCGGCAGCTGCCGGACCGCGGCCCGGAGGGCGAGTGCGGTGCCGGCCAGCATCCCGGTGGTCCAGGCGGCGAGACCGAGGTCGACGGAGACGGCGGACAGCGGCAGCGCAACCCCGAGCGCGGCCACCTTCCAGGTGCTCGCGACGGTGTTCCGCCACACCTGCATCGCCGGGTTGCCGACGACGAGCATCGCGCCGTCCAGCGCCGTGGACGCCGCGGTCAACGCGCAGCCGACGGTGAACCACCACCACGAGGCACCCGGGAACCGCAACGGCGCCCAGGTGTCCCCGGTCGCGGCGGCCACGACCGCGAACACCCCGCCGAGCCCCGCCCCGACGACCAGGGTGACCGCGGTGCCGACGGCGAACAGCTCCCAGCGCTCGCGCTCGGGGATCCGCGGCAGCTCGCTGATGAGGAACGGCCCCATGCCCATCGAGCCCAGCAGCCCGATCAGACCCATCGCCGCGGCCGCCGCGCCGAGGGTCCCCAGCGGGGCCGGCGTCAGGCCCCGCGCCGCGAGCATCCAGAACGCCAGCCCGAGCACCGACGTCACGAGGTTGCTGCCGACGACGGAGCCCGCGATCCCGGCCAGGCGGCGCTCCGCCCTGGCGAGGGCGACCGCGGCGGCCCCGAGCCGTCGCACCCCGCTCATGCGGCCCGCAGGCCGGGGACCAGCGCCGCCAGCACCTCGCCGACCTGCACGCTGTCGACCAGCCACGCGGCCCGCCAGGCGAGGACGAGTCCCAGCACGGCCAGGAGGACACCGAGCGCGACCGGGACACCGACCCGCGCCGACGACGCGAGCATCAGCGGCCGGGGCGACGCGATCGGTCGGGTCTCGTCCCGGTGAGCAGGCCGGAGAGCCGCGGCCACGGCCCGGCCGGCCACCGGCACGAGGCAGGTCACCACGAGGCCCGCCGTGAGCAGGGGCCCGGGCAGGATCCTCAGCCCGAGCGCGACCGCCCCCGCGAACAGCAGCAGCGCCGCCGCCGTCACCGTGACGCCGACCGGTCCGGCCGCACCGACAGCGGACCGCCACCCGGTGAACCGGCGGCGCAGCACGAGGACCGTGCAGCCGAGCAACACGCCGACGAGGACGTCCACGACGGCGGGTGACGGCCTGCTCTCCCCCGTCCAGCCGTCGGCGGGCGAGGGCACCCGCAGCCCGGCGGTGTCGTAGATGGTGACGGGCCCGTGCCGGTACACCGGGCTCAGCCCCGGCACCGCGGCGAACTTGGCGAGGTCGCCCGCCGTGAGCCGCTCCGGGCCCTGGCTCTCGCCGGGGTGAAAGTACTGCCCGAAGCGCGGCAGCCCCTGGGACAGCCGGGAGTCGACGTAGAGGTACCGGATGCCCAGGCCGCGCACGATCCGGGTCTGCGGCTCGCCCCAGCCGTCCGCGAAGTACAGGCTGGCGGGTTCCAGCCCGCGTTCCGGCTCCACCACCGGGTAGAGGCGGGTCTCCCCGGCGAGCATCGCCGCCGGGTACCGATCGGCGACGATCCGGCTGCCCACCGGCAGCGCGCTCCCCGCCCAGGTCACCGCGGCACGGGTCTCGACATCCGCGGAGCGGTGGTCGGCCGCCACCAGGTACGGCCCGGACAGCCGGCTCCAGTCCGCACCGGAGCCCAGGATGATCCCGCCGAGGTAGGTCGTGACGACCACCCCGAGGACGCCGAGGGCGGCGATCCGGGGCGTCCGCGCACCGTGGATCCGACCGGACCGACCGGACCGGTCCAGGACCCTGGTCTCGACGACCCGCGCCGTGGCCAGGGCCAGCGGGAGGAACAGGAAGGTGGACGCGCGGTCGCCCACCTCGGCTGCCGCGTGGGCGAACCGGCCGACGAGGGTGACCGGGTAGGCCATGGCCAGCATCCCGAGCAGGGCCAGGCCGCGGTCGCGGGTGCGGACGGCGTCCCGCAGCAGGAGGGCACCGGCGACCAGAGCCGTCGTGGTGACGACGATCGCGTAGACGACGAGCGCGGCCTGCTCCCCCACCGGCGCCCTGACCCCGCTGGTGTCGTTGAACAGCTCCCGTTCCGCCGACCCGCCGAGCGAGGAGGTGACGCCGTCCACGGCCTCCAGCAGCATGGGCAGGAAGTAGTCGTACAGGCGGCGGACCAGCAGCGCCGTCCAGGCGAGGAGCAGCACCGTCCCGGCGAGTGCCCCGTGCAGGGCGACCCGCCGGTTGCCACCCCGCGCGACGAGGACGTACAGCCAGAGGAAGCCCAGCACGAGCCAGCTCGTGGCGTGGTGGGTGACGGTCACGGCGGCGAGGCAGACGACGGCGGCGAGGACCAGCCGGGTCCGGGTCGTGCCGTCGGCCCGCTGGGCGGTGCGCAGCAGGAGCAGGGCGCCGACCCCGAAGGTCAGCGCGACGGTCTGGTAGGCGAACTGCGAGTTGAACGAGAAGAACTGCGGGCAGCAGGCGTAGACGAGCACCACCAGCGACGCCCTGACGTCGGAGCTGGTGCAGGTCCTGGCGAGCTGGAAGATCCCGAGTACGAGCAGCAGCCGGCAGGCGACGACGACCAGCATCGCGGTGGCCATCCCCGGCGTGCCGGTCAGCCGGGTCAGGATCCCGGTCAGCGCCTCCATGCCCGGGTAGAAGGGCGAGACGGCGAGCAGGGGGTTCTCGCCGAAGAGCCCGGACCCGCCGACGAGGTCGTTGAGGGTGCGCTGGTGGAGCAGTTCGTCGAAGCCGATGAACTGTTGCAGGTCGGTGAACCGGTAGGAGATCGACGGCACGACGCCGACCAGCGCGACGACGACGGTCCGCTCGCGCAGGGACAGCTCCCGGAACAGCAGCAGCGCACCGAACACCGCGAACGGGAGGAGCTGCGCCGGCCAGAAGAGCTTCAGCGCGTCGTCGTAGGCGGTGTGGCCGAGGGACACGGCGCACCCCTGCAGGAGCAGCCCCGCCCCCGCGGCGAGAGCCGCGATCCCGACGGCCGGGGGACGCAGCCAGCCGAGGGCTGCGGCGGCCGCGCCCGCGAGGCGCCGGACCGGACGCCGCCGGGTGCTCGCGAGGGCCACGACAGGGGTGGTCCGGGTGACGAGGGCGGAGGCCCTGGCGTCGATCGTCATGTCAGCTCGTGTCCCGTCACGCGAAGGCTCAGTCCCCTGACCACCCGCCACCCGGGGGCGGCCACCCGCTTGAGCCGGGGGACGACGCCCGGCTCCCCCCGGCTGATCAGTGCTCGCAGGCCCGCGGCGCCGAGGCCGGGGCGGAGCTGCAGCCGGGGGACGGCGAACACGTCGTCGCCCGGCCCGGCGATCCTGCGCCCGATGACGCAGGCGTTGGTGTAGCCCGCCGCACCCAGCACCTCGGCGGCGCGGCGGACCGGGTACCCGTGCGGGTAGCAGAAAGACCGGGCCACGACCCCCAGCCGCTCGTACAGCTCGGCCCGGCTGGTGTCGACCTGTACCCGGAACTCCCCCGCCGGCAGCACGTCCAGCGGCCGGTGGCGGTGGGAGTGGCTGCCCAGCTCGACGCCGGCAGCCGCGAGGTCCTCGAGCTCCGACCAGGTCAGCAGCCGCCCGGCGTCCCGGACCATGCCCTGCCCGCCGACGTGCGCCGTCGGCACGTACAGGGTGGCGCCGCAGCCGAGGTCCGCGAGCAGCTCCGCCACGGCGAGGAAGTCGGCGTAGCCGTCGTCGAAGGTCAGCGCCACGACGCGGGGGCCCGGTTCGCGGAGGCCGAGGTCGAGTGCCTCGGTCAGCCCGGTCACCGTGTACCCGTCGTCGCGGAGCACGCGGAGCTGCTCCCGCAGCTCGCCCAGCGGCACCTGCAGGTCACCGGAGGGTCCGCCGGTCGCAGGGACCGAGTGGCACATGAGGACGGGCAGCGTCCTCGGCACCCGCAGCACCGGGACGGTGAGGCTCACCGGAGCCGCCCCGCCGCCGCGGCGACCCGGTGGTAGACGCGGACGAGATCGTCGGAGCAGGTGTCCCAGGTGGGCAGCCCTGGCACGGCTCCCCCAGCCCGCCGCATCTGCTCCACCAGCACCTCGGCGGCGTCCTCGGCCGAGGTGTCCGGGGCGATGCCCCGCACCAGCCCGTCCTCGACGAGGTCACCGATCCCGGCGTTGTCGTACCCGACGACGGGCCGCCCCGCGGTCAGGGCCTCCATCACCGCCACCGGGTGCGCCTCGTAGTCGGAGAAGGCCGCGACGACGGACGCCCGGGCCAGCGCGGTGGCCATCCCGGTGCGGTCCTCCGGCGGGATGTGCCGGATCCGCACCGCGGAGCCGAGGCCGAGGGAGTCGGCCAGCTCCCGCAGCTCCCCGGCGCACGGCCCGGCGCCGAGGATGTCCAGCGAGGCGTCGGGCATGCGACGGCGGACCACCGCGAGCGCCTCGATCACCCGGTGGTGCCCCTTGTAGCGCTCCAGGCGGCCGCAGGACACGATGAGCCCCGGAACCGGCACCGTCCCGGGGGCTGGAGCGGGCAGGCCGCCGCCGTTCCGGATCACGGTGATGCGCTCGGGGGCGACCCGCGCCTTCTCGACGAAGACCCGCGCCTCGAACCGGCTCACCGCGACGAGCTCCGCGGCACCGCGCAGCAGGGGACCCATCGCCCGCCACTGCAGGGACCGCATCGCGTTGCGGTAGGCCTGCGAGTGCCCGCCGGTGTGGAAGGTGACCAGGTAGGGCAGGCCGGCGCTCCTGGCGGCCAGCATCGCCAGCGCCGGGACGGGGGTGTGCACGCCCTGGCAGTGCACGAGGTCCCAGTCCCCGTCCCGCACCGCGCGAAAGACACCGGGAGCGAGGTAGTAGTCGCGCCCCCTCGGCCAGGCCGGAACCCGGAGGACGGTGATCCCGCCCGCGGTCTCCCTGCGCGGGAAGCTGGGCCTGCGATCGGTGGCGAGCACCGTGACGTCGAGGTCGTCGCGGCCGGCCAGCCGCCGGGACACCTCGTCGACGTGGGTCTCGATCCCGCCGAGGTCGGGCAGGTAGCGCGCGCACACCTGGAGGACGCGCAGCCGGGGTGACGGCGCGGGCCGCTGCGCCCGCAACGGGTACCCGGGTCGGGCGGGACGCGTGGGCGGCTGTGCCTCGGCGGACCGCGCGGGCTGGGCGGACCGCGACGATCGGGGGGAGTCCGTCACCGACATGGCTGCTCCCGTCCGACCGCGGCGAGCGAGTCCTCGCCGTCCCGTGCCCGCGGCACCCGGACCCGAGGTGGGGCGACCGAGGCGTACACCCGTTCCAGCCGTTCCGCGACGGAGCCGGCGGTGAACAGTCGGACCCGCCGCCGGGCGCCGTCCCCGAGCCGTGCCCGCTCCGCGTCGTCGGCGAGCAGGCGGCCCAGGACGGAGGACAGCTCGGCGATGTCGCCCGGCCGCACCAGGACACCGCTCACACCGTCCTCGACCATGTCGATCATCCCACCGATGCGGGTCGTGACGACGGGCCGCCCCGCGGCCATGGCCTCCAGCACCGTGGTCGGGCAGGGGTCCGGCCAGGTGGACGGCAGGACCGCGACGGCGCACCGGCGGAACGCCTCCAGCACCCGGTCGTGCGACCACGAGACGCCGAGCCGCGCGCCCTCCGGGAGGACCCGGGGGGTGTCGGCGTGCCGCCGCCCGACGAGCAGCAGGGGTGGCCGGTCCTGGCCGAGGGCCTCGTAGGCGCGCAGCAGGGTGAGCACGCCCTTCTCCTCGGAGAGGTCGCCGGCGAAGAGCAGGAAGGGCCGGGTGGGCAGCTCCGGGTCGGGCGCGGGCCCGGTTCCTGGCTGCCCGGCGTCGTCGGCGACCGGGCCGTCGGCGGCGGGGCAGTCGGCGGCGGGGATCAGGTGGTCGGGGATGAAGTTCGGGATGACGCTGCTCGGCGTCGTCCGGTCCGCGACCCCGTTCCCTGCGGCGACGGCGCGGCTCACCGAGACGATGTGGTCGACCCGCCGGTCCTTCACCGGCCGCATGAGGGCGGTGGCCGCGGTGGTGACGGTGCCGACCGCCGTCCCGTAGTGCGCCGCCGCGCAGCGCAGGCAGCCCGTGACACCGGGGCGCTCGCAGGGCTCCCCGTCGCGCATGAGGCGCTTCACCGAGCACACGTGGCTGTAGTCGTGCAGGGTCAGCACCAGACCGAACCGGCGGTGCCCGGCGCGGCCGCGGCGCAGGGCGACCGCGCTGTTGACGATCCAGTTGTGCGAGTGCACGACGTCCGGCTGCTCGTCGCGCACCACGTGGGCCAGCGCCCTGACCGCGAGCGGGTCGGGCAGCGGCGGGTGGTGCGGACGGTCGGTGTCGCTGTAGAGGCCCGGCAGCCGCATCGCGGCGGTGGCGAAGCGGTGCACCCGGACGCCGGAGTCGAGCACCTCGTACGACGGCGCCCCGAGGACGGCCTGCGTGGCGACGGAGACGTCGTGCCCGCGCCGGGCCAGGGTCGTGGACAGGTTGAGCACGTGCCGCTCCTCGCCCCCGATGTCCGGGGGGAAGAACTGGGCGAGCATCAGGATCCGCATAACTGCCTCGATGAGGTGACGGGAGAGGTCGACAGGGGGCCGGCGAAGACCCCGGTGACGCGCGACTGGAGGTAGCCGAGGGACGCCGCGGCGACCCCGGCGAGGAGCGCGGCTGCGGTGCTGACCCGACCGGTGCGCAGGCACGCGACGATCCCGCTCGGCACCACCCGGAGCAGGAAGGAGCTCTCGGCCCCGAGCGCCCGCAGGCCACGGCTGCGGGCGATGACGCCCTTGGACTTGCCGTCGGAGTAGCACCGGGCGAGGACGTAGCGAGGGCGGGCGCGTTCCTCGCCGACCCGGTGCCGGATGACGGCGTCGGGGACGTGGGCGAACCGTGCGGCCGGGTCGGCGGCGGTGACGCGCAGGCAGAACTCCGCCTCCTCGCCGCCGTCGGTCCCGGTCCCCCTGCGGCCCAGGTCGACGTCGAAGCCGCCGACGAGGTCGAAGAGATCGCGGCGCAGCAACGCGCACCCGCCGAAGACGTTCCGGATCAGCGTCCTGACCGAGGGCATGCCGCGGTAGGAGCAGCCGACGGTCCACAGCAGTTCGGGGGGCAGCCAGGACGGCTCCGATCCGTCGAACAGCGGGGCTGACCAGCCGCCCGCGCCGACGGTGCCCATTTCCCGGCAGGCCGCCTGGAGGCGCTCCAGCCAGGTCTCCTCGGCGATCGCGTCGTCGTCGAGGAAGGCGACCCACTCGGTGGAGACCCGCTGGACGCCGGCGTTGCGGGCCGCGGAGAGACCGGCGTTCTCGGGCAGCGCCACCACCGTCTCCGGACCGCCCCGCCCGGTCAAGGCCTCGGCGACCTCAGGGCAGCCGTCGACCACGACGATGATCTCCTGGGGCGGTCGGGTCTGGGCGTGCAGCGATTCCAGACAGGCGAGGAGCTGCGGGTACCTGAGCATCTGATGGGTGCACACCACCGCTGTCACGTCGAGCGTGCCGCTGCTGGTCATGTCTCCCCCAACTGCTGGAAGGTCTGGGCGGGCGCGCTCGCACGGGCCCACGCTCCATGGCACGGACCCGGTGCGAGACACCACCCCACCCACTTGGGTTGTCTTGCGGCGTCCGGGGTCCTCGTCCCTTTCGGGGAGCGCATGACCCAGATCGTCACAACCCGTGTCATCAGGATTTCACCGCGTCACGCCACACTTGACCGCGTGCCCGTTGTCGGGCCGTAGGTGTGGTAGTCGATCTCGGCAGAACAGCCGATTGATCGTGACGAACCGTGACAGGGATGACGCGTGGTGACCGATCCATCGTCCTCGACCCGCCGCCGACGCCCGGTACGGGGGCACGGCATCGGCGCGGGCAGCACCGAGCGGGCAGCACCGAACTGAGCAGGAGACCGCACGAGCACGGTGGGGGCTGCGGCGGGCGGGGCTACGCTGCCCGGGTGGGACGGCGTGATCAGTACCGGGCGGAGCTACGCACTCTCGACCGCGAACGCTGGACGGCGTTCCTGCACGAGCACTCCGGGCTGCCCGGACCTCGCGGCAACATCGAACTGGCCCAGGCACTCGCCGAGGAGGCGGACGGCGGGTACCTCGACGAGCTCATCGCCACCGACGACGAGTACCTGGTCTTCTGCGGCGTCGTCGGCCTCGGCAGGCTCCTCGCCGACGCAACCGACACGGTCAGCACCGACACCGCGTCCGCCGATACTGCGCCCACCGACACTGCGCCCGCCGACACCCGGTCGACCCGTGCCGCCCTCGTCGAGCGGCTCCACGGGCACGCCGCCGACGCCCGGTGGCGGGTGCGCGAGGCCGTGGCGATGGCCATGCAGCGGCTCGGGGACGTCGACCTGCCCCGCCTGCTCGCCGTGGTCACCGCCTGGGCCGACGATCCGCACCCCCTGGTCCAGCGTGCCGCACTGGCCGCCGTCTGCGAACCCCGCCTGCTGACCACCACCCCGGCCGCCGGGATGGCCGTCGACCTGTGCGCCCGGGTGACCTCGACGCTGGCCGCCCGACCCGCCGCCGAACGCCGGGACCCGGACGTGCGCACGCTGCGGCAGGGGTTGGGCTACTGCTGGAGCGTCGCCGTCGCCGCGGACCCCGAGCGCGGCCTGCCCCGGTTCCTCGCCCTCGCCGACCACGACGACCCCGACGTCGCCTGGATCGTGCGGGAGAACCGTCGGAAGAAGCGCCTCGCCCGGCTGCTGTGACCGAGCCCCGAGGCTCTCCCCGCAACGCTCCCGATCTGGTCGGAGTCCCCGGCCTCCCGCCCCACACCGCCCCGCCGACGGCTGCCCCCGGAGACAGTCGAAGGTGGTGCCCAACAGGCGGAGCGGGGATACCGGGTCACTCCCCCGGCTCGGGGACGTCGACGAGCAGGAGCCGGAGCCGCTCCGCGAGGTCCTCGACCCGGGCCCGGTCCACGGCGCCGGTGACGAGGACGGCGTAGGCGTCGAACCGCACCGCCATGCCCTCGACGACGAGCAGGGCCCCGTCCTCACGGAGGATCACGTCGTCGATCTCCACGATGTCGGCGAGGGCGTACCCCTCCTCGTCGGCCCGCAGCGCCTGCTCGATCCGCACCCGGCGGCGCCGGGCGTCCCCTGTGCCGGGCGGGTGGCGCACCAAACCCACTGCCACCGGCCGCACCCATCGACTGGACGGATCCGCCATGTCGTTCCCCTCGACATCCGGCCACCGGACCCGCCCACGCCCGACAGTTGACAGCATTACCCCTGAGAGGCAGCAGTTACCCCCACCGCTCGCCTGGACACCGTATCGATCGGGTTATTGACGACGCAACCCGGCCGATGGTGCCTTCCTTCGGGAGACTTCCCTACGGTGGTTCCCGTGGCCGACCTGAACACCATCGTCGCCCGGAACGTCCGGGCCGAACGTGCTCGCAAGGGCTGGCGCCAGCGGGACCTGGCGGAGCGCATGGGCTGGTCCGTCGGCATGATCAGCGACACCGAGTCCGGCCAGCGCCGCATCGGCGTCAGCGACCTGCCCCTGTTCTGCTCCGCCTTCGGCGTCCCACTCGCCGACCTCCTCCGTGGCGCCGAACCCAAGGACCTCACCCCCCTGGGGCTGTGACGCTCCGACGCGGATGTGGGCGAACCATCGCTGAGTGCCTCGAGCGCCTGCGGGAGGCCGTGCCGTCCACCTGGTCGGTCGCCCTGGAATCGGAGCCCACGGCGTCCCTTTCCGATCTCGTGCGTGCTGGCCGCGCTGTATACCGCTCGCCCGACGACCCTGGCGCAAGAACTCGGCCTGTACCCGGCAGCGCCGGGCACGGCCAACGTGGTCCTGGCCCGACCGAGTGAGCCGTCGCTGCTGCAGCCCGGCGAACGTCGGAGCGGGAAGCCGGCAGTGGTCCCGCTCGCCCAACTGCTCGCCGACCTCCTGACCCTTCCCGGTCGTTCACCGGAGGAGGCCGAGCAGGTCATGGACATACTTGCGCGCTCGCGAGCACGCTGGGCAGTCGAGAGCGAGCCACGGTGATGGCCATGGCGCCCGAGTACGTTCTGGCTCGAGCCGTTCTTCTCGATGCACTGGAAGCACTCGGTCCGCAGCGGTCGCGCCAACCCCAGAGCACGATCCGCGTCGTTACCTCCTCACGCCCGCCGTACCGCACGCATCACACCAGGGCTGGAACCGTCAACTGATCAGGCCGGCGGACATAGCCAACTTGGTCACAGGCCCACGTCTACGTGGAGCAGATCGACGGTCATCGTCCGCCCGCCCGTCCCACCGCCCATGACGCAGAGGCCGAGCGGCTGCGGGTGCCCGGTGTCCCAGGCCAGGTCGGTGCCGTACCTCGCGACCATCGTCCGCTGTGCTCCACCGGCCGCGGAGACCGCCGTGGCCGCCGGTTCGTGCCACGTCGCCCCGTCGGTCGAGGCGAGCACCCGGAGGGCTCGATCGGGCGGTGCTCCGGTGAGCCGATAGCCCAGGCGCACGCGCACGGTCGGCGCGACCGCCGGAACCGGACCGCCGGGTACGGAGGTCACCACCCGGAGATACGGCGCCTCGCAGGTGGCGGGGAGCTCCTCGCCCTGCGGGCGGAGCGGGACGCTCAGGCTGTCGCCGTCGTTCCGGCGCAGCACGTCGGGGTCCACCGTGCGGGGAATCGCCGTTGCGGCCCAGCCGACCGACGGGTGCGCGTTCCGGCGCCACACCGTTCCCGCTCCGCCCCCGACGGCCCAGAAGCGGGCCTGTCCCGAGCCACCGGCCCGACCGGTGATCCCGGTGACGCCTTCGGGTGCCGCCGGAGCGGCGGCGGCGCAGGCCGTGACGGTGCAGCGCACCCAGTCCCCGGTGGAGCCGACGGCGCCGACCTCGACACCGTCCAGAGCCACTGCCGATCGCAGGTCGTGGACCCCGGCGACCCGCCGGTCGACCCACGGGCCGGACGGCGCGGGGGCAGCCAGGATCAGGCCGCCCGAGCCGACGGCGTGGAACGTGCCCGGAGCCGGTCCCAGCCACACGACGTCCCGGACGACGGCGTCCCCCTCCGGCTCGGCCTCCGACTGCGCGTAGGTCACCGGAGAGAAGGCGTGGTCGCCGGCCGCCCCGTCTCCGCAGACGCCGGAGCCGGTGAACGCGCACCCGGCCATGAAGCCCTTGGACCCGACGACCACGAGGTGCCTCGCGTCCGGGCCGCTGATGGAGTGGAGCGTCGTCCTGGCACCCGGCCCGTGCCCGGTGAAGGTGCCCGGCCGCCACGAGTCACCACCGGTGGTGCTGTACCAGAGGCCGCCTCCGGTGCCGACGACGGCGACGACGTCCCCCTCGGCGTAGACGCCGTACAGGTCGGCGGTGATCCGGCTGCCGGTGGCCAGCGAGGTGGACACCGTCCGCCACGCTCCGGTCCCGGTGGCGCAGTCGCCTGCGCAGGTGACCACCGTCCCGTGGGAGCCGACCGCCCAGGCGGCGCCCGAGCGGGGATCGACCACCACCCGGTGCAGGTCCCTGTCCACCGGTGAGACGAGCACCCGCCAGGTCGCCGAGGCTGTCCCGCAGTCCGCCGTGCAGGCGGCGATGACTCCCCCCGAGCCCACCGCGAGGAGACGATCCTCCGCACCGGGCTCGACGGCGATCGACACCAGGTGGACCGGAGCCGGAGCGACGAGGGCTGCGGTCGGGAACAGCGACGCCGCGAGACGTTCGGGGCCAGGCCTGCTCTCCCAGTGCTGTCCCGACAGCGAGGTGACCCGGTACCGGTAGGAGGTGTCGACCTCGGCAGCGGTGTCGGTCGCCGTGCACGTTCCGCCCTGACACGACACCGTGAGCGGGAGCTGACGCCAGACCGGGTCGTCGACCCGACGTCGCTCCACCCGGTACCCGGTCGGGTCGATCGAGCCGCTGGCCGGGTCGGCGGCCGCCCAGCTCAGCACGATCGCGCGATCGTCGGCACCGGCAACTCGTGGCGCGGTGGTCAGCTCACCCGGACGCCGAAGGACACCGGCCGACGGCGTGGTGTCGACGGTGGTCTGCCCCGTCCATCGGGCTGAGGCCACCGGAACGCCGACGATCAGGCTCAGCGCTGCCGCCGACGCGGTCACGATGAGGATGCGCCGTCTCATGACGTCTCCGCCCTTGCGGTCACCGGCACGGTGAACGTGGCCCCCTGACAGCCGTCGGCGGCCTCGGTGCTCATGGACACCACCCCGTCCACCACGACGGAGCCGCCGGCCGGAACGGGCACGGTGAGGTCGGCCCGGGGCACGAACGTGACCGCGGCCGGATCGCAGGAACCACTGCCCGACTCCGCGATCCGCGCCGTCCCCCCGGTGAGCGCGACGATCGTGATCTCTCCCGGGTTGGGGTTCGTCAGGGTGAGGTGGACGACGGACGTCGCGCCGGGAGCCAGGAGCCCGGAGGTGGTCGTCTCCCCGGTCAGGGTGAGCGATGCCGTGGTCCCCGAGCCCGTCCCGGTGCCCGAGCTCGTCCAGAGGGCGAGGGCGGCTCCCCCGACGGTGACGGCGAGCAGCCCGATCCCTGCCGCGGTGACGGCCCGCCTCGGTCCCCAGTCGCCCCGGCGACCCGACCGACCCGGCGGCCTCACGGCCTGCCCCGCATACCCTCGGCGGAGCCGTGGTAGGTCAGCCGGAACGTCGCTCCCTCGCAGAACCTCTGGTTCTCGGGGAGGTCGAGCAGGGTGACCTGCAGGGGGACCACCACGCTGCTACCACTCTTGATCAGGTACTGCCCGGCTCCCGGCACGGACGCGTCGTACGCGCTGATCCGCAGATTCTCCGAGGCGGTGCAGCCGTGCGGACCCTCGGCGACGGCACCCAGCGTCAGCAGCCGGATCGGCCGGTGGCCGACGTTGGTGACGGTCAGGTTGAGGGAGCCGGCCACCCCTGGCCAGAGGTCCTGGACCGAACCGCTGACGACGAGATCACTGTGCGGGGCGTTCCCGCTACTCGCAACGGGCTGGCCGTGCTGCCCCAGGGTCTGGGCGCCCACAGGGATCGCCCGGTCCGTCCCCTCCCCGGCCAGGGACAGCGCTGCCCCGCCGACGACGACGAGGGGGAGTGCCAGCCGCGCGAGGGCGAACAGTCGACGCGTCGCTGCCATCCGGTGGCCCTTTCCCGGGGGGTGAACGAACACCCCAGGGGCCGGGGGTGCACTCCCCGGCCCCTGGGCTCTGCCACGTGATCGAGATCAGAGGGCAGGTGCGTAGCTGATGGTCACCGTGACGCCCTGGCACTCGTTGGGTGCGGTTGTAGCCAGGGTGAGTGTCGGGTCATTGCCCTCACCGACGGGCGTGGGCCCGGCCTCTCCGGTCGGGGCCAGGTTGAGGGTCTTCGTCGCGGGCGTCACCGAGAAGTTGGTCGTCGGGCACTGCGCGGAGACGTCCTCTCCGCCCTTCCTCACGGACGTGACCCGGGGGGCGAGCGTCACGTCCACGTTCCCCTGGTTGGTGCTGACGTACTTGACACCGATGGGCTGCGCCGTGCCGGGCCAGAGCTTGGTCAGGGTGTCGTTCGAGAAGGTGATGGACTGCGTGGTGTCGGTCTTGGCGTAACCGGTACCGGTCGCGTTGACCGACCAGGCGTAGGCGGCGACGCCACCGGCGACGACGAGAGCTGCGGTGGACAGAGCAACGGACTTCTTGCTCAGCTTGAACATGAAGGGATTCCCCCTGGTTGAAGGACAACAAACGACTCGGGAATTGGTCCTGCCATTCACTCCGCCGGCCGTGGACAACGAATCCGGCGGATGGGACCGCTCTCCCGTGATCCCCACTGGGACGGCATTCAGCCTGCCACTCATGACACTGTGTTGTCACGTGAACACGGGGCGTGAAACGGATGGTTCCCCGTCCGCCGTTCGGTCAGTCTCCTCTGTGCAGATCTGCCACGCCGAGGGCACCGCTTGACAGCCCGGCCACAGCCCTTTGACGGTCCGGCACAGCCCTGCCGCGTCCGTCGCGTCGCGATCGTGCCGAACCGCCCGGAGGATCGCGAGCCCAGCGCGTGAAGCCGGGGACAGCCTCACCGGGCGGAGCGAAGGCCTGCCGGGGCCCTGTCACCTGCACGACCCCTGTCCGGCCTGGCCCCGGATGCAGGGCCGACAAGGGATCGACCGAGGACGTCGACGATGGTCCGACTCGACGTCACCCTCCTGACCACCTAGACACCCGACCAGCCGTCTCCCGAAGAGTGAAGGGGTCTGGCGCAGGCAGGCCTGGGCGACCACAACCTGCTCCCCCGGGAACGAGGTGCCCCCGCCTCGCTCCCTGCCGTTCCGTCCCCCATTGACCCACCCCGCCGTCATGCCGGTTCACCCGCATGCGCTCCGGTAGGACCTCACCATCAGCCACGTCACCGCGCCGAATGGACGCAGCGGTTCGGATACAGCCCGGTCGCCGTACTCATGCGCCCTCGAAACCTGCCGATGAACTGCACCACTGCTGTTCCGCGGAGGTGAGATCATGCGATGCCCGGCGAGAACACACCACAGAAGAAGCTCTTTGCCCGGCGTGGGCGCCGGCGTCGCTCTCATCACGCTCACCCTCATGTCTCTGAGTGCCAGCTCCCCGTCCCAGACGAGCACCTATCCGTCATCAGCGGGGAACGGTGGTCAATTCTCACAGGAACAGCCGCCGGCGTCTCTCGTGTCACATCGTGACCTGCGCCTGACATCGACTTCTCCTGCCGTACCGGCCACCGCCGTCCGGTCGCTGTGGGTCTGGCGTGGATGGACACCAGAACCCCTCGTCACCCTCGCCTCCCGGCATGGATTCAACCGCCTTCTCGTGTCGGTCCCCCTGGGCTCGCGGAACGACCGCGTACTCATGTCACGCTTCGCAGAGCTCTCCCGGAGGGCCCGGAGCAAAGGAATCCACCTGGATGCCCTTGGCGGCAGCCCCTCATGGGCCGCATATCCCTCGCGAGCCGAGTCATGGGCAAAAGAGGTCAGGGATCTGGGCTTCTTCGAACGCATTCACCTCGATATCGAGCCCTATACGCTCGGCGACTGGACGACGCGACAGAAACGCCTGTCGAGCGGTCTCGTCCAGGCTGTCCAGCGAGTCAGGTCGGTCGGTCTCCCTGTCGACGTCGACATACCTCACTGGTACTGGAAGACACCGACCCTGTCCAAGGACACCCTTGACATCGCCGTCATGCGTCGTGCGGACTCGGTGACGATCATGGCCTATCAGAACACCTGGAGCAGAATTGTCGCCGTGTCCGCCGTGGAGCTGCGGCACGCGGCCGCCCTCGGAAAACGGGCAGTGATCGGAGTGAACATCCGGCCGGCCTCCGCCACGGAACCGACCAGCACCCTCTGGGGGGCCACCGCTGTCTCCGTCTTCACCGATCTGGCGAGGATCACCAGCACCGGCACTACCATGCCGGGATTCGGAGGCGTCGCCCTCCACGACGCCGAGTACCTCGCACGGCTCCAGACCCTGAGTACGAGGCCCCGAGCGGTCAGCACACCTGCCGACTCAGGTCACCGCCGGGTGATGTCTTGACACAGTCGGGCTGATCGTCCAGGGACTCCAGACCGTCGAAGTCGTTCACGGCGACTCCACGGAAGTCGCGTCTGCCGCCGAAGGCCTCATAGATGCCGACCAGGTTCTTGCTGAGTCGAGCATTCCCGAGGCCGTAGTGAGTGATCTTCGACGGTTCCACGTTGCCCACCTCCTGGGCCACGGTCAGCTTCACGCGGCCCGATGCGGGGTCCACCTCACCGAGGAACTCATCCACCTTCGCCAGGATGCCGTCGTCCCCGGAGAGTTCGTTGCGGTACGCCATGACGGAGAGATAGGTGGACTCGTGGGATCCGAGGTACGCCATCAGATGCCCCAGAGGATGACGATCGTCCCCGTCCCAGCTCAACGGCGGACTCGACGAGGCGAACCAGACCGGCACGGCGAAGCCGACCTCCAGGGTGGCGTGGTCCCCCGTTGCTCGATCGCCTCGTGCCTCGATCACGGTCCGGACGAACTCGAGGTACCAGCGCACCACTGTCTCGGGAGACCGCCCGTACTCCGGCAGCTGATACGGCTCCACGTCGAACTGGACGCCGGTGACGACAGGGCCCGGTGCCGTCGCACCGGCGTTCAGCTCGCCGGCGAGAGACAGAATCGAGGGTGCGAGATAGGAGACGTCAGGATGAGCCAGAGACGGAAACCCCGCAAGCAACTGCACCGAGAAACCCACGGCCCGCACTCTGCCGATATAACGTGACAGCTGGTCCCGGTAGTGCGTCAGCTCTGTCCGACGTCGAGGCTCTGGCATCTCGATGAGATCCATGTACCTGCTGACGTCGATGAAGATCTCGTCATATCCTCGACGTTTCATCTCCCGGAGCCGGATCACCGACTGCTGCGCGTCCAGCTCGGCCAGGTCTCGCCACTCGTAGACACTCGCATGCATTCCCTGGGGCAGTGCGATGTCAGGCACGTCCGCCTCCGACGGGTCCCCCTGGTCTGCCGTCAGAGTCAGGCTCGCCGCAGCAAGAGCGCCAACCAACAGCAGGTTGTTCTTGGCTCGTACCCCGGGGAACATGTCACCGGTCCCCTACGACGAAGGACTCGGGTGGGCAGCAGAGCGCCTGCGCCCCGTGTCGGGACTCCACCGGGATGGTCCCTCCCCTCCCACCGCCCACGCGCTGCTGTGCGGCGGTCTCTCCCGTGCCCGGCCGGCCCGCACCGCGAGGCCTCTCACCGCACCGATTGCGCCCAGGCTCTGCCGGCTGCGCTGTCCCTCGGGTCCGACTCCTGTCCGGTGAGGTTGAGCACCGGCACCTGGGCATCCGTGCCGAACAGCTGCTCGATACCCGACTCGCCGCCCTCATCGGCAGCCTTCCGATTTCTCAGTCTGATGATGCCGACATTCTTTGCTCGAACAGCCATCTTACAGTACCTCACCATTCCCAACGGCACGAGCACCATCACCTGGACGAGAGCGTAGATCGGGAAGAGGAAGTAGTGCCCACGCCACCGACCGCCGCGAATAATGAATATAAGACTCCAGTAGAGCACGATGACGAACGGGATGATCTCTGGCCGGGTGATGACCTCGTGCCACCGCAGGGGCGCCATCGCATACACCACACAGGTTGCGTAGAGGAAGTGAAGCGGATGCCGCCACTTGTAGGACCACGCGTTGACCACGGCGTGACGGAACCCACCTGCGCACCAGTTGACCCTCTGCTTGAACCACGCCTTCAAGGTCTCAGGGACGTCCGTGTAGAAATTACAGGGAATGTGCCCCACCTTCAGATGGAGCTTCTTTGCGAGAACCCCCACCTCGATGTCCCCGCCGGAGAAGAACAGCGAGTGACTGCGCATGATCGTGCTGATGGCGTCCATTCGCGCAATGATGCAGGCCCCCGAGGTCAGCCACGGATACACCTTCCGGGCATCCATCGCCAACTCGTACTCCACCGCCTGGAGCTTCTCTGCGAGAGTCTCCTGACGAGAGGCGAGGACACGAACCGATGCGACGTCGAGTCCTTCGTCGGCGAACAGTCCGATGACCTTGCCCAAGTCCATATCCGTGACGGTGTCACCGTCCAAGAAGACACAGTAGTTGGAGCCCACCATCTCGATGGAGTCCCTGATGACCTTGTCCCGCGTACTCACATCGCCCTCGAGTGCGTTGGTGAACAATCGCCAAGGGTTCGGGTTCGCTCCCGACTGGATCATCTTCGGAAGGACGTGGGTCCGCACGATGTTGAATCCGTGAAGCTCCGCCACCCTCTCCAGTTCCTTGTCGAAGGCGGAGCCGACCCAAGTGGTCGTGCACAGGACCACCCTGTTCGAGTAGCGACTCAGAAAGGAGATGTTCTTGAGGTACTTGATGTCACCGAATATCGGTATGAGCACCATGAAGTCTTCCCTGCGAGGCCCGTCCTCCTCGATCTCCCGACAGGCGCACAGAAAGGCTCTTCCCTGAATCAGGACATCGATCAACGCCAACCCGACGGGCACGAGAACGCCGATGAACACCAGGGGGTGTCGTGGGTCCGCCCAGGGTGGAACGATCACGAAGCTTCCCAGGGCGATCATGAAGGATGCCAGCATGACCAGTGTTCCGATCGGAACAGCCACCTGCAGGATCGGCCGCCATCGGCTCCGCGCCCTCCGTCGTGACGCGCGCGTGTGGTCGGAACGATATTCGCGTTCCCGACCCGGTGCCGTCGCGTCCGCCCCGACCTGGTGACCACGTATGTCGATGGTGTCGTCGGGATACGTGTCGACACTCACCTCGTCCGCCGCCAACAGCCTGTTACCCGCCTGATCTGCTGGTTCAACCACCGTGCGCCCTCCGCGCTAATCCGACCGAGGGTTGACTGATCTCACGCTCGGAGAGTCTCGGTCCCTCGGTGAAGTCTTCTCGAGAACGTCGTGATGCTCTCCGTCGTCTCACGGAGCCGATACGACACATCGGACCGGATCGTCACGTCTCTCGTCGTTCACAGATGACTGACGTTGCGACCGTTCGTCACTCGCCTGGTGTCGAAGACCAGTGCAGCCCCACGCACACCGTCGGAAGACACGTACTGTTCATGTGCCTGGAGCAGAACCGCCAGATCACACGCCTGGAGAGCAGCATCGAGATCGGGAACACAATTGATCGCCCCGGCACCGTAGTTCCATACGGGGACATAGGGATCGTGATAGCTGACCGCGGCCCCGGATCCGGCGAGCAGGCGGGCCAACGGTTTCGCCGGAGACTCCCTCTGATCCGCGATGTTCTCTTTGTAGGTGACTCCCAACAGCAGCACCGATGACGTGCTCAGCGACTTCTTCCTGCTGTTCAGGAGGTCCTGGATCCGCCGCATGACGTATCGCGGAACTCCCGAGTTGATCTCCTGTGCCAACTCGACGAACCGGAAGGGGTAACCCAGACGGGTCCGGACGCTGTAACTCAGATAATTGGGGTCGACCGGAATGCAGTGCCCACCGACCCCAGGACCAGGGTAGAACGGCTGGAATCCGAACGGCTTACTCGAGGCACAGTCGATCACATTCCAGATGTCAATACCGAGATCCTGACAGAAGCGCGACATCTCGTTGACGAGCGCGATGTTCACGTGCCGATAGGTGTTTTCGAGGAGTTTTGCCATCTCGGCCTCACGCGTGCCCTTCGCGAGGACGACCCTTTCGACGAGACGCTGATAGAACTCGGCCGCCCTCGCCGCACACCCCTGGGTATACCCGCCCACGACCTTCGGGGTGTTCGCCAACCCGAACCGCGAGTTACCGGGATCGATCCGCTCGGGCGAGAACGCCAGGCTGAAATCGCGTCCCGCGGACATCCCAGAGGTCTCGAGAATCGGTCTCACGACCTCATCCGTCGTCCCCGGGTACGTCGTCGACTCGAGGACGACCAGCGCGCCGGGGGCCAGATTCTTTGCCACCATCCAGGCGGCTTCACGAACAGCGGTGAGATTCGGACCACCGTCGTCACCGAGCGGCGTCGGCACGCAGATGACGATCGCGTTCGCACTGCGGATGACCTGACTCTCCGTCGTGGCGCGAAATCCTCCCCCCAGCATCTCGACGATTCGATCGTGCGATAGGTCGTCGACGTGGGAACGGCCCGAGTTGAGACCGCGGACAACCCTTTCGCTGACATCCAGTCCCATCACGGACATCCCCGCGTCGACTGCCCCCGATGCCAACGGCAGGCCGACGTAGCCCAACCCGATCACCACGAGGTCTACGGCGGACTTCACCGTCAACGACGTTTCTGGGCCGACCGCCGTCAGCGGACCGGCCTCCGTCATCCTGGCTTGCGACAGGCTGAGGTCCGGCGCAATGTCCTCGACTGAACGCACAGACATATCTGTCCCCCCCGGGGTTGATTGCCGAGTCAATACATCAGCCTCGAGCCGACCGCGCAGCATCGACATCCTCGCCATGGGCCAGCGGCAGTCCTCGAGCAGTTACCTGCCCATCCGATGCTCTGAGCTGATTCTCGTGGCTGATACGTCCCCACCGTGGGCTCGGCCACACACGGTTACGCACCGGGCGAGCACCCCTCCCGAGACAACGATTTCACCACTCCAGACCGCAGTCAATTTCCAACATACGGTGAACGGTTGGTCCTCGGTCGTCCGTTCAGGCAGTCCTCCCCCGGGTCACGACCACGCCCGGGCGAGAACTTGACACGGGTCGTGCCTTGACGTACTGCATTCTCTCCCGACTCGCCGCAGAGGGGAGAGACAGAACGATACGTCGCCGAACGGCATCTCCGGACCGAGAAATTCCGGCCTCTCCACCCAGCACCTCCTCGGGTGCACCCGTTGCAGGGAACCCCTACACACCACACGGAGGAACGACACAGCGTGCACCCGCGGCGTTGTCCCATGGGTGGGTCACCGTCGGGCCGACGGGCTGGGACTCGACAGCGAACTCGTCGCCGCCCGTCAGCAGATGAACCGGGTCACGACGAGCCGGCCGAGGGGTGCGGAGACCCTGGTCCACGGCGGGCATGACTCCCGACGATCCGCCGACCGCCGACTGGACGACCACCTGCTGACTGAGATGCGGGGCTCTCCTCGCCGAGCACGGCGGCGATGGCCCCGGCCACCACGGTCGGCGGGAACACCGCGTCGTGGAACGACGCCGACACGTGCAGACGGCCGCCGCCTTCGAGCAGGTTGACGGTCAGCCCTTCGGCCCCGGGCGGGGTGGCCGACACCGCGATGCGCATGTCCTCCGGCCCCCCGGACCACGGAAGCCCGGCGAGAGCGTCCGCCCGGCCGACGTGCGAGAAGGCCAGCAGCGGCGACGGCAGGTCGACCGCTACTCCCGGCCCGGTGGGGGTAGGCGCGGCGGAGGACGTCGGCCCGGTGGCGGTGGGTGCGGAGGGCGCCGTCGGGGTGAGGCACGCCAGCGCCATCGCGGCCAGCGGTCGCCCCGACGCCGCGACCGACCGCAGCACCTCGCCCATCGCGACGGGGTCCCGCAGGTCCCGCGGCCGCACGTAGACGGCGGCGGAAAAGTTGCCGGTCACGTGCCTCCCCGACGGGAGGTACCGACGGGCGTCGAAGAGCACCACGACCCCGTCCCGTGCCGGGTGGCCCGACGCTCCGAACGCCTCCCCGAACGCCGTGGCGAACCGGGAGAACAGGATCGACGCCACCGAGACCCCGGGAGCATGGCGATCGCGCCACGACCGCAACTCCGGCAGCAGGTCCGGGTGCGACACCCGGTACAGGCAGGCCGGTGCACGCGGTGCTCCCGGCACCGGTGCGGAGTACTCCCGCGTCGCAGCCCCCGCTCCCGGTGCAGCCCCCGCTCCCGGTGCAGCCCCCGCTCCCGGTGCGGTGGTGCCGTCCGGGGCCGTCACCGGTCGGGGGCGGGGCTCCCTCGCCAGCCGGAGCACGGCACCGGGATGCCGCAGGTAGGTGTTCACCCCGGCCTGGAGCACGGGGAGGACGCACTCGCGGCGACCGATCAGCCGGGACAGCCGGTCCGGATCGGGTCCCAGCAGCCCGGCCAGGAACTCGAGCGCCGTCCGGCCGTCGAACACCATGTGCGGGTAGGCGAGCACCACCCACGACGGTCCCATCGTCACGGTGAACGGCACCCCGGCCTCGGCTGCCGACCGCTCCCCGGGCAGCTCCCCCGACGGCGTCGCTCCCCCGGGCGGCTCTCCTGGTGACGTCACCACCCCGGGGGACTCCTCCGGCGACGTCGCCACGACGCTCGCGAGGAACTCCTCCCGGCACTCGGCAGGCACGGGATACAGGCGCCCCGCCCCGTCCACCCGGCAGCCGAAGCGGCTGCCGGGGTGGGTCCGCTGGGCGTCGGCGATCCGGGCCCGGACCTCGTCCGGTGCGGGGAGGTCGAGCCCCCACAGCACCCGGGTCACCGTCGTCCCGGCCCACAGCCGGTCCCGCCTGGGCAGCCGAACCTTCCGAATCCTCACCTGCATGCCTCCAAGAGACTATTCACCGCTGTTGACGAGGACCCACGAGACCGGCCGTCACCCGAGCCTCCCGAGCCGCGCCAGGCTCTCCGCATCGTGGATCGCGATGCCGCCGAAGACCGTTGACCGCGACAGTTCGGCACCGATCATCCTGATCTCCCTGCCGATCTCCCCTGCCGAGCGCCCCCAGTAGCTGCTCGGGGGTGCATCGCCCTTGGGTCTCCGGATGTTGACACCCACGATCACCCGGACCCCCCGCATCGCCGCGCGGGACAGCTCCGGCCGGGACACGGCGACGACCTTGCGCCACGAGTCCTGGTACGCCATGACGGTTATCGCGTCCGCGCGACGCATGATCCCGATGTCGAGCGGCTCGCCGGACGCCGTCAGCACCGTCCAGTACCAGTAGGGGATGTCCACGTCCACCGGCATCCCGGATGCCCTGGCGTGCACCACCGCGGATATCAACCCTGCCGACAACACACCGGTGTGCCCGGACCAGGAGGCCAGGGCATGCGGTTCGACGTCGAGGTGCAGGCGCCGGAACCGCCGGGTCTTCGCCACCTCCACGGCCCACCGACCGGCCCGCTGGGGATGCACGGCCCACGAGGGATCGCCGCCGAGGGCGTCGACGGCGAGCCGTCTCGCCGCGGCGAGTCGGCACAGCTCGGTGAGCCGCGTCATCGTCGCGGGGCTCCTGGAGAATCCCGGCGAGACCCAGACGTAGAGCGTCGTGACACCGTTCCTGGAGGCGAGCCTCAGCAGGGACGCCGGGTCGCCCGTCGCCCAGACCCACAGGGCGCGCTCCCCCGCCGGGCTCACCACCCGACGTCCGGTGAACCCCCCGGCCGGAAGGACCCTGGGCGTCCTCGTCTCCCGCAGGATCGGCGAGGCACGCGCGGCCCAGTCCGCGTCCTCGGGCAGGACCGACACCGTGGGGGGCACTCGGTACGCCAGGTCACCCGTCGCCTCGCTTGCGACGGAGCGCAGGAGAGGCGACGGGAACACGAGCGCCGCCGGCAGGACGGCGAGCAGCACCACCATGACGACCCGCACCACGGCGACCCTGCGCGTCGTGACCATGAGGCGTTCTCCCTGATCGACCTGTCACCCTGATCCAGGCTGTTTCGGCATCCGGCGTGGCGCTCACGAGGAGCGCGGTGCTCACCAGAAGCGCGGTGCTCACCAGAAGCGCGGTGCTCACGCGGAGAGCGGGCAGTCGACCGCTCCCGATCGTGACGGCGCTCCCGCGCGAGGGCGCAGCGCCTCGTCCCCCCCGTCGTCCGCGGTCGCCGGACGACGTCGACCCGCCCGTGCCCGGATCAGTCCGAGGTTGCGGTCGGACACCGCCATCCGGACGTACCAGATCAGCCCCAGCGGGGTGAGTACCAGGCTGGACAGCGCGGCGTACAGCGGCAGCACGAGCAGCCACCGGTCCCAGTGCCCGCGGTGCAGGAACAGGCAGAGCCCCGTGTAGGCCGCCAGGACCACGCCGATCACGAGACCGGCGTGCGCGAGAGCGTTCCATCGGAACGGGAAGGCCGCGATGGCGATGATGCAGCCGTACGTCCAGAAGATGGGATGCTTCAGCGCGAGCTGCGGATTCATGACGAAGAGCCGGACCTCACCCCCGGCCCAGGCGAGCCGCTGCCTGAACCACGGGCGAAGGGTCTCCGGAACCGTTGTCGGGACCTCGAAGGGAACGTGCCCGACGTGGTATCCGAGGGCCTCGGCGAGAACGCCGAGCTCGACGTCGTTGCCCTGGAAGAAGAGCGAGTGCCGGTTCATCACCGCCCTGTGCACCTCGGCTCGCGCCGCATGGCAGGCGCCGGACACGAGCCACGGCAGAATGCGCCGCAGCATCATCGCCATGCGGTACTCGTGGGCCTGGATCCTGGCGAGCCCGGTGGTCAGGTTCGACGGGACCAGGCGTATCGAGGCCAGGTCCAGCCCACGGGTCGCCATGGTCCCCACGAGCTCGTCCAGGGGACGGGTCGTCGTCGTGTCCGCGTCGAGGCAGACGACCCATGTCGCCCTCACCTCTGCGTGCGCGTCCCGGATGATCCGGTCCCGCACCGTTCCGGACGTCGCCCGCTTCCCGGTACCGGCAGCCGTCCGCGGGACATGGGCCCGGAACACCCGGAACCCGTACCGCTGCGCGCACTCCGCCAGGTCACGGTAGAACGTCCGTGACTCCGTCGTGGTCGTGCACAGGATCACGCGGGATCCGTACCGGGCCAGGTACTCCGCGTTCTCCAGGTACGTCATCGCCCCGTAGATCGGTACCAGCACCTCGAAGTCGTCGACCGGGGCACACCTGTGGACGCCGCACCGGAACCGCCGCGCGCGCAGCCCTCCGGACAGGTCGAGGAGCGCCAGCACGACGGGCACGACCAGCAGGGCTGCGATGACTCCGGGCCATCCTCCGGACAACACCGTCGCTCACCCCGCGTTAGCGACGAGGGCCTCGGGCGCGACCGGGTCCCGGTCGACCGACGCGGACCTCCGGCACGTCGGCGCACCGCGACCACCCGGTACCAGGTCGAAGAGCGTCTGCCTGACCTCGGCGTACCGTCCGTCGAGGATCATCTCGTTCAGGCGGTGCGCCCCGGACCGCGCCTGGTCCCCACGCCCGTTCTTCTGCGACACCGACCAGATCCGGGGGTGCAGGGTCCGCCTCCTGTCCTCCGCGGCGTCGAGGAGTTCCTCGTGCAGCTTCTCCCCCTCACGCAACCCGGTGAACACGACCTCCGGGGTCAGGGATCCGGTGAGCTCGACGTACCGGTCGACGAGGTCGACGATCCGGACCGGTTCCCCCATGTCCAGCACGTAGGTCTCGCCGCCACGGGCCATCACGGCCGACTCGATGACCAGGCCTGCGGCCTCGGGAATGGTCATGAAGAACCGCGTCACGCTCCGATCCGTGATCGTCACCGGGCGCAGGTGGTCGATCTGGTACGCGAGACTGCACAGGAACGACCCCCTGCTCCCGAGGACGTTCCCGAACCGGACGGAGGCCACCCTGGTGCCCTGCCCCGCGTAGCTGCTGACCAGGAGCTCCGCGAGGCGCTTCGTCGCGCCGAGGACGGACGTCGGTCGTGCCGCCTTGTCGGTGGAGATGTTGATGAACCGCTCCACCCCTGCCTCCACCGCGGCCGTCACGACGTTGTAGGTGCCCATGACGTTGGCCTTGACCCCCTCGACGGGGTACCGCTCGAGGAGAGGAAGGTGCTTGTGCGCGGCGGCGTGGAACACCATGTCCGCGCCGACCGAGTGCATCACCCGTCGCATGACCGACCTGTCCCGGACGTCGGCGAGGATGACCTGGTCGTTGTCCAGCAGCCCGTTGCCGTCGAGTTCGAGCTGCAGCGCGTGCAGCGCGGACTCGTCGTGGTCGAGCAGGAACACCCGCTCCGGGGCGAGCGTGGAGAGCTGCCGGACGATCTCGCTCCCGATCGAACCGCCCGCCCCGGTCACCAGTATCCGGCGACCCCGCACGAGCGCACGTGCGTGCGCCCCGTACACCACGTCGTGCCCCCGCCCCAGGAGATCCGCGGGGGCTATTCGCGGACGCGCCGCATTGCTCACAGTGATGGCACTGCTCATCGCCAGGTTCCTTCCACGTCCTTGCCGTCGGAGTTCTCGCCGGCCGGCACTGGACCCGAGGAGGAGTCACCCGGGACCACCCGTTCACCCGGGCGACCCCGGTGAGCACTCCTCGATCAGGAGCCAGGTCCCGAGAGGATTCGTCCCCCTCGCTCTCCGCCGGCCACCGGCACTGATTCCGCCGGTTCATCCGCTTTCGCGGGGCCCTCTCGGCCCGTTGACAGACTTCCACTACACACAGAACGTTGCCAAACGGATACAGACGGTAGAACAGGCCGTTGCTCGTCATCCGTTCGTACGGGACTTTTGGATCATGGGTCACCGTGCGGGGAGATGTGCGAAGCTCCCTGCCCACGGACTCCTGGATCCGTGGGCAGGGAGCTTCGGTCGCGCGGGCTCCGCGGTCCGGCTACTCGGCCGGCGCCGGAGTCGACGGACGCCGCCGCCGGACGAGGATCAGCAGCACGAGCACGCCGAGCCCGATGACGATCGCCGGCAGCGCCGTGACCAGCAGCGGGTTCAGTCCTCCCACCGACCCCGAGCGGTACAGCAGGGACGAGGAGTTGCCGCTCAGGGTGTAGTCGTCGGTGGTGAGCGTCCCCGTCGTCGCGAGCTGCAACCCGAAGCTGATCCGGGTGGCACCGCTCGGGATGGGCGGGGTCCGGAACACGTGCCGCGTCCACGCCGCCACCGGTCCGGTCGGCGCCGACGCCGTCCAGTACACCCAGCCCTTCCCCGGGACCCGGTAGTACACCAGCATCCGGGTCTGCGCCGTGGACTTGTACCACGCGCCCAGGGTGTAGGACCGGCCCGGCGTCACCCGCGGCGCGCACCAGTCCGTCTGCCGCACGATCAGCTTGCGGTCGCCGTCGGTGTGCGAGGTCATCGTCAGCGTCTGGGCCCAGCCGCCGTGGTGGGCGTCCTTCGACCGCAACCAGGTCACGGTGTTCTTCCCGTACCCCGCGTGCTGCCAGCACCGACCGGGGTCGATGACGGGCGGCTCGGACCCGCCGGACGCGGTCTCCAGGGACGGGTTGACCAGCTCACCGTCCTTCGGGACCTGCACCGGCGCGGGGACGACCGGCTTCGCCTCACCGCCGATCACCTCCTGGACGCTGCGGACCACGACGCCCCGCGACTCCCGGCGGTCCAGCCAGTCGAGCAGGTTCGCGAGGACGGCCGGGGAGACGGCGATGGCACTGCAGCCGTCGCAGACCTCGTGGAACACCAGCGGTACCCACCCGCCGCCGCGCCGCTCCGCCGTCATGATCTCCTTCTTGATCCACGACAGGGAGGTGGCCGGGACGACGGAGGGACCGGTCCGCACCACGTAGGCGTCCTTGGGCGGGATGGACTCGGCGTAGCTGCACTGCTTGCACGTCGCGCTGCGCCTGCCGATGTCCCCGATGGTCCTGCCCGAGGTGTAGCCGCAGGTCGCGACGGCGTTCCTGGCCGTGGCATCCCAGGCGGCGTACGGGTAGGCGAAGTTCGTCACGTCGAACCCGAGCCGGTTCAACGTCACCCGGTCGTCGCAGATCTCCTGGACCTGCTCCTCCGGGGCGAGCTCGATCAGCCGGGTGTGGTTGGAGGTGTGCCCGGCGATCTCGTGGCCGTCGGCCCGGAGCGCGCGGAGCTGCTCCAGGGTCAGCCGCCTGTCCGTGCCGATCCGCTCGCTGTTGACGTAGAACGTCGCGTGCATCCCGTGCCGACGCAGGAGCCTCTTCGCCCGCCACTGACTCGCGAACCCGTCGTCGAAGGTCAGCGAGACGACCGTGGTCCCCTCGGCGAACGTCTCGGCCGCTGCGGCCCGGCGCGCGGCCACCGAGCCTGCGCCGGCGACCGTGCGGGTTGCCGTGCGCATTCCGGTTGCCGTCGCGGTACCGGTTGCCGTGCGCGTGCCGGTTGCCGTCGCGGTGCGGGTGCTCCCCGAGGTCACCTCGCCGGGGGCCGCGGACGCCGCGAGCCCGCCGGTCCCGCAGGCCACGGCCGCCAGGGCCACGACCGCGCCCGCCCGGCGCAGCCCTCCCGCCCCCCCGGCCCTCACAGCCGTGCCGTCCCGGCGTCGGAGATGATCCCCCTGGTGTCGAACAGCAGCCGGGCTGCGCGCGGGAGGTCGGCCGTCACGTAGCGCTCGTGCCCCTGCAGCAGCACGGTGATGTCCGCCTCGGCGAGCACCGCGTCCAGGTCGTCCACGCGCGGCTGCGGGCCGAACCCGTAGTCCCAGTCCCGGATGTAGGGGTCGTGGAAGTGGACGTCCGCGCCGGAGATGCGCATCAGCCGGGCCACCTGGGGCGCCGGGGACTCCCGCTGGTCGGCGATGTCGGCCTTGTAGGTCACCCCGAGCAGCAGGACCCGCGCACCGTTGAGCGACTTGCGCTCCCGGTTGAGCAGATCCTGGACCCGACGCACCACGTACGCGGGCATGCTCGCGTTGATCTCCTGGGCGAGCTCGACGAACCGGAACGGGTACCCGAGCCGGGACCGGACGCTGTGGCTCAGGTAGTTCGGGTCGATGGGGATGCAGTGCCCGCCGACCCCTGGGCCGGGGTAGAAGGCCTCGAACCCGAACGGCTTGCTCCGCGCGCACCGGATGACGTCCCACAGGTCGATGCCGAGCTCGTGGGAGAACTTGGCCATCTCGTTGACCAGCGCGATGTTGACGTGCCGGTAGGTGTTCTCCAGCAGCTTCGCCATCTCGGCCTCGCGGGTGCCCTTGGCGATGACGACGTGGTCGACGAGCTTGCCGTACAGGCGTGCCGCGCGGTCGGCGCAGGCCGGGGTGTGCCCGCCGACGACCTTCGGCGTGTTCCGCAGCCCGAACTCCCGGTTGCCGGGGTCGATCCGCTCCGGCGAGAACGCGAGGTTGAAGTCCCTCCCCGCGACCAGGCCGGATCTCTCCAGCAGCGGCCGGACCACCTCGTCCGTCGTCCCGGGGTAGGTCGTCGACTCCAGCACCACGAGCATCCCCGGCCGCAGGTGCTCGGACACGGCGGTGATCGCGCTGCGCACGGCGGTCAGGTCGGGCCCGCCGTCGGCGGAGAGCGGGGTCGGCACGCAGACGACGATGCGTTCCGCCAGCGAGAGGATCGCGGGATCGGCGGTGGCGACGAAGTCCCGTTCCCGCAGCCCGCGCACGTCCTCGTCGTCCAGGTCGTCCACGTGCGACCGCCCGGAGTTGAGGCCGTTGACGACCCGGGGGTCGCGGTCGAGGCCGGCCACGGCGAGACCCGCCTCGACGGCACCCTGCACCAGCGGCAGCCCGACGTAGCCGAGACCGACGACCACCAGGTCCAGGCTGAAGTGGGTTTCGTCGAGCTGGTGTTCCAGCGTGAGGAGACTCATACCAGTTCCTTGACTCGAAGGTCGGGCACCGACGGGAGGGTGACGGCTCTGGCCTGCCGGGGCGGCAGCTCCCGGGTCTGCCAGCGGTTGTCGAAGAGCTTCCCGAGCGCCAGGTAGCGGGTCGGGATGAGGAGGAAGGCGTTGAGCACGATCGCCCCGGGCGTGCCCAGCAGCCACGACGCCGCCTTCTGCCGGGCGGTCATGTTCGGCCGGCCCAGCAGGTACAGGCCGGACACGCTGTACCGGACCACCAGGTAGGCGACGACGTACTGCAGCAGGACGTCGAGGTGCCCGGCGTACCGCCCGCCGAGGGTCAGCACGGTCATCCCGAGGATGTACAGCGTCATCAGCGGGGTGATCACGAGTTGGAGCAGCCCATACAGCGGGCTGAGCAGTTGCTTCGTCCTCAGGTTCGCGAAGCAGTAGGGCAGCATCCACCACCACGACCGGGCCCAGCGCAGCCGCTGCCGGTAGGTCCCCTTGACGGTGGTCGGCATGTCCGTCTCGACGCAGGCCTCTGCGACCGACACGACCTCGCCGCGACGCAGGGCGCGCAGCGCCAGCCACCGGTCGTCCCCGGTCCCGCACTCCACCGCGTAGGCGTCGAGGTGGTCGTAGAGCAGGCTGCTGCGGTACATGGCCAGCGCGCCCGAGGTGGTCTCCAGCGCGCCGAGCATCGACCGCGAGGTGCGCATCATCACGCAGGAGGCACCGATGTCGATGTCCGCGGCGCGGCTGATCCAGTTGTGCTCGTGGTTCCTGACGTAGATCCACCCGGTGACGGCCTGGACCTTGGGGTTGGACATCGCCCGCAGCAGGTGCTCGCAGGCGTCCGGGTACGGGGCCGAGTCGGAGTCGACGGTGAGGACGAAGTCGTACTCCGAGGGGTCGAACCGGCGCAGGACGGCGACCTGGGCCCCGCGCTTGCCGGTGTTCCGCTGACGCAGCCAGGTCACCCGCTCGTGCTGGACGGTGGGCTGCACCGGGATCCTGGACCCGTCGTCCATGACCACGATGTCGACGGGCACCGTCTGCCGGAGCAGGGACCGTACCGTCGCGCGGAGGGCCGCGGGGTCCTCGTTGTAGGTGGGGACGATGCAGAGCACCCGGCCCGGGGCGATCGGGTTGGCCGTGTACCGGCGGCCGACCACGAACGAGACCAGGCAGGCGGAGATCACCGTGGCACCGAGGTACCAGTAGGCGATGAGCACGAGGTCCGTGGTCTGCCGGTGCACCGTCAGGGTGACGACGGCGAGGACGAGGACGACGAGGGCGGTGACAAGGGTGCGGGTCACGACGAGTCGACGCATGGTGTCGCTACCGCCCGGTCCTGGAGCTCAGCCGGACGATCAGCCGGAACAGCACGGCCCCGCCGACGACGGTGACGAAGGAGCCGAGCACGAGTCGGCTCAGGAGCCTCGACCCCTCCGCACTCAGGGCCGGCTCCATGGCATCAGCCAGCATCAGGCACACCTCGACACGGTTCACAGGTCTCCCCCAGCGAGAAAGGATCCATCGACATGCCCGAGGCCGTGCGAGGACTGATCCTGCAGGCGGCATGTCCGGTTGAATCACCCTATCGAGGTGGAGGAACGCCCATCCCGAGAGCAGAACGACCACCGGTAACGAACTTCTCCCGGACGTCCGCAATGGCGACAACGAATCACCATCGCGTAATTCGCGCCCCTATCGCCCCGAAAAAAGGGATCCCGGGATCGGGCATCTCCCCGGATTCGGTACAGCCCGACCACCCGTCCACAGGATACTCAAAGCCATGTGATCCATGTCACAGTAACGGGCCGTCGTCCGTTCTGCGGACGACGGCCCGTTCGAACCGTTGATGCCGATGTCGGAGAGTCGGTCCTACCGGGCGGCCGATATCCGTCGGACAACCACCCGGACTCCGGTCCTGCGCTTCCGATCCGTGCCCGAACTCACCGCCCGCTGCGTGCCCCCGGCCGTGACGGAGGCATTCAGCCGAGCGGAGAGGTAACGGCAGACCGGGCAGGTCAAGGGGTGAAGGAAGCGCTCGGCCGACCGCCTCGGATCCGGCTGTCGCACGACCGGCTTGCGCGGCTCGGGCAACCACACGTTCGGCCAGCGCGACGTCGGGCGGCGCACCTGCGGTCGCCGTCCACCGGTGCCGGTGGTCCTGGCGGCGAGCTCTCCGCGCATGGCGGAGAGCGCTCCCGAGGAGGAGTCGAACCTCCAGTCGCGTTCCTTGCGCTTATTGAAGAAGACGACGCCCTCGAGCCGCGGGAAGCCGTCCTCCGCCATGAGCTGCCGGATCCACGTCGCCTTGCTGTGCGCCGGATCCGCGGGCGAGGACTCCTCGGGGTATTTCGCGTTGTCCTCCTTCGCCGGCTCCTTGCAGCCCATCTCGGTGATCCAGACCGGAGCCGTCGGATGCAGCCGGGTGAGCGTGCCGTACATCGGGGCGAAGATCTCGGAGAACGTCTGCCACCGGTCGCCGGTCGGGACCGTCCCGCGCACGGTGTACCCCCAGTTGAACCCGTCGATCCCGAGCACGTCCACGTAGGAGCTGCCGGGCCAGATCGCATCGATCCTGGTGTTCGTCGGGAAGTCCGACGCGTCGGGGTTGAACACGAACTTGAGGTTGTCGACGCCCCGGTGCCGGAAGAAGTCCACGGTGTACCGCCAGGCGGCGACGAACTCCTTCGGCGTGCCCCCGTCCGGCTTCCCGCCGTCAGCGGTGGGCTGCCACGGCGACCACCGGCCGTTCATCTCGGGCCACGGCCGTACGTAGACGGTGTACGGGTAGGCCTTCAGCGAGTCCGCGACGCTGCCGAGGTAGGCGTCCTTCCGGCCCGCCGTGACATCGGTGAACCGCACTCCCCACGGCTCCCAGGCGAGCAGGACGGCCCGCCGCCCTGACGCGGCGACGGCACGGTCCCTCGACCCGCCGATGGAGTCCGACCAGGACATGTACCCGGACACGATGTCGAGCTCGGCGTCGAGGAGCGCCTCCACGGCGGCCGCGCTGTCCCCGGTGCCGGCGATCTCCTGGATCGTCGCCCCTACCATGACCCGGTCACGCAGGGGCCGGGCTGCCGCGGCGGCGGGCTCACCCTCGGGGAGATTCGGCAGGGTCACTGCCAGACCTATCGCCATCAGCACCGAGATCGTCTTTCTCCTGTGCGTGATTCGCACGGACCTCACCCCTCGCTGTGTCGGGACACCGCTGAGGAATTCCCCGGTCGGTCGGACCGCGAGTTCCTCGGATCCGGAAACGGGAGGCTCCCCGGGTCGGGGAACGCGCGTCTCCGGGGGTCGGAAATGGAGCATCGACCGTCGGCGACGGCCCCTTGAGCGGATTCCGGACCACGCCCGACGACTCCCCGTCGGTATGCGTCCGGACGGGCGGCACCCGACGAGAATCCCGCGCTCACCCGGTGACCCAGGCCCCCGGACGGCGGAGAGCGGCGGGGTGACCACCCGGTACGGACGGCTCCGGCACCGGCACGTTCCACGGCCGTTCGCTGGGGTCGGGGACCCCCCGGCCCGGGGCACCATCCCTCCCGGATCACCATGAACCGGACAGGTTCCGGCCGAGATCGGCCATGGCTCCGCTCCGTTCGGGGCCGCGCCTAGCCCCTGCTCCGACCCGACCGGCACGGGTGAGCGTCGTGCTCGCGGCACCGTCACCGGGATCGAACAGGAGGCGCCGACGATGATCGATCGCTACTGATTGTGCTGGCGTGTCGACTATCAGTTAACGTTCATCGCCATGACGTCCCTCTAGACTGAGCGGGCCGGGGGATATCGGGTCCGGAAAGGCGTGGATGAGCGGCGCACATTGATCTGATCGCCGATGCCATCGCCGTGAGGAGTGACAGTGTCGACATCGGATGATGCGTCAGTTCAGGCCTGCGTCTGCGGTCACCCCCGCGCCGCGCACGAGCACTATCGCGACGGCACCGAATGCTCCCTGTGCCCTGCGGGCGACTGCCGACGGTTCCGCTCCGCCGGGTCGCCGAGGCACGGGCTGCGGGCGGCACTGCGTCGCCTCCTGCGTCCCGGCACCTCCGGCTCCCGTTGACCGCCCGGATGACGCCCCGCGGATCCCGGGTCACCGCGGCCACCGCCTCCCTGGTGATGTCCGCGGGTGCGGCGCTTCCGCTGGCCGCGCGGATCCAGGGCGGCAGACCGCCGACCCCCTGGCCGCAGCTCGCCGCGTTCTGCCCCGCGGCGACGATGACGGCGACCGGAGCCCTGGTCCTGGCGGTGGCGGCCCGCTCCCGGCGCACCGCGGTGGTCGCGGCCGCCGTCCTGCTGCCCCTGGTCCTCAGCGGCGTGCTCCCGGTGCCCGGCCGGGTGGCTCCCCCGGTCGACCACCGGGAGTCCGACGGGCTCCCGGCCACGGGGACGTTCACCGTGATGACGGTCAACGCCTTCCTCGGGCAGGCCGACGCCGACGACATCGTCGCGGTCGCCCGCGAGCACGGCGTCGACCTGCTCGCCGTCCAGGAGCTCACCCCCGCGCTGCAGGCCCGGCTGGAGACGGCCGGGCTGGGGTCGCTGCTCCCCCACCGTCACGACGAGCCGCTGCCCGGGGCGAGCGGGGCCGGTCTGTGGAGCCGGTACCCGCTGGACCCGGTCCCCGCCGTCGAGGGGATGGGCTTCGTCGCGCCGAGAGCCCTGGTGCGCCTGCCCTCCGGTCCGGCGGTCACCGTGACCTGCGCCCACCCCCTCGCCCCTCGGCCCGGAGCCGACCGGCGGTGGGCCGACGACCTGGAACGGCTCCGGGAGGAGCTGGCGGCGGCCACCGGTCCGCAGCTCGTCGCCGGTGACCTCAACGCCGGCCGGGACCACGCCGCCTTCCGGGCCCTGCTGGACACCGGTCTCGTCGACGCCGCGGAGGCCGGTCACCGGTTCGGCCCTCACACCTGGCCGTCGCGGCTGGCCCTGGTGCACCTCGACCACGTGCTCGTCTCGCCGGGGGCTCTCGCCCCGGTCTCGGCCGCAACGCTGCGGATCGCCGGGACCGACCACCGCGCCGTCGTCACCCGCCTTGGCTACCGGGAGCCGTGAGCCCCGCCCCCCGACCGGCCACGGCAGTGCGGGTGGGGTCGCGGTCATCCGGGTGACCACGGCAGAGCCGACAGCAGGTACGACCGCGTGTAGACCGCCTCGATGCGGGGCACCACCACGTCGGCCGAGTACTCCTCCCGCACCCGTCGTCGACCGGCCGCTCCCAGCTCGGCGCGGTCGGGGTCGTCGATCACCCCGAGGAGCGCCGCGGCGAGAGCCTCCGGGTCGGCCGCGCGAACCAGGCGGCCGGTGACCCCGTCGTCGACGATGTCGACGAGGCCGCCGACGGCCGTCGCCACCACCGGCGTCCCCTGGGCCATCGCCTCCAGCGCGACCGTGGGGCACGGGTCCTGCCAGCTCGGCGGGACGGCGACGACGGTGGCCAGGGCATAGGCCGCGTCGAGGTCGGCGCCGGTGAGCCGGCCGAGGCGTTCCACCCTCTCGTGCGGCTCCCGCCGGGCGCCGCCGACCATGGTCAGGGTGACCTCCGGGCGGGTGCGGCGGACGATGCGGAAGGCGTCGAGGACGGTGTCGGCGCCCTTGAACCCGGCCTCCGGTCCCACGTAGAGGACGCTCGGCGCGTCCCCCGAGCCCGGCGTCCGGGCGGAGCCGGACGCCCCTGCGGAACCCGGTGTCCCGGCGGAGCCGGGCGACCCAGCGGTACCCGGTGCCCCGGTGGAGTACGACTCCGCGTCGGGCAGCTCAAGGAAGTTGGGCACCACCTCGACGAGATCCCTCAGCCCCGGCAGGTGACGCGCGTGCTGCCCGGCCACCCAGGAGGACACGGCCAGGAACCGGGACACCCTCGGCACCATCCGCGGTACCCGCCGCAGGGCAGCGGCCAACCCCGCCCGCTTCGCGAGCCCCTGCCCGGCTCCCCGGCAGCCGAGGCAGCAGAACCCGCCACGGGGCTCGCAGGGACGGCCGCAGTACATCGACTTGTTCGGGCACAGCAGGCCGTAGTCGTGCAGGGTCGCCAGCACCGGGACCCCCAGCCGTTCCCCCACCTCCACCGCGGAGAACACGCACCACCCGTGGGCGTGGACGACGTCCGGCTGGAACTCCCCGGCCAGGGCCGCAAGGCTCCGCACGAAGGCCGGGTCGGCCCACGGCGGATGGAACGGGCGGTCCTGCCGGTACACCCCGGGAACCCTCGCCAGCGCGAGCGGCAGGTGGTGCACGCCGTCCGCCGGTCGACCGAGGCTTCCCCGGACGGTGGCGACCTCGACCGCGTGACCGCGTCTCCTGAGCTGCCCGACCAACCGTTCCACGTGGGCCTCGAGCCCGCCCGGGTACGGCGGGTAGAGGTCGCTGACCATGAGCACTCTCATCCGGAAACCCCCGGTGCGGTCTCCGACGCCGACCGGTCCGGCACCGACCGGTCCGGCACCGACCGGTCGGACACCGGCCGATCCGGAGCCGGCCGACCCGGAGCGGGCCTGCCCGACGCCGACCCCTGTGCCCTGCGGCGACCCCGGACCTCGTCGTAGACGGCGAGCACCGCACGGGTCACCGACGCCCAGGACGCGTAGGCCGCCCGGGGCGGCGGAGGTTCGGCGAGCAGCCGGTCGATCTCCTCGGCGACCCGGTCACCGGTGGCGTCGAGCGGCAACAGCCCGGTCGGCTCCCTGCCGCCGAGCCGGAGCACGTCCTGGTGGGCCGGGATGTCCGAGGCGATGACGTGGACCCCCGCGGCCATGGCCTCGGCCAGGGTCAGGCCGAAGGCCTCCCTGCGGCTCATGGTCACGTAGCAGGTCGCCTCGCGGTACGCCGAGGCCATCTCGGTGCCGTCGAGGTCGCTGCGGAACCACACCCGCGGCGCGACGCCCAGCTCACCGGCGCGGGACCGCAGCGCGGAGAACTCCGGCCCCTTGCCGACGACCAGCAGGTGGAGCTCCGGGTGCCGGCACGCCGCGAGCGCCTCCAGCACGACGCCGATCTGCTTGTACGGCTCCAGCCTCGCCACGACCAGGACGTACGGTGCCGGGATCAGCGGCGGCCCGGTTCGCCCCGCGGGCGGGGTGTCCACGCCGTTGCCGATGACCCGGACCCGCCCGTCCACCTCGGGTACGTGCCGGGTGATGAGGGCCCGCTCCGCCTCGGACACGGCGATCACGGCGTCGGCCCGTCGCCACGTCGAGCGGCACAGCGGCCGCCACAGCCGGTGCGCCGCCCGTGCCATCCCGGTGTGCCCGCCGCCGTGGTAGTGGGGCGTCACCACGAGGTAGGGGCTCGGACAGCGCCCGGCCTGGAGGAAGGGCACGCCGTGGTAGTTGTGCGCGTGGACGACGTCGTAGCGCGCCGTCCGCAGGTGGTGTCCCAGCGCGGGCGACCAGGGGTAGGCCTGCGACGGGGTCAGCGAGCCGAACCGGCGCACGGTGTACCCGTCGGCGTCCTCCACCATGGGCGCGTCGCCGAACCCGTGGGTCAGCACGTCCACCTGGTGACCTCTTGCCGCCATGTGCTGGGCCAGCTTCTCCACATGGACCTCCACCCCGCCGATGTGCGGGCGGAAGTGCGGACTCACCAGGGCGACGACGAGCCGACCACCTGCCGTCGTCCCCTCAGCCACGCACCCTCCCGGTGAGCGGGCCACGGCCCCTCCCGGTGAGCGGACCACGGCCCCTCCCGGTGAGCGGACCACGGCCCCTCCCACCGAGCAGCGGGGAACTCACGACGAACCGCCAGGCGGCGACGGTGAGCAGCGGCGCCAGTGCGGCGAGGACGGCGCCCGACCCGCTGAGGTCGAGTCCTGCCATGCCGAGGGCCAGCAGGACGAGGGTCCAGTACGCCAGCGACCAGCAGGCTCGCAGCGGCCAGACGCTCCCGCCCGGCAGCTCTCCCGGCTGCGGCAGCAGCCCGCGCAGCACCAGCCCCGGAACGGCCAGCAGGAGCACGACGGCCAGCGGCGCCGTCCACGGCGTGGGGGCCAGGGTGACCCCGGCCAGGGCCAGGACGGCGACCAGCTCTGCCGCCTCCCGGCCGCCGCCTGCCTGCACGGGGTCGATCCGGAGGCTCACCCCACTCACACCAGGTCGGACTGCCACCTGTTCCTCCCCTCCTCGGTGTCTGCGGGTCCGGTCGACGGGGAACCGGCGGGGAGCACGGCGTACACGGTGTAGTACGCGTTCTCGTGCACCCCGCGCAGCCACGGGACCTCGTCGAGCTTCGCCAGCGCCCTCGGGCTGATCGCCCGGGTGCGCACATAGGCCTGCGGTTCGTGGTTCGCGATGTAGTACCCGCCGCGGAACGGGGCCCCGGTGATCCGCTGGTCGACCACCAGGTACGCGATGCCCTGGCGCACCAGCTCGTCGTGCCACTGCCGCCGGGGCGGGCTGTCGTGGAAGGTGAGCTCCCAGGTGGGGAACCTCCCGACGTACACGGCGTCACTGTGGGCGGACACCGTGCCCGCGGTGAAGAAGTCCGAGGCGACGAACCGCGTGCCCGGTGCGGTGTGGTCACCCAGCCAGCGGGACACCTCGATCGCCTCGGGGGTGAGCACCCGGCCGTCGCAGCCGCTGGCGTACGGCCCGGGGAAGCGGGCCTGGGCGTCGAAGTCCGTCGCGTGCCCGCCCACGAGGATCACCGCCGTCGCCGTGAACGCCGCCAGAACCGGCACCACGCGACGCGAGGTGACCAGCCAGGCGAGCGGGACGGCGACCAGCACGGCCAGCGCCTGGTAGGTGAACGGCCAGCTCCGGTGGGCCGCCGGGGCTCCGTGCCGGGTCACGATGAGCGGCATCGACACCGGGACGGCGAGCGCGATCACCAGCAGCGCGGTCCACATCCGGTCGCGGAGCACCCGGCCCCGCACCAGCCAGACGGCCCACAGCAGGAGCACGGTCACCAGGACGACCCCCAGCACCGACGCGACCTGCTCGTAGGCCGGCAGGGCCGACTCCTCGAACGGGGTGCGGCTGCTCGCCTCCCCGCCGCCGGTGCCACCGGCCAGTTGGCTGAGCTGCTCCAGCCCGGCCCGCGGGGCGTTCAGCAGGTACGGCACGAGCGTCGCCCGGTCCGGCCACATCCAGCCGACGTTCACGGCCAGCAGCGCCCCGAACACCCCCCAGGCCGCCGACCGGCCGGCGCGGGAGACCCTCTTCGACAGCGTGGCGGCGAGAGCGACCAGAGCGACGAAGACGACGCCCGCGATGCTCGAGACGTGGTGGGTGACGGCGGCGGCCACCCCGGATCCGAGCGCCAGCACCGCCCATCGCCACCGTTCCGCTCCGGTGCTGGCGCGCACGACGTTCACGCAGGCGACGAGGGTCCACAACTGCCAGACGATGGCGATGCTCTCGTAGGCGTACATGGCCGTGAAGCCGAAGAACCCCGGGTTGCAGGCGTAGACGAGGGCCGCGAGGCCTGCGGCCTTCGCGTCGAGCCCGAGGGAGGTCGCCAGCAGGTAGACCCCGAGCACCATGAGCACGTGGCAGGCGACGACGAGGACGAGGCCGCTGGTCCACGCCGAGGCCCCGGTCATCCGGCTCACCGCGACGGTGAGCACGTGCAGGCCGGGATAGTCCTCGACGGTCGGCACGATGTTGGGCCGGAACAGCACGCCGTCCTCGGCGAGCCGGCGCACCTGGCCCCAGTGGGCCATCTCGTCGTAGAACAGCGGCCCGCCGGGGGTGCGCAGCAGCTTGGGCAGCGCACAGACCGCTCCGAGGGCGCTCAGGACGGCGACCCGGACGCCCGGGGTCAGGTCGCGCCGCAGCATGAGCATGCTCGTGCCGAAGACCGGCAGCAGCCCGGCCCAGTAGACGTGGAAGGGCGCCTGGCCGGAGGCGGTCGGCGCCAGGTGGTAGGCCAGCGCCACCAGGGCGAGGCACCACAGCAGCGATCCCGCGAACACCCCGGCCGCGACGCGGGAGCCGATTCTCGCCGGCCGGTCCGCCCGGCCGGGGAGGACGCCCAGCCGGGGGGCGTCCATCGTCTTCACCTCATTGATGATCAAAATCCCCCACCGTTCCCGAGAACCCGACATGTGTCCATCCGCCGGCTGCGCCCGGGCGGAGCACGCCGAGAGGCGCCTCCGCCGCGTGCGGGCCGGGCCCGTTCAGCAGAGCCGGTGGGCCGGATGGTGCAGCCCACGTGACACGGCCTTGACCAGTGACGGCATGAACAGGACCGCGCCGAGGGTCTGGGCGACGAGCCACGCCAGTCCCACCCCCTCGATCCCGTGGCGTGGGCCGAGGGTCCACGCCAGGCCGACGGCGGTGACGGCCATCCCGACGTTGAGGACGGTGGACCGCCACACCCACCCCTTGACCCGGAACACCCCGACGATGAGGCTCGTCACGGCGTCCGGGATGGCGGCGACGGCGAGGATCCGGAGCAGGGTCGACCCGACCCCCGGGTACTCGGGACCGAAGAGCCGCAGCACCCATTCGCTCCCGACGAAGAGCAGGACGCCGGGAGGGACGATGAGGATCGCGACGAGCGCGCCGGAGGTGCGCAGCTTCCCGTGCAGGTCCGACCCCTCGCGGGCGCCCTCCGCCAGCAGCGCCGAGGAGACGGCGGGGGCCGCGGCGAACAGGATCGAGCCCACCATCCAGGTCAGGTAGAAGAACCCGTTCGCCTCGGCCCCCAGCCGCACCGCGACCAGCGGCGGGAGCAGCCACGGCACCAGGGAGCCGCCGAGGCTCGTCAGGTGGTGCCCCGTTCCCTCGCGCAGGGCACCGACGCTGCAGCGGAACCGCAGCAGGTCCCGGCGCAACGGCATCCCCGTCCGCGGCAGCAGCCGGACCAGGGCGACGACGAGCCCGACGGTCGCGCTGAGGGTCCAGGCCAGCAGCACCGACACCGGTCCCTCGACGACGAGGAGCAGCGGCACGAGCAGCAGGCACTTGGACCCGCTCACGGCGAGGTTGGCCACGAGCGTCAGCTCGGAGCGACGCACCGCGGTGAAGGCATACTGGACGACGTTCAGCGCCGTCCACACCACGGCACCGACCACCGAGAGGGTGAAGCCGAGGGTGTGCTCGAACACGCCGGCGAACCACCCGCACCGGACCGCGAGGATCCCGAGACCGAGGCCCGCGAGGCCGGTGAGCCCCGAGGAGACCAGCAGCGCGGAGACGAGGGAGGCGAGCCACTCCGGCCGCCCCTCCACGGCGGGCAGCCGCCGGATGAGCAGCGGACCGACGCCCAGGTGGGTCGCCAGCGAGACGACCGTGCTGAACGAGATCACCGCGGACGCCAGCCCGACCGTCGCCGGGTCGAGGAACCGGGCGACGAGGATCCAGGACGCGTAGCCCAGCCCGGAGGTGACCAGGGTCGTCACGACCAGGCTGAGGCTGTTGCGGACCAGGCTCCTGGTGCCGGGGTCGCGCGAGCCGACGCTCGCACCGACCCGCGGCACCAGGCGGGTCGCCAGGGTTCTCGACGTCACTCGACACTCCCCGCCGGGTTCACGGTCACCGTGTCGGCACGCCGGCCGGCGGCGCCGGAGCACGGCGGACCAACTCGTACGCCGGCTCGCGGTCCCTGCGGGTGACGGCGGCCGTCACGTGCTCGACGACGAACCCGGTCGTGACCAGCGCCAGGCCGAGGACGACGAAGAGGGCGGCGCCCAGCGCGGCCAGCCGCCGACCGGACGCCGCGCCCGGTGCCGCCGTCGGCTCCTCCCGAACGGCCGGTCCCGGTGCGGGAGCCCCGCGGAGGGCCGCGACGGCGTAGCGCCACAGCGCCAGCGGCAGCACCCGGCGCACGTACCGGGCCTCCGAGCCGAGACTGCTGCCGGAACCGTGCCGCCGGGTGACGGCGGCCTTGGACCGGCCCTCGTGGAAGCACCGGGACAGGAAGTAGCGGGGGGTCTGGCGCTGCTCCGGGACGGCGTGGGTCACCCGGCTGTCCGGCTGGTGCAGGACGACGACCTCCGGGTCCCTGCGCAGCAGCCGGATGCACAGCTCCGTCTCCTCGCAGCCGACGGGCAGGCTCCCGACCCGGCCGAGGGCGCCGGAGAACCCGCCGACGGCGGCGAAGACGTCCCTCCTGATCGCCATGGAGGCACCGATGGGGTTGCGCACCGTGCCGAGCCGCTCGGGCTGGCCGGTGTAGCTGCAGCCGACGACCCAGCCGAACTCCGCCGGGAACCAGCGCGGCCGGGCACCGCCCTCCCAGTCGGGGTCGACCCGCCCGCCCACCACCATCACCCGGGGATCGGCGAAGCACGCCAGCAGGGAGGCGGCCCAGGAGGGCTCGGCGACGGCGTCGTCGTCGAGGAACAGCACCACGTCGGTGTCGGAGCAGGCGACGCCGGTGTTCCGGGCGCCGGAGAGCCCCCTGCCCTCGCCGTTGGGCACCACGACCAGGTCGGGGAAGGCCTCCTGGGCCGCGGTGAGCAGGGCCTCGTTGTGGTCCACCACGACGACGGCGTCGACGGGCGGCTGCTGCGCGCGGACGGAGGCCACCGCGTCGACGAGCCGGTCCCAGCGGTCGAGGGTGTAGCAGCAGATGACGGCGGTCCCGGAGACGGTCACCGGGGGGCTACCTTCAGCGTCCCCTTCTGCCCCAGGTCCGCTCCGGCGGCCGACCCCATGGACAGGGACCCCGTCCCCCCGGCCCTCCCCCTCGTCCCGGCCCGTGCTGTGGTCCCGGCCCGTGCTGTGGCCCCGGCCCGTGTGGTGGAGACCGTGCGCCGGGCACGCCGCCGCTCGGCGAGGATCGTCCGGAGGACGCGGAGGCCGTCCTGGACGGCGTGCAGGTTGCTCTCGCCGTAGAGGCGGTTCTTCTCGACGCTGCCCACCTCGACGATCTCCGCCCCGGACTTCGCGACCCGCACGTTGATGAGGGTCTCGATCTCGAACCCGTCGCCCCAGACCATGTCGGTGCGGCCGAGCCCGTCGATCTCCGTCGCCGGCAGGTCGAGGACGGGCAGCAGGTCGGTCCAGAAGGCGTTGTAGCCGTAGCAGAGATCCGTGTACCTGGTCCGGAACATGATGTTCACCAGGGTGTTGAGGAAGGTGTTCCCCCAGCGCCGGACGCGGGTGATGTCGTGGCTGCCGCCGCCGTCGGCGAACCGGGTGCCCTTGGCGAAGTCGGCCCCGGCCACCAGGGCGTCGACGAACCTGGGGATCTCGGCGGGATCGGCCGACCCGTCGGCGTCCAGCATGACCAGGACGTCACCCGTCGCGGCGGTGAAGCCGCACGCCATCGCGTTCCCCTTGCCCTTGCGGGTCTGGTGGACCACCCGGACGTCGGGCAGGCAGGCACGCGCGACCGGAACGGTGTCGTCCACCGACGCGCCGTCGACGAGGATCACCTCGTGCAGGTCGGCGGGCAGCGCGGCCAGGACGTGCGGCAGGTTCCTCGCCTCGTTCCGGGCGGGAACGATCACCGAGACTCTGGGCCGGGCGCCGGTGAACCTCACCGTTCTCGACACGTCCACAGACTTCTCCACTCCGTTCCACAGGCATACCTGTTCCGTGCGGGTCGCCCCGCGCCCACCCCTGACAAGGGGACCTGCACGCCGCAAGGCCTCGCGGCGTTTCCCACCGCGTTTCTCACGACGGATTCACGATGCGTTCGCGGAATCACCGGCCACCCGAAAGCGTCGGGTATCGCCGTCAACGGTCCTTACCGGACGATCCACCACTGACGACACCCCGACAACGAGTAGCGGTGGGCTTCCGTCCAGTTACTCTAAGCATACATGCTCCATTTGTTGGCCCGGGACCGTTCTCTCCGCCGAACACCTGATCTCGCCCCTCACCTGATGCGGCGGGCAGCAGGCCCCGATTCGACCTCCGTTGTTCTGTGGTATCCGTGGGAACATTCACACCCGCCCGGACATTCGGCAGGCATCCGACTCGGAGCCCATCGACGACAACCCGGCGTGCCGGGCACGAAAAGGGCGACGCACGGGTGGGGTGCGGGGATTCCCCTGCCGTCCGTCGATTCACGGCGACATTCACCCCGCCGCCGCCCTTTCGTCCCGAGCCCCACGGACTCCCCCGATACCCATGGATTCCCCCCGGGGCCCCGTGCCTCCTCTGGCCGCGGATCCGCCGGGGTGCCCGCGCGACCCGGACCCGTCAGCCCGAGGGGCGGACGGTCACGTCGTCGAACCACACCGTGCCCGGGTCGTTGTCCGACTTGAGGTACGCCCGCAGCACCTCGGCCCCGTTCGGCGCCCTCCCGGTGACCGCGAGCCGGACCCAGCCGGACGTCGTCCCCCTCGGCGCCCGCGCGGACTCGACCTGCCCCAGGTAGCGCCCGTCGGCGTCGAACCAGCTCAGGGAGATCCTCGCGGTCCCGGCAGAGCCCCTGGTGCGCACCCACGCCGTCCCGGTCCACTCCTGTGCAGGGGACAGGGCGTTGGCGACGTAGCGAGAGAGGCAGGGGACACCCGAGACGGTGCCGCCGGTGGCGCCGAGCGCAACGCTCTGCGGGATGCTGCGACGGACGGCGCTGTCCGTCGCCACCCGGGCACCGCCCTGGAACGAGACGGTCCAGCCCGCCGGCAGCCCGCGGTCGGCGGGGTCGTCGAAGTCGGCGACCAGGCCCGCCGCGGGAGGACTCGTCCACCAGGCCCGGACGACGCCGAAGGCGGGGCGCCGCGATCCGTCGGCCCGGACCAGCCCGAAGGCGTACTCCTCCGGTGCCCGGTCAGGGGTCAGTCCCGGGATCGCCGTGGCGGAGAAGTCGTTGAGGGTCCACGGCGCCACGACCCGGACCCCGGTGGCCCCGGCCGCCCGGAAGACCGCGTCGTACCAGTCGGCCTGCAGTTCCTCGCGGTGGGCGACCGGCCGGGCCGCGTCCACCTCGTTGCTGATCGAGTACCCCGCCTCGCCGATGACCAGGGGCAGGTCCCCCGCCGCTGCCCGGGCGGCGGCGAGCCACCTCCGGGCCCCTGCCGCCGTTCCGTAGTAGTGGATGTCGGCGACGTCCAGCCCGCCGGTGCCCAACTCCGCGCGCAGCCTGGACAGCGCCGCGGTGCCGCGCGTCGTCGAGATCGAGGCCGTCACCGGGACACCGGGGGCGGACGAGCGGACCTGCGGGGTGACGACCTTCAGCCACGAGATCACGGCCGGGTCATAGGGGTTGACCTCGTTCCGCACCTCGACGAGCGCGATTCTCGGGTCGCCCCGGAACGGCCGGAGCACGGCGGCGGCCCAGACCAGGCTCTCCTCGTGCTGCCAGTAGCGGTCCCACCAGTCGAACAGGGTCAGCTGGACCGACAGGCCGTGTCGATCGGCCAGGTCGACGGCCGTCCGCAGACGATCCATCATCGTCGCCGACGGGGTCGGCCAGCCGAAGGTGTCGGGGATGACGGCGAGCCGGACCGCGTTGGCGTTCGCCGCCCGGATCCTCGCGAAGTCCGCTGAGAGCTCGGCGGGACGGAAGTCGGTCCACATCAGCGGCCAGCCGTGGGTCGAGGGCTGGTAGTTCATCAACCGCAACGAGGTCACCGGTGTCCGCCCCCCGGTGCCCGGCCAGGTCCGGGTGCCCGGGCGGTCGCCCGTTCCCAGCCGTCTGACGACGGTGCAGGACCCGGGACGGCATTCCGACGTGACCAGCCGTCCGTCGGGAACGACCCGGATCCCGGCGGTGTCCCGGCGCTGGTGCACCTGGGTCGCTCGACGGACGGCGACCGGCCCGGCGACCGGCCGGACGGTGCTCACCGGCGTCACCGCCCGGGCGGAGCCGACGGGGCCGACGGAGCCGGCCACGCGCGTGACGGCCGGGGCGGACGACGACGCCCCCGCGGGCGCCGTCGAGCCGAGGGTGGTCCCGACGAGGGAGACCACGGCGACGGCTGCTGCGGGAAGGGCGCGGCGGGCGGCCGAGCGGGTGGCGCGGCGGGTGGCCGGAAGGGCGGTGCGGCGGGTGGCCGGAAGGGCGGTGCGGCGGGTGGCCGGAAGGGTGGTGCGGTGCGTTGTCGGCAGGACGGCGGGGACGGCACGACGGGTTCTCGCCATGGTGAGTACTCGGCGGGGTGGTCACGCGGCTTGATGCGCCGTCGGTGCGCCGTCGGGTCACGCCGGGCGACCCCTGCTCCGCGGGATCCGCCGATCTCCGCCGTCCGGCGGAGCGGGCGGTGACGGTTCGTGAGGCGGCTCACGAGGCGGTCCCGCGAGGCGGTTCGTGAGGCGGAGAGGGAGGGATGACGTGACCGACCCCCGGCCTGGTTGCAGAGCCGGGGGTCGGTCGCAGGATGACGCGCGGTGCGGTCAGTTGCGCGTCGAGAGCAGCTCCGCGCGGTCGCTCTTGACGGAGGAGGTGGACGCCGCGCCGGAGGCACCGGCCGAGGTCGCCGAGGTGACCGCCGTGCCCGGCACGGTCCCGCCGGCCAGGAGCGACCAGCCGAGGTACAGGAGAGACCCCTGGGAGTCGCTGAACGCGTTACCGCTGAACACCGCCGATCCCGCGCTCGGCCTGCCGGTCGTCGAGCTGATCAGCAGGTAGACAGCACCTGCCGCCACACCACCGACATCCTCGAACGGCGAGCCGACGAGGACGTCCTTGCGCCCGTCACCGTTGAGGTCCTGCACGGCCAGCGACGAGCCGAAGACGTCACGCGCCTCCGAGCCGCCACCGGGCACATTGGCCGTCTCCTGGTTGACGCCGAACGATCCGGTGCCGGTGACCCCGGTCGAGGTGGTGCGCAGCACCGTGTAGGCACCGGCCGCTGCCTTGGTGCCGATGGCCTCGCCAGGCGCTCCCAGGATGACCTCAGCCCTGCCGTCCCCGGTGAGGTCACCGATCGCGACGGAGTCGCCCCACTGGTCGTTGGTCTCGCTGGCGCCCACGACGTTGGTGGCGGACTGGCCCGTCAGCTGGGCGCGGGTGGAGCTGATCCCCGCCGCAGCGCCTCGGAGCACCGCTGCGGCGCCGGCGTTGTGCTTCCCGCTGACCTTCGCCATGGGAGCCCCGGCCACGATGTCGCCGATGCCGTCCCCGGTGACGTCACCGACCGCCAGGGAGCTGCCGAAGAGCGCGTCCGTCCCGGAGTAGTCCGCGTCGATGACCGACCATGCCGACGGATTGATCTTCACCGAACCGGCCGCCACCGCCGTCGACCCGCTCGTCGCGTACGCCGAGGCGGCTCCGGTGCCGAGGAACACCTGCACCGCGCCTCGACCGTTCTCGCCGGTCACCCCGACCACGAGGTCTAGCTTGCGGTCGCCGGTGACGTCACCGATCGCCACGGCGTACCCGAACCGGTCGTTGGTCTCGGCGGCCCCGGCGACCCCGGAGGTGTCCTGGGACAGGGCCGTGGCCTTGCTGGTGTCGAGGCCGGTCCCGGTCTTTCCGGGAACGAAGGTCACCGCCCCCGCCCAGCTCTTGGAACTGAGGGTCTCGCCGTGCGAGCCGACGACGAGGTCGTCGGTTCCGTCCCCGGTGAGGTCACCGGTGGCCACCGAGATCCCGAAGAGGTCGTCCGTCTCGGCACCTCCCGGGATCCCCGCCAGGCCCTGCTGGTACTTGGTCCGGCCGTGCGGCTCGCCCGTGGCGTCGTCGAGCAGCCCGTCGGCGGCACCCTCGTAGACCCAGACCGCACCGGCCCACGCGGGCATCGACCCGGAGTGTCCGTCCTGGAAGGGGTCGCCGATGGCCAGCTCGTCGAACCCGTCGTTGTCGAAGTCACCGACCGCCAGCGAGGCGCCGAAGAACGTCTCGGTGTTCCCTTCTGGCTGGCGGAGGATCTCTGTGGCACCGCTCCCGCCGTAGCGCACGAGCACGGACTGGCTTCCGCTGATGGCCATGTCGGAGACGCCGTCCCCGTTGAAGTCGGCACCGTCGGCAGCAGTCGCCCGGGCAGCCTCACCCGGCAGCAGGAGCCCCGCGATGAGCAGGGACGCGCACACCCCCCGGGTGACGGCTCGACGGGAGACACGGACAACAGGAAGACTCATTATCACTCCGAGTAATTGACACGGCACGATCCGGCCGTGAACGGACACCCCTCGATCACTCCATGCGCCCGTGGATGCTAGCGGCCAGGGCACGACCGTGTGGCGCGTTCCACAAACCCGTCACATTCCGGACCCCTGCGCCCTCGCTCCTGCCCTCATCACCTTGCCGTCCGGGAGTGTCCGGGATCGTCCGGAATCACGGTCAGACACGGCGTCCGGAAGCCAGGCTGTCGGCGGGAAGGCACACCAAGCACGCGAGCGTGACGTGCGTCACAGTCTCTGCGCCCTTTGGTCTCCTTCTGCCAGGGTGTAGGCCGTTCGGGGCGGGTTGTGCCCGACCGACCGCAGCGCGTGGTTGCCTGCGGTACGTGTCGCTGTCTGCACATGTAGGGAAATTGTCGAGTTGGGGGCGCTGTGAGCCGTCTGGTCGGTCGTGGGCTGGTTGCTGTCGTGGCGTTGGTGGTGGGGGCGGGGGTGTTGGTCCCTGGTGGCGCGGTGGCGTCACCGGCGGGTGCGCCCCGGGCGGTGGGGGCTGCGGGGGGCGGGGCTTCCGCGGGTGTGACTGCCGGTTCGTCGGTGGCGGATCCGGAGCAGGCGGCGTTGGCGCGGGCTGCGGCCACCGGTACGGCGGTGGAGGTGGCGTCGTTGCGGGATGAGTACTCGCACACGATGGCCAATCCGGACGGGACGTTGACGTTGTCGATGGCGACGGCGCCGCAGCGGGGCCGGGCTGCGGACGGGTCGTGGGCGGGCATCGACACGACGTTGGTGCGTTTCCCGGACGGGTCGGTGGGGCCGCGGGTGGCCGCGGTGGGGGTGCGGTTCTCCGGTGGGGGTGAGGGCGCGGGGCTGGTGCGGGTGGATCGGGAGGGTCACCGGTTGCGGTTGGGCTGGCCGAGGAAGTTGCCGGAGCCGGTGCTGTCGGGGGATGCGGCGACCTATCGGGAGGTGCTGCCGGGGGTGGACCTGCGGTTGACGGCGACTCCGGAGGGGTTCCGGGAGGTGCTGGTGGTCAGGACGCCGGCTGCGGCGCGGTCGGCGGCGCTGAAGCGGGTGCGGTTCTCGGTGGCGGCTGAGGGGCTGCGGGTGCGGGGGACGGCTGCGGGTGGGATGCAGGCGTCGGACGGTGACGGTGAGGTGGTGTTCTCCTCGCCGCCGGCGATGATGTGGGACTCCACCGGGGACGCCGCCGCGGCCGATGCCGCGGGGAGTGGGTCCGCGACGGGCTCGACCACGGCGACGAGTTCGGCGACGTCCTCCAGCGCGTCCGACTCCTCCGCCACCGCCTCGTCGTCTGCGGCTGTCTCGACGGGTTCGGTGTCGGGGAGGTCGGCGGCGAAGGCGGTGTCCTCGGTTGCCGGGGTGTCGGCCGAAGGTGATGGGGCGGAGTCGGTGTCGGGTTCGGGGGGAGAGCCGGGGTCGGCGGTGGTGGACCCGGTGACGCAGTCGCGGGACCTTGCCCCGGATGGCGGGCAGGTGGATGCGGGGTTGGCTCCCGACGCCGATGACGAGACGGCGTTGCTGCCGGTGGAGGTGGCTGCGGGGTCGGTGGCGGTGACGCCGGACCCGGAGGTGCTCACCGGCGCGGACACGGTGTTCCCGGTTTTCATCGATCCCTCGATCGGGGTGAACCGGTCGGAGTGGACGATGCTGTCCTCGGCTTATCCGCAGCAGTGGAAGTGGACCGGGGACGAGGGGATGGGCTACTGCGCCACGTACAAGGGGTACTGGTGCGGGTCGGGGTTCAAGAAGCGGCTGTTCTTCGAGTTCACCCGGTCGCGGTTGGTGGGCAAGGAGGTCCTGGACGCCACGTTCCGGGCCACCGAGGTGTGGTCGATGTCGTGCACGGCGTCGTGGGTAGACCTGGAGCGGGTCGACGGGGGGATCTCCTCGGCGACGAAGTGGCCCGGCCCGGCGTCGGTGGACCAGTTGGGTGACCGGAAGGTGGCCTACGGGCGGGGGTCGGCGTGCAGTCCGAGTGCCCCGCCGCAGCCTGTGGAGTTCCACGACAACGCTGCTGAGCCCGACGAGAACCTCACCAAGACGGTGAAGGCGTTCGCCGCGGGCAAGTGGTCGCGGTTGACGTTGATGCTGCGGGCCAAGGACGAGTCCGACCCCAACGGTTGGAAGCGGTTCAAGAACGACGCGGTGCTGAGCGTGGTCTACATCCCGATCCCGGCCAAGCCGAAGCCGGTGGGGGTGCGCCCCAACAGCAGCACCGCGGTCGATTGCAGCACCGACCCGAACGACCCGGTGACGGTCGACCGGACCACCCCGACGGTCGTGGGCACCCCGCGGGTGAGCGCGATCGCAGCGAAGGACCCGACCCAGTACCTGCAGGTGGAGTTCTACGCACAGCGCTACAACAAGGCGACTGGGGCCGGTACCCCGGTGTGGAGCGACTACGAGCCGGACTCCGGAGGGGTTGCCGCCGGAGTGACGCAGTCCACGAAGGTGAAGGCGGGGGTGCTGCAGGACGACGTGCTCTACCGGTTGCGGGCGCGCACCCAGTCGCATGTCACCTACAGGAGCAAGGCGTACGACCGCTGGTCGGCGTACTCGTCGTGGTGTTACTTCACGGTGGACTCCACGGCGCCTGCCCCGCCGGTGATCACCTCCACGGGGGTGTACCAGGAGTGCACGGCCGATGCCTGTCCGGCGACGGGTGGCCCGGGGGTTGCGGGGGCCTTCACGCTGGCTCCGGCTGCGGGGGTCACCGACGTGGTCAAGTACACGTGGCGGCTGCAGGGCGACGGGGCGTCGTCCAAGGAGATCTCGGTGACCGGGAAGACGGCTGCGGTCACGGTGACCCCGCCGCTGGCGGGGACCTACCGGCTGCGGGTGGAGGCCCACGACGCGCTGCGACGGGGCACCCCTGCCTACTACCAGTTCATGGTCGCCGCCCCGGAGGGGCCGGTGGGAGCGTGGTCGTTCGCCGAGTCCGGTGGTACCAGCGCCGCGGACGCCACCCAGTCGGCGGTCAGGCACCCGCTGACCCTGGCCGGTGGTGCCGCGTTCGACGCCCGGGCACGTCGCGGTGACCTCCCGGCAGACCAGTCTGCCGATCATTCCCTGGGCTTGAACGGCTCCACGGGTCATGCGGCGGCTTCGGGGCCGGTGCTCAACCACACGACGTCGTTCACCGTGTCGGCCTGGGCCTTCCTCACCGATCCTTCACAGACCTCGACAGTGGTGGCGCAGACCGCCGACGACGACGCCAGCACGGGGTTCGCCCTGTACTACTCCCCCGGTTACCGCAAGTGGGTCTTCAACTGGCACTGGGTCGACACCGCGACCGGTGAGGTGAAGTTCGTGCGGTCCCTGGCCGAGGTGGACAGCCCGGCGACGAAGGTGTGGACCCACCTGACCGGGGTCTACGACACCCAGGCCAAGACGATCCAGCTCTACGTCAACGGGCGGCCACAGGGTGCGCCGGTGCCGTTGACGGGTGCGGTGACCACGGTGGGCACCTCGGGTGCTTTCCAGGTCGGGCGGGCGGCGATGAAGAAGGTCGCTTTCACCAGCTACTTCACCGGCCTGATCGATGAGGTCCACGCCTGGCAGCGGCTGCTGACCCCGGAGGAGATCGCCGAAGACGCCGCGCTGCTGTCCGGCGACAAGGAGCCGGCCACCGCGCTGATGGCGTCCTGGTCGGCCGATGTGGGCACCGTCACCGGCGGCACCACCATCCCCGACACCTCCGCCTACGACCGCGGCGACCTCACCCTGTCCACGACCGGCGCGGC
>JAAYAH010000123.1 GCA_012719445.1 Actinomycetales bacterium | reverse complement strand
GTCGCGAAGGAGAGCTCGTCGACGTAGTTGTTCCAGTCCACCCACCGCGACTGCCGGACGGACACCCCGGCGACGACGGTGGTCGCGGTGTAGTACGGCTCCCGGGTCGCGGCGTAGCCGGCGGTGTTGGTGACGAATCCCTGGACGGTGCCCACCCCTCCGGTGGCCTGGCGGGCGACCCTCGCGAACAGTTGGGCGGCCGGACGGAAGTTGGTCTCCCAGCCGAGCCAGGCGTGGTGGGCGGCGTCGAGGTAGTTGTAGACGTTCGGCCCCGCGGCGTGCAGCGCGGACAGCGCGTGGACGACCGCGCCGACGTAGGTGTCCGCGATCAGGGGGACGTTGCACTCCGGCCGTTCGAGGTTGCCGGTGCCGGTGAGCAGGTTGGGCAGCGAGTTGGGCTCGATGATGTTGACGATCCGGAGGTCCGCGTACTTCGGGTCGGCCTCGATCTCGGCGATCGGGTCGATGAACTCGGTCCGGTACACCTCGAGTTCGTCCACCTCCAGCTCACCGTGCGGGGAGAGCAGCGCGCACCGGCCACCGGGCAGGTCGTAGACGACCACCTGGACGAGGTCGGCCCCCTGCTCCAGCGCGTTGTCCAGGTGTTCGCGCAGCCCGGTGTCGTACCCGGATCCGGGTGGTGCGGTGATGGACGCGATGCTGTCCAGCCAGATCGCGGTCGGCTGGTCGGCGATCGCCTGTCCGCCGTCCGCCGCGGCCTTCGCCGACCACTCGGGGTTCACGTAGACCGTCGCCCCGAGGTAGGGGTTGTCCAGCCGGGAGTCCCCCGTCGTCGTACTGGTCGTGGTCGGAGTCGTCGTGGTGGTCGTCGTGGTGGTCGTCGTGGTGGTCGTCGTGGTGGTCGTCGTGGTGGTCGTCGTCGAGGTCGTCGTTGTGCTGGTCGTCGTCGGGGTCGTGGAGGTCAGGGTCACCGGCCCCGGTCCGCAGGTCCCGCCGGTGGCCGAGACCGCGAAGGACGTCGGGACCGGGTTGGTGCTCGACCAGGAGCCGACGAAACCGATGGTCGCCGAGGAGCCGGCCGGGATGACCGCGTTCCACGGCAGGCTGCGCGCGGTGACGTCCCTGCCCGTCTGGGTCCACGTGGCCGACCACCCGTGCATGATCCGCTGTCCCGTGGTGGGGAAGGTGAAGTCGAGGGCCCAGTCCGTCAGGGGATCCCCGAGATTCCGGACAGTGATGTTGACGGTCATCCCACCCGGCCACTGGTCCTGCCGGTACTGCACCGCACAGGCGACGACGGCCTGCGCGGGGGCCGCCGGTGCCGTCAGGCCGGCACCCAGGACGAGCGCGCCGCCAACGGATATCGCCGCGATCCGCGGTCCCACCACACCCGTTCGCAGCCTCATCCCGATACCTCCTCTTCGACGCGATTCCGGCACGGTACCTCGGAAATCGTCGACCCCCGAGAATCCGAAGCCCCATTCCCGAAGGGGCAGACACGACTTCCCAAAAGGGCATCCCGACAGTGCGACACCTATTCCCGAGAAGACATCCCGGAAACGACGGGCAACCGGGAAGTGAAGGTGGACCACCCCCACCGCCGCGACCCCACCCACCATCGTCAGCACCGCTGGCACCGCGGAACCGGCACCGCTGACACCGCGGACGAGAGAGTTCCCCGATCACCGGACCCCCGCGCGAGGATCGTGGCCGCCCGCACGATCAACACACTGGTAACACTCGATAATCACCACCGGCCAGGAACCCCATTCCCACGGCCGACACCACCCGGTGGAAAACCGCGTACCGGAGTTCCGCACGGGAAAAGGAACCGCGGACGTCGGACTTCCCGGCCGGGTACGTCCCCGGGCCGACGACGACCATGCCCATTCCCGCCGGGCCGCCCGACGGCGCGCGGCCTGCCTCCGCAGACCCCCTGCCCGCCTCCGCAGACCCTCTGCCCGCCTCCGCAGATCCCCTGCCCGCCGCCGCAGATCCCCTGCCCGCCGCCGCAGACCCCCTGCCCGCCGCCGCAGACCCTCTGCCCGCCGCCGCAGACCCTCTGCCCGCCGCCGCAGACCCTCTGCCCGCCTCCGCAGATCCCCTGCCCCTCAGGGCATCCGGGCATCACCGTTTGTCAGCGACACACCGTCATTTTGGTGAAGGATCGGTCACTGAGAGGAGGCAGGATGCATCGGCGGATGAAGGATCCCGCGTTCCGGGACGCGCAGGAGGCCGGACGTTACGCGCCCCACGTGCGGACCGTGAACGAACTGGTGGACCGACTCGGTGACCGCGGGGATCGCGGACCGGTACCCCACGTCGCCCCGCACTTCGGCGGGAGCGAGGCCGAGGTCCTGCTCCTCCAGCGGGATCCCGGCCCACCGCCCGACGGGAGGGACGCCGACGGCTCCGGGTTCCTGTGCACGGAGAACGACGACGAGGCGTCGGAACGGCTGGCCGACCTCCTCGACCAGGCCGGGCTCGCCGTGAGCTCCTGCATCGGCTGGTGCGCACACCCCTGGTACACCGACCACGCCCCCACCGCGGAGGAGCGCCAGGCGGGCGTGGTCGCGCTCGCCGAGCTGCTCGGACTGCTGCCCCGGCTCAAGGTGGTCGTCCTGCTCGGGACCGACGCCTGCCTGTCCTGGTACCGCCTCCGCACGCTGCACCGGGATCTGGCCGACCGGTGCTCCGTCGTCCCGACGAGAGAGACCGACCGGTCGGACCTCACCGGGACGGACGAGGAGGTGTCCCGTCGCTGGGCCGAGCAGGTCCACGCGTTCCGGTGCGCGGCGACCCTGGTCCGGAGCCGGCCCACCCGTCCATGGGTCACCACCGAGGAGGAGATCGTCAGGACCTTCACCCGGTGGCTGGAGGACGACGGCTGGCAGGTGGACGTGGACGTCCAGCACGCCGACGTCGTCGCCACCAAGGGCAGCCGTCGCCTCGTCGCCGAGGCCAAGGGACGCACCCCGGACGGCGCGGCCGGCGGGCTGGACCTGGACTCCGCCTACGGTCTGCTGCTGCGCCAGATGGACCACCGACCGGAGACCACCCGCTACGCGCTCGTGGTCCCGGAGTCCGCCCGGGCCGCCGCGGTCCGGGTGCCCACCGTCGTCCGCGACCTGCTGTCCATCGACATCTACCTGGTCGGGGTGGACGGCACCGTCACCAGGACGGCCACCACGCCCGGCGAGGGAGCCACCCCGGCTGGTCGGTGAGGTCCCGACCCGGCACCTCCTGGCCCGCGTCCGCCCTCCGGCCCGCCCTGGTCCGCAGGAGATCCGGCGCGCCGCCGCCCGGCCACCACCGTGCGCGCCGGTGCTGGTAGGACGGCGTTTAGCCGGACCGCCCCGGGGTACCCGGAAGCCCGGAGGAGGGATCATGTCTGGTGACACCGGATGGCACTCTCCCGGAGTCGACAGGGGCGGTGCCGACGGCCGGGTGCTCGACGACGGCGCGACCGGCGACCAGGAGCTCGACGGGCAGGAGTTCGACGGGCACGGTCTCGACGACAGGGACCTCGTCGCCGTCCTCACCGACGACCACCGGGACCTGGAGTCGCTGCTCGCACGACTGGAGCACCTGCCGCCCGGCCACCCGTCGCGGCGCCCGCTCGTCGATCGAGTGATCATGGAATTGGTGCGGCACGCCGCCGCCGAGGAGCAGGTCCTCCACCCCGCGACCCGGCAGCTCGTCCCGGACGGCGACGACCTCGTCGAGCACGAGCACGCCGAGCACGCCGAGGTGGAGGAACTCATGAGGCGGCTCGAGTCCCCGGAGATCCCCGACGAGGAGTACGAGGCGACGCTGGACGCGCTGATCCCGCTGATCAGGACGCACCTCCGCGAGGAGGAACGGGTGCTCTTCCCGCGGCTGGTCGAGGCGGCGAGCAGCCAGGAGCTCAGGGAGCTCGGTCGGCTGGCCGGCGCCACGATCCGGAGGGTTCCGACCCGGCCGCATCCTTCGGTGCCGGACGAACCCCCCTTCGACCGGTTGGTCACTCCCGACGCGAGCCTCGTCGAACGGACCCGTGACCTCATGACGGAGTAGCGACCCGAGTGACGGGGTAGCGACGCGAGTGGGTGGCGCCCCGACCCGAGCAGGAGGTGAGCAGGATGTCGGCACGCGAGGAGATGCCGTCCACGATCCGCCGGTCCCCCAAGGAGGCCCAGGAGGTCTGGTCCGCAGCGCACGACGCGGCCGTGGAGACCTACGGCGAGGGCGAGCGGGCGCACCGGACGGCCTTCTCCGCCCTGAAGCACGGGTTCGAGAAGGTGGGCGACCACTGGGAGCCGAAGCCCGGCGGCCGGAAGGGACCGTCGGACGCCAGGGCCCGGCAGGGCGGGGAACGGGCGAGGAGCGGAAGGGAGCGCACCGCGGAGGGCGTCGACGCCACCGCCAGCAAGCAGCACCTGTACGACCTCGCCAAGCGCCTCGACATCCCCGGTCGCTCGTCCATGACCAAGCAGGAGCTCGTCGAAGCCCTGAAGGCGACGAACCGGCGCAGGACCGCCGAGGTCAGGAACTGATCCGCGAGGGCACGGACCACCAGCCGTCGGCGATCCGCAGGTGCTCCCTGCGCAGCGTCGCCAGGCCGAAGCTCGCGTTCTCCTCCGCGTAGATCTCGCCGTGGATCCGGAAGAACCCCAGGTCGAGCAGGCGGACGAGCTGCGCCGGATCGGTGAAGCGGTCGCCGTCCTGGTCCAGGTGGACGAGCCCCCGCCCGCTCCGACGCCGGGCCCACCCCGGGCCGTCCGGCGACGTCCGACGCCGTCTGGCGACCGCTCGTCCCCTGTCCTCCCGGGAGCCGTCGCGCCGGGGTGACGGGCGGCGAGTCGGCCGCTACCCGAGTCCCGCCGGTGTCATCCCTCCCCAGTTCATCCCTCCCCGGTTCCGGCTCTCCGGTTCCGGCTCTCCGGTTCCGGCTCTCCGGTTCCGGCTCTCCGGTTCATCCCGCGGCGAACCACGGTGGCCGGTTTGGTCTCCGCGCCCCCCGGGTACCCGATGCCGACCGACGTCGATGGAGGAACACATGGAACCGTGGATCTGGGCTTTGATCATCGTGGCCCTCGTCGTGGTGGTCGTCGCCGTCCTCGTGAAGGCGACCGCCGCCCGCCGGAGGACCAGCTCGTTGCGCGACCGGTTCGGTCCCGAGTACGACCGGACGGTCAGGACGTCGAGCAGCAGGCGAGCCGCGGAGGAGCAACTGAGCGACCGGGCGGCGACACGCTCCCGGTTGAGGATCGTGCCGCTGGCCGAGCCCTCCCGGCTCCGGTACGCCGAGGAGTGGCACCGGGTGCAGGCGCAGTTCGTCGATCGCCCGACCGCGGCTGTCGAGGCGGCGGGGTACCTGCTCACCCGGGTCATGGAGGAGCGGGGCTATCCCGTCTCCGACGTCGACAGGCAGGCGGACCTGGTCTCGGTCGACCATCCGACCCTCGTCGAGGACTACCGGAACGCCCACGCGATCAGCCGCCGCGCCCGTGACGGCGGGGCGAGCACCGAGGACCTCCGTGAGGCACTGCTCCGGTACCGGTCGCTGTTCGAGAACCTGTTGCGGCCTGAGGGCTCCGCCGAGCCGATCGACGGAGCGGAGACCCGCCCCGGCGAGCACCGAGTCGACGAGCGAGGAATCGGCGAGCACCGGTCCGACGAGCACCGGGTGGACCTGGCCGCGGCCGATCAGGACGCGGCGACCGGGCAGCCGGTCCACCGGCAGCCGGTACGGGAGGAACGGCGATGAGCGAATCGCGGACATTCTGGGGGACCGAGCGAACGCGCCGGGACGAGCACGAGGACGAGCACCTGACCGTGGACGGTCAACCGGTCACGGACGCCGAGCAGCCGGCGACGGACGAGCGACTGACCACCGAGGATCTCGCAGGGGCGCGAGCCGAGGAGCCCGCGAACGGCCAGCCCGTCGAGGACGGGTCCGGCGGCTCCGCCACGGACGGGTCGTCGGCCGACCAGGGCTCTCCCGACAGCACCCCGGTCGACGGCACCTTGGACGACAGCACCCCGGACGACAGCGCCCCGGCGGACGGGATCGACCTGCTGGACGACGAGACCATCGCGGCCATGAGGAGTCGCTGGCAGGACGTCCAGGCGGACTTCGTCGACGAACCCCGCCGGGCCGTGCAGGATGCGGACTCCCTCGTCGCCGAGCTCATGCAGCGACTGGCCAAGGCCTTCGCCGCCGAACGACAGCAGTTGGAGTCGCGGTGGAGCCGGGGGGACGAGGTGTCCACCGAGGACCTGCGCCTGACACTGCGGCACTACCGCTCGTTCTTCCAGCGCCTGCTCGCGTTCTGAACCACCGCGCGGGGAGGGGACGACCGGACGAAGATCCGAAGTACGGACGGAGAGGGGCCCCGGGAACTCCGGAGCCCCTCTCCGTCCGTCGGCCCGTGCCGGTCGGACCGGCCGCGCCGGCCGAACCGGCGGGTTCGCACGCGCCGGGCATCGGGTCGGCGGTGTCGGTCAGGTGTTCGTGCTCTCGACCGCGGGAGCACCGGCCACCACCGGCAGGAGCGCCGTCACCCTCCTGAGGGCCACGCCGACGAGGACCAACACGACGCCCAGCCCGATCGCCATGGCGGAGACCCCGAAGGACACGACCGAGACGAACAGCGACGCCCGCAGGAAGGACCCGGTCATGACGGTCTCCCGGCGGGGGTCCTCCCGCTCCAGTTGCGCGTAGGTCTTGCCCTCGGCGGCCTCACGGGCGTGCTTCTCGATGACCTCGGCCTGCTGGTAGGCCGTGAGCGGGCCGTCCACCGGTTCACCGGCGAAGCGCGCGGCGTCGTCGGAAACGGTGATCTTCTCGTCCCCCAACTGGTTCTGGACGACCCCCCAGGTCGTGATCCCCGCGACGATGAGGACGACCCCTGCCACCGCGGTGATGAGCGCGATCCACCGGATGGTGTTCGCCGCCTTCTGCCCGGAGACCTGCGCGGTTGTCCTCGTGGATACCTCAGCCATGACACCTCTCCTCGATACGACCGCTCCCGGGCCGGTCGGCGCCGAGAACTGAGGTTGGCCTCACCGCAAAGTTGATTCATAAGTGAACTACCCGCAACCCGAACCGCTGGGCGGCGCTGCCCGTCGCCTCCGGCCTGCGCAGCCCGCCCACCGGTGGCCAATCGGGGTCTCAACCCAGGAATGGGACCCATTGGCCACCGGTGGGCGGGCGGCAGGGTGGGAGCCGACGCCGGTCAGCCGGCGAGCTCCAACCGTTCGCGGAGCGAGCCGAGGGAACGGCTCAGGATCCGGGACACGTGCATCTGCGAGATCCCCAGCTCGGCGGCGATCTCGGACTGGGTGAGCTGGCGGAAGAACCGCAGCCCGAGGATCCGGCGCTCCCGCTCCGGGAGGTCGCACAGGACCGGGCGCAGCGCCTCCCTGGCCTCCACGACGTCGTAGCCACCGTCCTCGTGGGCCATGAGATCCGCGAGCGTGGCGCCGTCACCCTCGGAGTGGAGCGGGGCCTGCAGGGAGCTGGCGGAGTACGCCTGGGCCGCGAACACGCCCTGGCAGACGTCCTCCTCGCTCACCCCGAGCTCGCGGGCCAGGTCGGCCGTGGTGGGGGCCCGGCCGAGCTCCTGGGTCAGCGCCTCGGTCGCGGAGATGATCTCGGCGCGCAGTTCCTGCAGCCGCCGCGGGACCCGCACGTTCCAGCCCTTGTCCCGGAAGTGCCGACGCAGCTCGCCGAGGATGGTGGGGGTCGCGTAGGCGGCGAAGCTGTGTCCCTTGCCCGCGTCGAACCCGTCGATGGCCTTGATCAGGCCGAGTGCCGCCACCTGCCGGAGGTCCTCCAGGGGCTCCCCCCTGTTGCGGAACCTGCGGGCGAGGAGGTTCGCGAACGGACGCTGGATCTCGATGACCTCCTCGCGGAGGCGCCGACGCCGGTCGGGATCGGCCGTCTCCGCCATGCGCTGCAGGAGCGCGACGGCGCGGCCGTCCGCGGAGTCCCGGTCGGGCAACGACCGGGGACGGCGGTCCGCGAGCCGGACGACCGTGTCGTCGTGGTGGTCGGTCTCGTAGGGGTCTGCGGGGGCGGTGGTACGAGCGGTGAACGGAACAACTGTCACGACAGGGCTCCTCAGCACAGTCGGATCAGAGTTCGCGCCCCTGGGGGGCGCACGTCGCCCACGCCCGACATCGGCGACCGGCCACCGGGACTGGCACCGCTCACCCGCGACCGGTCCGGTCGAGGTGGGGATGCCGAGGGAAGCCCCGGAGGCGGCGCACGGTGTGGACAGTCGGCCCCGCGTCCGTTGCCGGCGCGGACCTCGCGTCGATCACCGTCGGGAGACCGGTCGTACCCTGTCCGGCGCGGGTGGATCCGCGAACCGGAGGTCTCCCTCGATGGCGAGCGCCTCGACACCCCGGGGGGTCTGGAGCGTCTTCACGACGTTCGAGTGAACTGAGTCACTCGATGCTGTGACGGTACCGGCGCCCTCCGGGGGCCGCAATCGGAGCCGGTCAGCCCTCCAGCTCCGGCGCCAGGTCCCCCAGCGGGACGTCGTCGGTCTCCACCATGGCCCGCAGCGCGGTGACGGTGGCGTACCCGGAGGTCAGGCCGGCGAGATCGGTGCCCGGTTCCCGTCGGGAGCCGGCGTCCTCGACCACCGTCCGGACGAATCCCTCCCCCACCTCGGCGATGGCCAACTGCACCTGACCGAACCGGGCGAGCCGGGCCCGACGCAGCCCGCGCACCCGGCCCGCCGGCCGGTCGGGGACGTTGAGGTTGAGGACGGTGCCCTCCGGTGCCGCCTCCAGGGCAGGGAACAGGGCTCGCGCCTGGTCCGCCGCGGTCTCCCAGTTCCGCAGGTCGTCGGTCGAGGCGTCGACGGCGGCCAGCGCCCTGCCCTCGCCGGTGTCGGTCGCCCCGGCCGGTGACAGCACGTCGACGGACACGGCCATCCCCCGCCTGCCGGCACTCGCCGCGGTGAGGACGGCGCCGACGGTGCCCGAGTGCAGAACGGCCTGTCCGGCGTTGGCACCCCGGTTGATCCCGGACAGCACGAGGTCCGGAGCCGGCCCGAAGGCCCCGAGCGTCGCCAGCACCACGATGTACCCGGGTGACGCCGCGACCCCGACGCAGTCGACGTCGAGACCGGGCACCTGGCGGCGCGTCACGACCACCCGCTGCCTGCGGACCACCGCCGTCAACGCGGCACTGCTCCCGCTCGACTCGTCCCTCGGCGCCGCGACCGTGACCCGGTACCCGTGCTCGACCGCCGCCGCGGCGAGGGCGCGCAGCCCTGGTGCCTCCACGCCGTCGTCGTTGGTGACGAGGGCTCTGAGGGGCCCGTCCCGGTCGCCCCGCTCCCGGGGTCCCGGCTCGCGCAGGTGTCCCGGGTCGTGCCGGTCCGGCGGCGTCCCGACCCCGTCCGGCTCCCGCCTCGTCTCGCCCTCCGGCCACCCGCTCACGACGCGCCTCCTTCCGGGGACGGCTCGCCGTCCCCCCACGTGGTCCCCTCCCGGTCGCCCGTGGGGGCTCGTTCCGGGACCAGCTGGACCCGGGTCAGCAGTTCCTCGACGGCGTCCCCGCGCGCTGACCCCAGGCCGTGCCGGGTCACGTTGACGGCCCCTGCCGCCGCCCCGGCCAGAACGGCCTGCTCCAGGTCACCGCCCCGCGACAGCACGGTGGCGACGGCCGCGGTCATCGAGTCCCCGCTGCCGCGCGGCTCGACCGTCTGGAGCCGGGGGACCTCCACCCGGTGCACGGTCCCGTCGAGCAGGGCGAGGGCCGGCCGCTCGGCCCGGCTGACCAGGGCCGCCCCGGCCCCGTCGTCGCGGAGCCGCAGCAGGGCGCGGACCGCCTCCTCGGGGGTGTCCTCGGTGACGAGCCCGTCCCGGAGCAGTTCCTCGTGACTGACCTTCACGAAGGTCACCCCACCCGCCAGGACGGCGTGGAGCATCGCCCCGGAGAGATCGGCGACGACCCGGCAGCCGTTCGCGGTGAGGTCGGCCGTCAGCCGCCGGTACACCTCCGGTGACACCACGGACGGGTCCGCCGGTCCGCTGAGCAGGGCAACCCCCGCCCTGAGCCCCTCGGCGAGAGCCAGGTTGTACAGCTCGTCCAGGTCGTGCCGGGCCAGCGGGGCGCCCGGATCCTCGAGGATCACCCTCCGGGACCCCCCACGGCGGTCGTGCACGTACCAGCCGCTGCCCGCCGGGCGGTGCACCGTGCGCGCGGGGACGCCCTCCACGTCGAGGAGAGTGCCCAGCACCACCCCCGGCTCCCCGCCCAGCACGGCGCACAGCACCGGACGCCCGCCCAGTGCCCGCACCATGCGGGCCTGCCACACCCCCTGACCTCCCGGATGGAGGTGCAGGTCCGCGCGACCGGCGGTGTCCTCGATCGTGATCGTGAGCTGGGGAGCCGGCGCGAAGACCATCACATCACCGTCCATGGGGAGGACCTGCCCACGAGGAGGCCTGCTCATGCCTCCGCTCCGCTCCTGGTCCACCCGGGATCCGCCCGGGATCCGCCGGACGGAGCGGCCGCGAGTTGCGGGGATGCCGCCGAGAGGCAACTCTCGGAACAGGTCGATTACGCTGAACCGCTCGTCGGAGTGGGCCCAGCGTTCGTGAGCAGCCGAACACCGAGGCCTTCGGCGAGACGCCGAACATGGAGCGAGAACCAGAGGCGGTCCGAGTGCGATCTGACAACGTGGAATCCACGGAGCCCGGTTCCTCCCTGCCCACCGCGCTGCCCGCCGCGCCGCGTGCCGCCGACAGCCGACCGGCGGCCCGTCCCGGCACCGGTGATCAGGACGCGGAGCTGGCGACGGTCCACGTGGAGCGGCACGGTGAGCAGTCGCTGGCCGTGGTCACCGGGGAGCTCGACATGTCGAACTCCGAGGAGGTCTACCAGCACCTGCTCGACGCCGCGAAGGAGAGCACCTCGATCGTCATCGATCTGGTGGACCTGGCCTTCATCGACAGCGCGGGGATCTCCGTCCTGCACCGGATCCACCGGGTTCTCGCGACCGCGGGGACGGCCGTGCAGGTCGCGACGGGTGAGGACACGGCCGTCGCCAGGACCCTCGCCCTCGCCGGGATGGACCGGGTGCTCCCGGTCACGCTCCGACCCACGACCGCGGATCGCTGACCCCGGGCGGCTCACCGCAGACGGCCCGGCTGCCGCGGCTCAGGCCGGTTCGCCGTCCCGCACCGTCGGCAGTTCCAGCCAGACCCGCTTGCCGAGGAGGTAGTCCTCGACCCCCCACCGGACGGCGACCTGCTCCACGAGGTTCAGCCCGAGCCCGCGGCGCTCCCCGACCGGGTCCTCCCGCAGCGTCGGCCGTTCGGGAGACCCGTCGGCGACCGAGAGCCGGATGACGTCGGGCCCGGCCAGGAGCTCGACCTCGACCGGACCGTGGGCGGCCGCGTAGCGGACCGCGTTCGAGACCAGTTCGCTGATCACCAGCTCCGCCAGTTCGACCTGGTCCGCGCACCCCCAGGTGACGAGCAGGGTCGAGACCACCCGGCGGGCGGCGAACGGGGCCCGCTCGCTGGCGGGCAGGAGCACCCTGGCCGTCCACAGCTCGTCCGGTCCGTGCCGACCGGATCGCACGTCCACCGCCTCGGTCGTCACGTCCGCTCTCCCGCCTCCGAACGGTCCTCCGTCACCGGCTCCCGTGCCCAGGTGAGCAGAACCCCACCACGGTATCGCGTGAGCCGGACGTCGACCGTCTCCCGACCGACCCGGCCGGACGAGGCCAGCCGCCAGCCGAGCCCCGGCAGGTCGACCTGGGCGCCGGTCGCCACCACCCGGCGGCAGGCGGCGAACAGGCCGTTGTCCACGGAGTCGGGACTGATCTCGAGCAGCCGGCGCCCTGCGGCGGGATCGCGGCCGGGTCCGAACTGGTCGGCCGCCGCCGGGTTCAGGTGGACGACCCGGAAGTCGACGACGGCGCCGTCCGGCTGCGCCACCGGCTCGCAGACCAGGACCGGATGCCACAGGGCGTCCAGCACCGCGAGCGTCGGGTCCGCCGCGAGCCCGGACGGCACCCACCGGGGGTTCGGCCGCCCGGGTGCCGGATGCGGCAGCTTGCCGAGGCTGACGGCGGCAGCGGCCGCGAGCCGCTCCACCTCCGCCCGGTCGTCGGGATCCGTCGGCCCGCCCCGGGCCCAGACCAGGACGAGCGCGCCGCCGCCGGATCCCAGCGGCACCGCGGCCACGGTCGACCAGTCCTCGGGAAGACCGAGCCCGAGGGCCGGACCTGCCCGCTCGGCGACGTCCCCGGGGGTCCCGCCGCCTTCCGGACGGGTGAGCCAGTCCGCGCGACCCGTCCTGAGCACCCTGCAGACCGGGAGGTCGAGGTCGAGCGGGAAGGTGCGCCAACGGGCCGCCGTGGCCGACGACATCCCGTGCGACGCCAGCAGGGTGACCACCCCGTTGACGTCGAGGGCCACCAGGACGGCGGCGTTCGGTGGCCGGTGGGAGAGCCCCGTGCGCACCACCGCCGCGAGGATGTCCTGCGGGTCGCGGGCCGCGAGCAGCTCCGCCCGGGTCCGCGGCCCCCGTGCGAGGTCGCGGATCCTGGCCCCGAACTCCCCCTCGCCGCTGCCCTGCCGCGGCCAGCGCGCGGCGGCCTCCCCGGCCAGGTCCACCACCGGTCGCGCGGGGGCGCCTCGCTCCGCTCCGCCCCGCGTCCGCCTCCTGCCTCCTGCGGGGCCCCTCGGCGGCTCCGCCGCCGCGAGCGACGCCTCCACGAGCGCGGAGGCGACGTCGGCGAGCTTGACGTTGGCGTGCTGGGACAGCCGGGCCAGCCGTTCGAAGGCCTCGTCGGGGGTGCAGCCGTAGCGCTCCATGAGCATGCCCTTGGCCTGCTCGATGATCGACCGGCTGCGCAGCGCGTGGCGGAGCCCCTCCACCTCGTCCCGCAACCGGTCGACGGTCGGCGCGAGCGACGGCTCGGGAGACCCGGCGGGTGCCGGAGCTCCCGGCCGGTCCTGGTTCCTCGCACCGCTCACTGGGCACCACCCTCGTATCCGCTCCGGGCGTCCGGGACGCGCTGCACGGTGGCGTGCGCCCGGTCGATCGGTCGCTTCCGACGTGACGTCGTCGGGAGACACGTCGTCGGGAGTTACCGGGACTTATGAGGCACGTCCAAGGGACAGCATGGGGCCGGGACGCGCGCTTCGCGAAGCCAGGATCAGCCCGCGGCGACGGAGAGCCGGCGAGCGCCGGGTGGTGAGCGGGCCGGGCGGGCGCGGCCCGTCAGCGCGACGAGGGTGCCGTCCCGCCCTCCCCGGGCGCCACCGGAGCGGGACGCTGCTCCCGCGGCGGCGTCCGCATGGTCACCGTCGTGCCCGAGGGACGGGAGTCGATCTCCACGGCGCCGACGGTCGCCCGGATGAGGCGAAGGCCCAGCCCTCGGTACTCGATCCCGTGCGGCTCCGATCGCCACGATCCCGTGTCGCTGACCGTGACGACGACCGTGCCGTCCGGTTCCCGGTGCGCCCACACGTCCACGTGGCCCTCCGACCGGGAGCCCAGGTAGGCGTGCTCCACCGCGTTCGCGCAGGCCTCGCCGGTGGCGAGGAGCAGGTCGGCGACCTGGGCTTTGTCCAGGCCCACCCCGACGGCCCAGCCGCGCAACCGGTGCCGGAGCCCGGTGAGCTCGTTCCGGTCGGCGGTGATCGCATCGCGGAACCCCCCCTCGGGGAACCGCTCCAGCCTCAGGCACAGCAGGGCGACGTCGTCGGAGAGCCGGGACCCGGCGATCATCCGGCCGAGCAGGGACTCGCAGAGGTCGTCCAGCTCCTCCTTCCGGAGCTCGACCACGGTGTCGCCGAGCTGGCCGAGCCGCACGTCCAGGTGGGTGCCGCGGCGCTCGACGAGCCCGTCGGAGTAGCAGACGAGCATGGCCGAGCTGTCCAGCGTCACCTCGTCCTGGGTCCACGGCAGGCCGGACCCGGTGCCCAGCGGCACGTTCCGCCCACCGCCGAGGAACCGCCCCTCGCCGTCCGCGGTCAGCAGGAACGGCGGCGGGTGTCCGGCGCAGGCGTAGCCCAGCACGCCGGTCAGCGGGTCGTACTCCGCGTAGGCCACCGTCGCGAGGGCGGCACCCGGCACCGACGCGGCGAACCGGTCGAGACGGTGCAGCAGCTCCGCCGGGCCGGAGCAGTAGGGCGCCAGCGCGGCGACGGCGCTGCGCAGCCGGCCCATCGTCGCCGCAGCGGCGACCCCCTGACCGACCACGTCCCCGAGCACGATCCCGGTCCGGTCCCGCGGCAGCGCGAACACGTCGTACCAGTCGCCGCCGACGTCGAGCGCCGTCTCGCCGGGCAGGTAGCGGGCGGTGGCCGTCACCCCGGGCAGCCACGGCAGGTCCTCCGGCAGCAGCGAGTGCTGCAACGTGGACGCGACGGCCCGCTGCTGCTCGAAGAGGCGGGCGTTGTCGAGGGCCAGCGCCGCCCTGCCCGCGAACAGCTCGGCGAGGGCCAGGTCGGCCTGGCCGTACTCCCGGCCCGAGACCGAGTGCATGAGCAGCAGGCCGCCGATCACCGTCCCCCTGGCCCGGAGCGGGACGGCCAGGGCCGACCGCGGCCGGAGGGCGTCCGGGACCGGCTCCGGCTCTGCGTCCGTCGGCACCCGGACCGGGGCGGTTCCCGACAGCAGCCTGCGCAGCGTGGCCCGGCCGCTGCGGACCGCCGGCAGGAGCAGCCGGTCGTCGCTCTGGCCGCGGGTGAGGTGCCGGCGGAGGTCCAGCAGGCCTGGGGCGAGCTCCGGGTCGACGTGCCCCGCCGCGATCGGCTCCAGTCCCCGGTCGGCGAACACCTCGACGGTGCCCATGTCGGCGAACCCGGGGACGAGGAGGTCCAGCAGCCGCTGCATGCGCTCGGCGGAGCCGAGGTCGGTGGTGAGCACGGCTCCCACGTCGGCGAGCAGGGAGGCACGCCGTTCCGAGGCCTCGGCGCGGCCGCGTTCCTGGCTCGCCTTCTCCAGCAGCTGCGCCCGCTCCATGGCCTCGGCGACCCGGTCCGTGACCGCGGCCAGCAGCTCACGCTCTCCCGGAGCGAAGTCCCGCGGCGCCTCGAAGGCCGCCGTGACGGCGCCGATCACGCCCTGGGAGCCGAACATCGGCACCGCGACCCAGGCCTGGTCGCCCGACCGTTCCCTGACGTCGGCCAGGTCCGGGTAGGCGGCGACGATCTCGTCGACGGTGCGCTGGTAGTTGGCCTGCCCGGTGCGTACGGCGTCGCTGGGCGGGGTGTGCGCGGTCACCGGAACGGCGCGCCAGGCGGTCAACGGCCGGACCGGACGGTGCACGGCGACCAGCGACAGGGTGGTTCCCGTCCGGTCGAGCACGAAGACGCCGCCGCGGGAGAAGCCGAGCAGCGGCACCCCTCCGGTGACGTAGGCCTGGGCGACCTCCTGCGGGGTCGCCGCCCGGGAGAGCCCGCCCACCACGGCCTGGAGCTGCTCGGCGAGCTTTCCCCGCTGGACGGCGTTCTCGTGGGCGACCTGGAGACCGCGGCTCTCCTCGGCGACCCGGTGAAACCCCTCGGCTCCCAGCCCCGCGGCGATCCCCGTCCCCAGGAACAGGGCGAACCGGATGGTGAGGGCCAACGGGTCCAGGTAGCCGTTGTTGAAGACGCTCCAGCCGAAGGTCATGGCACAGGCGAGGAGGGCGGCCCCGAAGCCCGCCCGTACCCCGAACCGACCGGCGAGCAGGGCGACCGGCGCGGCGTAGAGCACCGCGACGGCGGTCGTCGCCGAGGGGAGGCTCCACCGGAGCGCGAGGACCGCCACGAACAGGACCGCCACGATGGCCACGACGGTCCCATCGCGCCTCGGCAGGTGGATGCGCCTCGGCAGGTGTGCCACGAGCTCCTCCGCTGACTCGCCCGGCCGCTTCCCGGCCCTGGATCAGTGTCCCGTATATCCGAACCGGTCGCCCGGGTCACCGGGTCCCCAGGGGACCGGTGACCCGGGCGACGTGGCAGTGCGGCGATGTGCGATGGCGGGTGCGCCGGTGTCGGTCGTCAGACCATCGCCCCGCTGCGACGGGTGGCGCGCAGGATCAGCAGCACGATGATCGCTCCGACGATCGATCCGATGATGCCGGAGCTCTGCAGCGCGCCCTCCCCGGAGTCCTTGCCGAAGAGCAGGTAACCGAGGAAACCACCGATGAACGAGCCGACGATGCCCACGACGATCGTGGCGACGACGCCCATCGGGTCCCGGCCGGGGAGGAGCAGACGGGCGATGAAGCCGGCGATGGCTCCGACGACGATCAGCACGATGATGAACTCGAGCACGAACCTCTCCTTCCGATCGGTGCGCCGGCGGGACGCGGTGTTCCGCGCCCCTGGCGACGCAGCCGGAGTGACGAGGGGTCAGTTACCCGAATTCCGCGCGCCAAACCCCTCCCGTCACCTGCCGGTGGCCGGGGTGACGGCGGGAGCGACCGGGGGCGTGCCCTGGCCGAGGTGCGAACCCTCCAGCCCCTGGGCCGAGAGCGCCGCGACGTACTCGGGGTGCCGCACCAGGCGCCCCTCCTCCAGCACCTCCCGGTCCCACGGGTTCATCAGCAGCTCGTCGCTGACCAGGCCGACGTAGTCGGGGACGTGCACGGCCCTGGTGTGGGAGTAGAGGACGCAGGTCCTCGTCTCGGCCGCTCCGACCCGCTCCACCTCCGCCCTGGCCAGGACCAGGGTCTCCCCCGAGTCACAGATCTCGTCGACGACGAGCACCCGGCGACCCGTCAGCCGGTCGGCCGGCGGCGCCGTCAGCACCGGGGTCCGGTGGACCACCCGGTCGCGTTCCCGCCGGGAGATGCCCAGCACCACGAGATCGGCCCGCAGCAGGTGCGAGAGCTGCGCGGCGGGATAGACCCCGCCGCGGGTGAGGCCGACGACGGTCTCCGGCGCGTAGTCCGCCAGCGCCAGCGCCAGTCCCTTGCACAGCGCCGAGAAGGTGGTCCAGGACACCTCCACGACTCCCCGCCGCTGCCGGTACCGGTCCTGGTAGGAGAGAGCGTCGACGTCGCCGGAGGGGGTGTCCTCCGTGGGTGGGCGGTCGACCGGGGCATCCGACCGCCGGTCGTCCGCTGCGGGGTTCACGGGAGGGTTCACGGGATGGCCGTCCGTTCGGGGTCGTTCGCGGCGCGATCGTTCACCCCTCGATCATCCCGCCACCGGTGACCCGCCGGCCCGCCCCCCGCACCGGCAGCCTCGCGCCCGGCAGGCCCGGGGCAGAGGGAGAAGGTGGACGTGCGCGAGCCAGGAGAGCTCTTGGCCGTGAGACGTCCGTGGCCTGCCCTCCGCGCCCTCGGGCCGGGCGACACCCTCACCGACCTGCCGGGCCCGGCGGGACTGGTCGCCCACAGCGCGCCGTGCTGTCCGGCGACACCGGGATCGCCCACCTGGCGACGGCGTGCGGGACCGGATCGGTCACCCTCTGCGGTCCGGTCCCGCCGCCTCGGTCCTGACACCGGTGACGGTGGCCGGCTGACCGGTCAGCCGCGGCGGGTCTCCGTCCCGACGCCGAGCGCTCTCGCGACGTCCTGGACGTTCCGGTACCGCTCGCCGTCCGGCAGGTCGCGGAGCAGGTCGACCACCCGGTCCGAGGCCCTGTTGGCCTGCGCGACCTGCAGCAGGCCGTCCCGATCGGCGGGGAACGCCGACGGCCCGAGGAAGCGGGCGACCTCGAACCGGTCCTCGACGTCCCGGCTGGTCATGCCCTCCGGGGTGCCGCGCCGGTCCTCGGGGACGATCCCGGTGTCACCCGTCGGCCGGTCCTCGGCCGCCGGCTCGGGGTCCCGCCACTCCTCGGCGCGGCTGCTGCGCCCGCTCCGGATGAGACCGATCACCTCGTGCTTGAGCTGATCGTCCCGGTGCCGGGCCCGAGGTCCCGTCTGCTCACCCATGGTGCGCTCCCCTCTCGTCTCCCGGCCGGGACCGGTGACGCTCGGCCGGTCCTGTACCCCTACCCGGCGAGTCCCCGGCTACACCCCGGGACGGCGGGAAGGTGCTACCCCGGGGGTTTAGGCCCGCTCCGGAGCGGGCAGGCAGTGCGTCTCGCGACCGCACCGTCAGCGGGCGGCCTCCGGTCACGGGCCGGGCACAGACGTCGACGGCCGGTCCGGACGGGTCGTCGCCCGCCTCGGCGCGGTCCGGGACGGCCGAACCCGACAGGAGAGGAACAGGACGATGTCCCCCGCGCACGATGGTTCCGACGGTGTCGCCTACACCGCCCCCGGTCTGTCCGGCGAGACCGGCACCAGGGTGGCGAGCATGCTCCAGGAGCGTCTCAACACCCTGAACGGCCTGGCCCTCATCCTCAAGCACGTCCACTGGAACGTCGTCGGTCCGCACTTCATCGGCGTCCACACCATGCTCGACCCGCAGGTGGAGGCCGTCCGCGCGATGGTGGACGAGACGGCCGAGCGGATCGCGACCCTCGGGGGCTCCCCCTCGGGCACGCCGAGCACCCTCGCCTCCGCCTTCTCCTGGGACGACTACGCCATCGGCAGGGCGGACGCGATCACCCATCTCACCGCCCTCGACGTCGTCTACACCGGGGTCATCACCCGCCACCGGGCGGTGATCGGCGAACTGGAGGAGCTCGACCTGGTGACCCAGGACCTCCTCATCGACCACGTGGAGCAGTTGGAGCTGTTCCAGTGGTTCGTCCGGGCCCACCTGGAGAACGCCGGAGGCGAGCTGACCGACGGTCACGAACCCGCAGCGGACCAGCGGGGGATCGCGGACCACTGACCTGCCCGCTGCCGGCACCCGCAGCACGTCGGGGCCGGAGGGGTTCCGGACCCGGGATCGTCCCGGGGACCGGGGCGACACGACCGGAGGAGGTGGGGTCGACGTGACGATGAGCTCCGGAGACCTGCCCGCCGCGGGTGACCGTGACCCCCTGCCCGAGACCTACCTCGCCCCGACCGCGGAGCGGCTGCGGGACGAGATCGTGGCCATGCGCCGGGCCATCAGTCACGGCTCCGTCGTCGAGCAGGCCAAGGGCATGCTCATGGAACGGTACGGCTGCACCCCCGAGGACGCCCTCGACCGGCTGGTGCGGCTGTCCGTCCAGGCGGACGCGAGGCTCACGGAGGTGGCGCGCTCGCTCGTCGACGTGGCGCCGTCCGCGGCCCGACACTCCGGTGGCGGCGGGAGCGGCGGGGCTCGTCGCGCCGGGGCGACGCCGGGGGACCTGGCCCGGGTGACCAGGCAGCGGGCCACCGACAGCTGGCCGCGTGAGGTCAGCGGCGAGGGCGAGTTCGGCACCCAGGTCCGCGCCAAGGCGCGGCGGACCAGGACGCGGGCCGAACTGCTCGCCGCCGGGCGTCCCCAGGATCTCGTCGACACCGTCGTCTTCACCGGTCTCACCGAGTTCCCGCCGGTCGCGGCGGTGCTCGGGGTCCTGGACGACCAGGGCGTGCTCACCTCGATCGCCTGGTACGGCGTCGCCTCCCCGGTCGTGGCCCGGTGGCACCGGGTGCCCGTCGACCTGCCGCTGCCGAGCTGCGTCGTGGCCCGCACCGGGCAGCCCCGGTGGCTGGACGGCTCCGCCGGCGCGCGGAGCGGATCCGGCCTCGGGCTGGGGCTCCCGGGCAGCTGGGACCTCGCCGCGGTGCTCCCGCTGGCCGACGACTCGGCCTTCCGCGGCGTGCTGACCCTGGTCTGGTCGGGCGACCGCCGCCCGGCCGGGTCGGATCGGGCGGGCGTCGAGCGGATCGCCTCCGCCGTCGCGGCCGCCGTCGCGAAGCTCCCGGTCGTCGGCACGCCCCCGGCGCACCGTCGACTCTCCGGGGGGACCGCCGCGGTGTCGCCGGCCACGGACCCGACCGTCGCCGTGCTCGACGCCCTGCTGCACCCGGTGCTGCTGTGCCTGCCCGTGCTGGACCGGGACGGCGAGGTGAGCGACCTGCGGGTGATGCACGCGAACCCCGCGACGCTCGACCCGGCCGGCCGGGGAGCCGGCAGACTCACCGACCGCAGCTTCCTCGAGCTGTACCCGGACTCGGTACGGACCGGGCTGTTCGCGGCCTGCCTGCGGGTCCTGACCACCGGCGTCCTCTTCGACCTGCCCCGGCACCCCTGGCAGGTCACCACGCAGCGCAGGACCCACCGGGCGGTCGCGGACTTCCGGATCACCCGCTACCGGGCCGGGGTCCTGCTCAGCTGGGTGGGTCTCCGCGCCACCCCTCGGGAGGGGGGTGAGGCACGTCATGACCGGTGACCGCGCCGACCGGGCGGACGCGGCACCCGGCGTGCCCGTGGGGGACGCGACGGGCCGGGCGTGGAACGCGCGAGCGGTCCTGCCCGCCGACGAGCGGGCTCCGTTGACGGCCAGACGGCTGGTCTCGACCCTGCTGCTGGCCTGGGGGTTCCCCGAGTCCGTCGAGCTGGCCGAGCTGGTCGCGAGCGAGATCGCCTCGAACGCCGTGCGCTACGCCGGAACCGCGGGTGACCTGGACCTGGAGCTGTCGGCCTCCGAGGAGGACGTCATCCGGCTATCCATCGCCGACGGGTCACCGGAACTGCCGGTGCTGCGCCCCGACCGGAGCGGGTTGGGGCTCCGGCTCGTCGAGCGCGTCGCCGCGGACTGGGGGGTGGACGACCACATGCTCGGCAAGCGGGTGTGGGTCCACCTCCCCGCCCAGCCCAGCACGCCGGGGACCTCGGACCGGATCCCGAGGTTTGCCGGGACCACCGAGGGGAACGGACGGGACCTGGCTCCGTCCTGACCGAGCGACCGATGGAGGGCACGAGATGGGAACCACGAAGCGGAAGAAGGACTCGGGGCACGCCGGGCGGGTCGCCCGGGTGGCAGGGCTGGCCCCGAGCGCGGTCATCGTGCGGCGGGTGTTCCGCGATCCCGAGGTCCGGGTGGCGACGAACCGGGTGCTCGACCGGGCCGTCGTCCTCTCCCGTGACCTGTCCGGCAAGGAGGGGAAGCTCGGCAAGCTCAGCAGGGACGAGCGCCTCCGGAAGGACCTCGCGAAGCTGATCCGTGCCATGGCCGAGGTCCTCGACGTGCAGACACCGCACCGGGCGCGCGGGCGGCTGTCGCGGCCCCGGCCGCGGATCGCCGGGTACGCCCTCGCCGGCGCGACCACGGCAGGAGGTCTGGCCTGGCTCGCCCGGCGGTCCCACCACCGGTGAGTACCCGCCCGGCGCTGTCCGGACGTGGGAGCCGACCGCAGGCTTGGCTCCCACGTCCTCGACCCGGACATCACGACCGAACCGACGTCACGACCCTGCCCTCACCACGCCCATCCCGGCCTTCCGCAGGGCTGTCCAGATCGGGACGTTGTAGTTCTCCAGCGCGTCAGCCCTCCCGAGGACGTCGGTCGCCGGCCCGTAGGTCGCGATCACCAGGATCGCGGTCCGGCCGTCGGGGAGCAGGTGACGGTACGCACCGACGTCCGTCGACTCCTCGTCGCCGTCGGCGGGCACCGTCGTCACGACGTCGCACAGATCCTGCCCTCCGACCGGGACCGTGCACCCCTCCACCTCGACGACCTGGGTGTGCAGGATCCCGCCCTCGGCGAGGGGCAGCTCCAGCCACGCCTCCGGCGAGGGCTTCACGTCGCGAGCGCCGGAGGCGAACAACCTCCCCGTCACCGAGGACCGGGGCGTCCTGTCGAGGCCCCACTCGGTCCACCGCTCCGTGACCGCGTCCACCACCGCGGCAGCGGCGTCGTCCGGCAGCGGCAGCGCCGTCCCCACGTCGACGCCCTCGCCGGAGCGGACCGACAGCGCGACCGTCGTCCCCTTCAGCGGTGTTCCGCCGTCTGTCGACCGGCCGTCGTGGGACGGTCCGCCCTCCGCGGCCACGACTCCCGCCCCGTGCCGGCCGCCGTCGAAGGCCGTGCCGGCCGGGAGGGCCAGCACGGTGGGCAGCACGGCCGAGGCCGAGGCCACGGCCGCCAGGACGGCGAGGGAGCCGGTGGCCCGGCGCCGGCGGCGGGCCCGCAGCCCCCGCCGGACGGCCTGGTCGACGCTGACCCTCGAGGAGGGCTCCTCGGCGACGGCCAGCATGAACAGCTCGTTGATCCGTTCGGTCGACCGGGTGCTCATCGTGCGTCCTTCCCCACCGTCGTCGGAATGCGGGTGTGCGCGGGTTGATCCTCTGCTCCGAGGACCGTCCGCATCCGGTCCAGTGCCCGTGAGGTCTGGCTCTTCACCGTGCCGGGTGACACGCCGAGCAGATCGGCGACCTGGTCGACGGGCAGGTCCTCCCAGAAGCGCAGCACGAGGACGGCCCGCTGGCCCGCAGCGAGCATGCCCAGCGCCTCGACGAGGACCTGCCGGTCGAGGGGGCGGTCCAGGTCGCACCGCTGGCCGAGGTCCTCACGCTCGGGGAGGGTCTCGGTCACCCGCTCCCGACGCCACGGTCGGCGGCGCACGTCGACGAGCGCGTTCACCAGCACCCGACGGGCATAGGCCTCGACCCTCCCCCCTGAGGCGATGCGCCGCCACCGGGTGTAGATGGAGGTGAGAGTGTCCTGTACCGCGTCGTCAGCCAGGTGCCAGTCGCCGCAGATGAGGTAGGCGGTCCGCCGGAGGGAGGCCCTCCGGTGCTCGGCCCAGGAACGGAACCCCGCCTCGTCGGCCGTCGGCCCTGTCCGTTCCGTCACGCTCGCGACGGCGTCACCGGAGAGGGTTCGGGCACCGTCGGCCGTCCGGTGCCCGGCCCGGCTCCACCGGTACCCGGCGCCGCGGTCGCCCGGCGGCGAGCCTCGTCCCGCGATGATCCCACTCCCGTCCAGCACGATGTCCACAGCGCCTCCCGGATCCGGACGGCTGTCCCGCCGTCCCTCCCCAACACGGAGCCGACACCGCCGGAGGTTGCACGTGCCTGTGGACGATCAGCCGAGGGTACGGGTGTCACGCAGTTCGAGGTAGGGCTCCTCACCGGGCGGGTGCCCCGTGGCCTCGGCCCTGGCCCGCTCCAGTTCGGCGTCGAACTCGGCGCCGACGAGCAGCGCCAGGTTGGAGACCCAGAGCCAGACAAGGAACACGACGACCCCGGCAAGAGTGCCGTAGACCTTGTTGTAGTCGGCGAAGTTGGCCACGTAGAAGGCCAACCCGACCGAGGCGAGTCCCCACAGCAGGATGCTGAGGATGCTGCCGGGCGTCACCCAGCGGAAACCGGGGTGCCGGGCGTTGGGCGAGGCCCAGTTGAGGATGGCGATCACGAGCATGAGCAGGGCCAGCAGCACCGGCCACTTGAGGATGCCCCAGGCCGTGACGACCGTCGTCCCGAGACCGAGGACGTCCCCGACCCAGTCCGCCGCCCCGCCCGTGAAGACGATGATCACCACGCTGGCCGCCAGCAGCACGAGCAGCACGACGGTGACCGCGAGCCGGATCGGCAGCGTCTTCCACACCGGCCGTCCCTCCGGGACGTCGTACACGGTGTTGCTCGCCCGCATGTAGGCCCCCACGTAGCCGGAGGCTGACCAGATCCCGCCGAGCAGGCCGAGGACCGCCGCGGTGCCCGCCGTCCGACGGTTCGCCTGGAGGCTCTCCACGGCCCCGACGAGGATGTCCCTCGCCGCACCGGGCACGGCCGCGCCGAGGTCCTGCACCAGCCGGGCCGTCACGTCCTCGCCGACGAACCCGACCAGGGACACCAGCACCAGCAGGCCGGGGAAGACCGACAGCGCCGAGTAGTACGTCAGCGCGGCGGCGGCGTCGGTGAGCTGGTCGTCGACGACCTCGCGCACCGACGCCCTCGCCACGCCGAACCAGGACCGTCTCGGCAGGCCCGTCGGCCCCGGGGAGCCCGGGTGGTCCCCCGGGTCCACGGAGCCGACGGGCCTGCCGTCACGCTGCCGGCTCCCGGTCACCTGGCGGCGACCCTGCGTGTCTCGTCCATCGTGCTCCCGGCCTCGGACCGTGCCTCGGACCGCACGGTGCCCGTCGCCTCCGAGGCGGTCTCCCTGACCGACTGCACCGCCTGCTGGGCCGGCTCCCTGAGATGGGCCGCCGTGTCCTTGGCGATGTCGGTCGTCTGGTGCGCGACCGGAGCGGCCTGCTCCTTCACCCACTCCGACGCCTGTCTCTCGGCCTCGCCGGCCCGGATGAGGGATCCGGCGAGCCAGCCGACGCCGAAGTCGACGAGCCCCGCGGCCAGGGGGTTGCCCCTGGTCTCGTCCCGTACCCTGCCCGGGACCTCGCGGACCCGGTCGGGGACCGCGGTGGCGGCGTCGCCGACCGTCCCCGCGACCGAACCGCCGGTCTCCCGCACCCCGTGGACCGTGCCCTGAACCGTGCCCATCGTGCGCTCCCTGATGTCGGTCACCCTCGGACCCATGCCACTGAGCCGGTCCCGCACCCGGTTCACCGTGATGCGGACCATGGTGGACGGGCGGACGTTGTCGGCCAGTTCGTCGACGTCGTCGCTGAGCCGGCTCCTGGTGACCTCGATGTCCTCGCGGATCTCCTCGGGTTTCCTCGTCGTCATCGCAGCGGCTCCTCTAGCGGGACGCGCGGCGGGTAGGTGGACGACGGGCCCTGCGGGGCCGGGCTCGTCGGGTACGGCGACGTCATCGGGTCCGCCGGCCGGTCCTGCCGATGCCCGTCGGCCGACCCGTGACCGTTGGCCGAGCCGTGCCCGTCGGCCGACCTCTGGTTGGCGATGGTTCCCCTGGTGAGCCGGCCGACGACCAGCCCGGTGAGGGTAGCCATGCCGAGGAACATCCCCGGGTGCCTGCGGGCGTAGTCGCGGGTCTCCTCCACCAGGGCCTCCGGCCCGTGTTCGTCGACCCAGTCGGCGACGTCGATGCCGGCGCTCCGTTCCCTGTCCTCGTGGTAGCCGTCTGCCATCGCAGCGCTCCCTCCGTCGGTCCTGATCCGCGTCGATATCCGCATCGATCCGCGGACTCACGGCTGAGCCCCCGCGATACCCCGGGCCCATCGGGCCAAACCCGCTCACACCTCGACGACGTCGAAGCACTCCGCGTCGCGCCGGGGCAGCATGGTCGGCAGCTCCAGGTCACCGGCCGGTGGAAGTCCGCGGGATCGCCCCGGCAGCAGGTCGCCTTCGCCGCGCTGCTCGTCGACGCGGGGCGGGTGGTGTCCGTGGCGTCCCTCGTCGACCGGGTGTGGGGCGGGAATGGTCTCCCGGATCGGGGGTATGCGAGGCGGATGACCAGCCCGCTGTCGCCGTCGGCACCACTGATCGAGTCGCTCAAGCAGGTCGCCGTCCTGCTCAAACGGGACGGCGTCCCCTTCGCCCTCAGCGGAGGGTTCGCCGTGTTCGCCCGTGGCGGGCCGCCGAGCACCCACGACGTCGACTTCGCCGTCCGCGAGGTCGACGCGGAACGGGCCAGGTCCGTGCTCACCGCTGCGGGCATGCACGCGGAGACGTGCCCCGAGGACTGGCTGGTCAAGGTGTACGACGGCGACGTCCTCGTCGACCTGATCTTCCGGATCGGCGGGAGGCCCGTCGACGACGCCGTCCTCGGCCGGGCGGACGACCTGGAGGTCGGCTCGGTGCGGATGCCGGTGCTCGACGCGACGGACCTCACCGTGGGCAAGCTCAGGGCGTTCTCCGCCCACAACGTCGACTTCTCCCCCGCCCTGCTGCTGGTGCGAGCGCTGCGGGAGCAGATCGACTGGGCAGCGGTTCGGGCAGAGACCGAGGACTCGCCCTACGCCGTCGCCTTCCTCGTGCTCTGCTCGCTGCTCGGCATCACCACGGACCCCGGACCCGAGGAGACCACGACATGCCGTACCCCGATGTTCACCGCGCTGCCCGACTCGAACGGCTCCTCGCGGAGGACGCCGACACCGCCGAGCTCGGCATCCGCGTGAGGATCATCGACGGCGTGCTGCACCTGGGCGGCGAGGTCCACTCCGAGGAGCGGCGGGACCGGCTGACCGAGGTGGTGCGCCGGGCCGAGCCGGGGGTCGAGGTACGCAACGAGGTGTCGATCACGGCCGCGACCGCCGAGCCGGGCCCGGAGCTGCTGCCGTGATCCGGATCGCGGCCGTCGGCGACGTGCACCTGGACGAGGACCTGCGCGGCCGGGTGCGCGCCGGGCTGACGCGGCTCGGCGAGGAGGCGGACGTGCTCCTGCTGGCGGGGGATCTCACCCGGCACGGGACCCTCCGCGAGGCCGCCGTCGTGGTGGACGAGTTCCGCGACCTGCCCGTGCCGGTCGTCGCCGTGCTCGGCAACCACGACTACCACTCCGACGTGCAGGACGGGATACACCGCCTGCTCGCGTCGGCGGGCATCCACGTCCTCGAGGGAGAGGCGGTCCGGATCCCGATCGCCGGCGCCGTCCTCGGCGTTGCCGGGGTGAAGGGGTTCGGGCTCGGGTTCGCCGGCCGGTGCGGGAGCGACTTCGGCGAGCCGGAGATGAAGGCGTTCGTCCGGCACGGCAGGCGGTCGGCGAGCAGTCTCCTTGCGGCCCTGCGCACGATCGGGGACGCCGACGTCCGGGTCGCGCTCACCCACTATGCCCCGGTCGAGGACACCCTCGAGGGAGAGCCGCGGGAGATCTGGCCCTTCCTCGGCAGCCATCTCCTCGCCGAGGCCGTCGACGAGGCCGGGGCGCACCTCGCCGTGCACGGGCACGCCCACGCCGGCTCCGAGCGAGGGCTCACCCCGGGCGGGGTGCCGGTCCGCAACGTGGCGATGCCGGTGATCCGGACGCCGTACGCGGTGTACTGCGTCCGGCCGACGAGCGGGCCCGGGTCCTGCTGACGTGCGCCGGTCCGGCTGCCGCTGACGCGGATCAGCCGCCCGCCCTGCGGTGCCCCCGTGCCCTGATCACGAACGGCACGACGAACCAGCCGAGGAGCAGCAGGGAGAGCATGGTCAGCGAAACGGCGAGGGCGGCCCCCAGGCCGACGACGATGTCGAAGACCAGGAGCAGCACCCCGGACACCACGACACAGAGGCAGAACAGGCCGGCCCGCGCCAACCGGTCGGCGAGCTCGATCAGGGTGTCCTTCTGCCGCCGCCGGAACAGCACCCGGTGCATGCCGACCGGGGCGATCAGCAACCCGATCGTCGTCACTGCGGCGACGACCAGGCCGAGATAGAGCCGGTGCTGGGCCTCGGTGAGCTCCGAGAACCGCTGCTGGAACGGGACGGTCAGCAGGAAACCGGTGAGGATCTGGACGCCGGTCTGGACCACCCGCAGCTCCTGCAGCAGGTCGTTCCAGTTCCGGTCGAGTCGTTCGGCGGCGGTCTCATGACCGCGCGAGTACGCCGGAAGGGCGTCGGGCGCGGCGTCGGAGGTGATCAGGTCGCGATCGGGCATGCTCGGTTCCTACCCCCAGCCGCGCGATCGACACCTTCCCCGTCGCGGTCCCTGAGGACCCGGCGGGGAATCCCGTGGCATCGGCCGACCCCTGCTGTCATGATCGACCGCGTTGTCCGGCACCGCGTGGGCGGGACCCGGGGACCCCGGGACGGCACCGCGCCGGTGGGGCGGAGGGGTTGCCGGGACGGCCGGCACCGAGAAGGGGGACGAGATGGCACTGGCGACGCTGCGCGGAGGCACGGTGCCCGTGCGGATGTGGGCCCGGCCGGAGGAAGTCGGGTCGGCGGCCCTCGACCAGTTGCGCCGGATCGCGTCACTGCCCTGGGTGCACTCCCACGTCGCCGCGATGCCCGACGTCCACCTGGGCAAGGGGGCGACCGTCGGCTCGGTGATCGCCATGCGGGGCGCGGTGAGCCCCGCCGCCGTCGGGGTCGACATCGGCTGCGGGATGACGGCGGTCCGGACCACCCTCACCGCCGCGGAACTGCCCGACGACCTAGGCGCGCTGCGCTCCGCCGTCGAGGCGGCGATCCCGGTCGGCCACCGCGGCCACGAGGAGGCCTCGCGCACGGTCGAGCGGTTGCCGCTGTGGGCGTCCTTCGAGCACCTGGCGCCCGCGGTGCACGCCCGGCTGTCCCGGGCCCAGCGGCAGCTCGGCACCCTCGGCGGCGGGAACCACTTCATCGAGCTCTGCCTCGAGGACGCCGGGGACGGTCCCAGCCCGGCGGAGGGTGACCCCCGGGTGTGGCTGATGCTGCACTCCGGGTCCCGCAACATCGGCAAGGAACTCGCGGAGCACCACATCGGGGTCGCCAAGTCCCTGCCGCACAACACGGACCTGCCCGACCGCGACCTCGCCGTCCTCCTCGACGGCAGCGAGGAGATGCGGTCGTACCGGCACGACCTGTTCTGGGCCCAGGAGTACGCGCGGTGCAACCGCGAGGCGATGCTCGACCTGTACACCGGCGTGCTGCGGAGGCTCCTCCCGCAGGTCGGGTTCGGGACGCCGATCTCCTGCCACCACAACTACGTCGCCGAGGAACGGCACGACGACCTCGACGTCCTGGTCACCCGCAAGGGGGCGATCAGCGCCGAGGCCGGACGGTTGGGGATCATCCCCGGCTCGATGGGGACGGCGAGCTACATCGTCCGCGGTCTCGGCAACCCGGAGTCCTTCTGCTCGGCGTCACACGGCGCCGGGCGCAGGATGAGCAGGGCCGAGGCCAGGCGCCGCTTCGACACCGCGGACCTGGTCGCACAGACCGCCGGGATCGAGTGCCGCAAGGACTCCGGGGTCGTCGACGAGATCCCGGCCGCGTACAAGGACATCGACGAGGTGATGACCAACCAGGCCGACCTCGTCGAGATCGTCACCAGGCTGCGGCAGGTGATGTGCGTCAAGGGGTGACCGGAGCGCGGCGAACCGTCCGACGGGCCGGGTGACGGGCCGTCCGACGGGCCGGGTGGCTGATCGTCCGACGGGCCAGGTGGCGAATCGTCGCCCCCGGGTCCGGGTGGGCGCCTGCCCCGGCCCCGCTCCGGGTGCTCACCCGGTGTCCGGCCAGCTCTGCTCCCCCGCGCGGGTCATGACCTCCGCGAGACTGGTCGGGCACCGGTCCCAGGGGTTGGCCCCGTGCCCGTCGCTGAGGAAGACGCTGCGGACGTTGCGCCGACCGGCCAGCCGCACGCCCTCGGCGAACGCCCACGGCGGGACGTCGTACACGAGGTGGCAGAAACGGCTCGCCGGGCGGGCGGCGACCCAGGACGGCACGTCGAGCCTCCGGTAGTCCACCCAGGTGCCCTCGAAGGTGACCGTGAGGTTGGCGAGGTCGACGTACCCGGGGTGGGGATGGGTCCCGGGGTTGAGGGTGACGAACCGCGCCCCCTCCGACCTGGCCCCGAGGACGCAGTCCGCGTAGTGGTCCAGTTCGGCGAGTCCCGAGGACACCTGGTCGAGGAACACCGCGTCCAGGTCGTACCAGCGCCGGTAGGCGGCGACGTCCGACGCCACCTCGGTGACGGTCCGCCGCCCGTAGCCGGTGTCCACGTACCCGGCGACCCGGATCCCGGACAGCCGGAGGGCGTGCACGGCGCACAGGTACGCGGGGTCCCTGCCCGAGCCGGGCCCGTCGTGCACGTTGACCACGGCGATCCGCACCCGGTCCGCCATCGACGCCAGGCGCTGCCACCGGTGCGGGGCCTCGTCCGGGTGGACGTACACCGGGACCACGAGGTCCAGCAGGCCGTCCGGCACGGCGTTCCCCGGGCTCACCGGCACGGCGTTCCCCCGGCTCACCGGTGCCTCGCCACGCTCGAGTACTCGGTGAGGGAGACCAGGAGCAGCGCCATCAGCAACCCCACGATCACCGCCAGGTGGGCGGAGGCCAGCAGCAGCGTCCCCGGTCCGCCGGTCGTCCCGACCGTCCAGCGCAGGACGGCGTCCACGACCAGGGCCGTACCGGTGCAGACCAGGACCACCTGGTGCAGCCCGAGCGACAGCAGGACGGTGACCAGCAGGAAGCAGACCCCGAGCAGGGCGTAGGCGTAGGTGTCGAGGACCTCCGCCGGACCGGGACGACCACCGGCGGCGGCGGACACGACCACGACGACGCCCGCGACGGCCGTCTCGGCGGCGGCGAAGGCCGCCACGACCGCCGTGAGCCGGGATCTGGTCCTGGTCCGAAAGGTCTCGGCCGAGGTCACCTGGTGCTGGAGCAGGACGCCGAACCCGCGCAACCGGTGCAGCAGCCAGTCCGCGGGGCCCAGCCCGGCGAGGAGGGGCAGCATGGCCGGCCAGACGGAGACCCCCTGTGCCCGCCCCGGGCCGGTCACGGCGTCGACGACGGCGAAGGACGCGAGCCCCACCGTGGTGAGCCCGGCCAGGAGGTGGCCGCAGGCCAGCCGGAGTTCGCCGCCGCCCAGCGCGGTGCCGAGGCGCTGCCCCGACCGTCCGGCGCCGCCCCGGGCCGGACGACCGGCCCGGACGAGGGCGACGACCACCGTGGCGAGGACGCACCCGCCGAGGGCCGCCCGGACCAGCCGGGACGGCACGTCGTCCAGGGCGCCGGTCAGCGCCCCGAGCGCCACCAGCACCCCGGGCGCGAGGACGGCGAGCAGGACGTGCTCGTCGTCGAGGACGAGGAGCACGGTGGCCGCGAGGAGGTAGACCAGCTGGAGCCAGGCGAGGACGGCGGTTCCGGGTGCCGTCACCGCGCCCGGCCGGGCGGCCAGCAGCAGGGCTCCCCCGCCGCCGACCCCCGCGAGCACGGCCCCGCGCAACAGCCGCCGGGCCGCCAGGTGCTCCCCCCGGCCGTGCAGGGCGTGTCCGAGCACCGAGAGCGCCTGGGACAGGGCCACCGAGACCGCCGTCGCGCCGAGCAGCACCCGGGCGTCGGCCCGGGTGCCGAGGCCGAGCACGGCCACCACGTAGACCAGTCCCGGCAGCACGTAGAGCAGCCCACGGGCCAGGTGCCGACCGACCGGCCGGTGCCAGGGGTTCTCCGGGGCCTCCGGCTCCGACGGCCGCCGCGGGACGGTCTCGAAGAGGTGCTCGGCGAGCTCGAAGACGCTGGCGAACCCGAAGGTCCTGCGGGCCTGCTGGTCGTTCACCCCCTCGGCCTCGAGCCCGGCCGCGATCTCGAACCGGTCGGCCGCGAGGGAGCACAGCTCGTCGTACTGCCTGGCCAGGAGGGCGACCGGATCCGCACCGGCGATCTCGTCGTCGACAGGCTGTCGTCCGAGGGACGTCGTGCCGCGCACGGTCACCTCCCCACCGCCGCCGGCACCGGTCCGGCGGCCTGGAACCGGGAGGCCAGCAGGTTCCGGTGCCTGCGGGTGACCTCCTCGTACACCCCGTCGAAGGCCTCGAGCATGCGTTCGAGGCAGAACCTCTCGATCGCCCGCGCCCTCGCGCTCTCGGCGAGGCAGGCGCGCCGCTCCGGGTCGTCCAGCAGCCCGATGCACCCCTTGGCGAGCGCGCCCGGGTCCCGCGGGGGGACGACGACGCCGGTGTCGCCCACGATCTCCGGCACCCCGCCGACGGCGGTGGACACGGTGGTACGACCGCACATCATGGCCTCCATCACCGTGTAGGGCAGGCCCTCGGAGATGCTCGACAGGGCCACGACGGTCGACGCGTGGTAGGCCCTGGCGACCGGCCGTACCGGCCCCTCGAAGGTCACCGACGCGGTGAGACCCAGCTCGTCCACCAGCGCCCGGATCCGGCGCTCGTACCACTCCCCGCCCTCCGGCACCGGGCCGAACAGCCGCAGGACGGCCTCCGGGATCGTCTCTCGGACCAGGGCGAACGCCCTGACCAGCGTCTCGAGGTCCTTGAGCGGGTCGATCCTGCCCACCCAGCCGATCGTCGGCGTCTCCGGCTCACCGCTCGCCGGGGCGAAGGACGCGGCGTCGACCCCGTTGTAGGAGGTGGAGATCGCGTCGGGGTCCGCCCCGTTCCTGACCTCCCAGCGCTGGTTGTACACGTTCACCGGGACGATCGTGTCGCAGGCCGCGTAGGCCGAGACGCAGATGCGGCGGATGAGGGAGAGCAGCATGGTCTTCACCGGCCACCGGTAGCCGGCCCCCCTGCAGGACAGGTACCTCTCCCGCAGGTAGACACCGTGCTCGGACATCACCAGGGGGGTGCCGTACCGCCACTTGGCCGCGAGTCCCATCAGCGCCGGCAGCCCGTTGGACGCCGCGTGGCTGACGTCCGCCTCGATGACGCGTTCGGAGAGGGGCAGCAGCAGGTGCTCGACGACCTCCGTGGCCTCGACGGCGTCCCGCAGGCTCATCCGCCGGTCCGGGAACACCTCGTGCCAGGTCTCGGCGAGCAGGCTCACCGCCTCCTCGGAGCGCTGGGCGAGGGCGAGGTCGGTGGCCTGGGCGAGGACGAACAACTCGCGGAGGCCGTCAGTGAACGCCTGCTGGGGTACGGCCGGGTCGAGCACGGCCAGGAGGAAGGGTCGGTAGGCGTCGAGGAACGCCCTGCGGATCGACCGCGGAGACCGCCAGCGCGGGGGAACCCAGTCCCACAGCGCGACGGTGCGCAGGGAGAGGACGTTCTCCGGCAGGTCGAGGAGCGGACGCTGCCCGCTGGACCCGGTGATGGCGACAACCTCGAAGGAATGCTGCCGGAGCCCACGGATGAGCTGATCGCACCAGGTACTGACTCCGCCGGTCACGAAGGGATAACACCCCTCGACGATCAGCGAGACCTTCATCGCTCGGACCCTCCCCCACCTGCCGATCGCGTTCCATTACAGAGCACCACATCCGAGACCGGGAGTCGGCGCACATGCCGGTCATTACTCCGAACAGATCACTCACATGGACCGTTCGGATGATTGTCGCCGGAAGTGTCGTAAAGATCACTAAACCCCGAAAGGATGTTTCGGGTAACGATCGCGGCATCCGACGGTCCCGCAGTGAGCCATCAGGCCCACGACCGGCGGGGCTCGGCGTGGGGTTCGCTCCTCGCGGAGCCGTGGGGCGGAGTCGTCGCTCCGGGGCGGAACCCGCCATCCGGGACGACACCCGCCCCACCGAGAGCCCCGCCGCTCCGGTCGTGGACGTCCCGACGCCCCGCCCGGCCCCGGCGCCCGCGACGACTCCGTGGAGGGGATCCCAGCCATGCATCCAGAGCATCACCAGCCCACCAGCGATCGATCCCGGCGAGCAGCCGGCCACCGCGCACCTCGACGCTGCGCCGACCCGGCCCCGCCGCCCCGGCGACGGAGAGCCCTCGCCCTGCTGACCTCTGCCCTGACCGTCCTCGCCGCCCTCGCGGCGGTGACGGCGGCACCCCCGCCCCCGGCTGACGCCGCCACCGGGTCCGCCACCGGGAAGCGGGTGGACCTGCGGGTCCTCGTCCTCCTCGACGGCTCCGCGACGACGGGTGCGCTGGTCGCCCTGATGGACCGCGAGGGCGTTCCCTACACCGCCGTCAACCTCGACGGCTCCGACCAGATCACCCCCGACTTCCTCGCCGACGCCGGCACGGGCACCGGCCGGTACCAGGCGATCGTGACCTCCGGCCCGACCGGCTCCGGGTTGCTGAGTGCCGCGGAGCAGGCGGCCGTCGCGTCCTACGAGCGGGAGTACGGCGTCCGCCACGTGAACAGCTACGTCTGGCCGAACCCCTCGTTCGGGGTCAACTACGCCGACTACTCGGGAACGCTCGACGGCCGCCAGGCGACGGTGACGACGGCCGGTCGCTCCGCGGCCTTCCCGGCGATCGACGGCCCGGTGACGTTCGACGACGACTCGGCGTCGATGGGCGAGACGTACGGCTACCTCGTGAACGGCCTGCCCGACCCACCGGCGGGGCAGTCCTTCACCCCGCTGGTCACCGCCTCCGCCGTCGGTGAGAACGGCAGCACCGTGACGGGTTCCGTCATCGGCGTGTTCGCGCATGACTTCCGCGAGGAGCTGGTCATCACCGTCGCCTATTCGGAGAACCAGCGCTGGTTCTCCCAGCTGGGCCACGGGATCGTCACCTGGATGACCAGGGGCCTGCACCTCGGCCACCACCGCAACCACCTCGCGGTGCAGGTCGACGACGTGCTGCTGCCGGACAGCCGGTGGAGCGTCGCCGGCGACTGCACCCCCGGTGACACCTGCACCAACCCGGCCCTGCAGACCACGGACATCCGGATGACCCCGGCGGACGTCACCCGGCTCGTCGACTTCGTCGACGCGACCGGGTTCGCCCCGGACCTGGTCTTCAACGCGGCCGGCAGCGTCACGGCCGCCCTGGCGAACAACGGGACCGACCCGCTGACCGCGGCGCTGACCGCCTCGACGGTGGAGAACCGGTTCCACTGGATCAACCACACCTACACCCACACGTTCCTCGGCTGTGTCCAGCTCGCACCGGCCCAGCCCGGCGGGCAGTGGCGGTGCGCCGGTCCGGGCGACCCGCAGTCGTCGTTCCTCAACGAGGACCTCGCCCTCACCGACACCGCGGTGTCCGGGGACACCAGGTGGCTGTCCGAGGCGGCGATCCGGAAGGAGATCCAGGACAACACCGCCTGGGCGACCGGCGCCTCGCTCACCCGGTTCGACCCGGAGGAGCTGGTGACCGGCGAGCACTCCGGCCTGGCGACGCTGCCGCAGCAGGTGGCCGACAACCCGTTCCTCGCCCCCGCGCTCGCCGGCGCCGGGGTGTCGACGCTCGCCTCCGACGCCTCACGGGAGAGCACCGAGCGGGTGGTCGGGCCGGCCACGACCGCGCCGCGCCACCCCCTGAACGTGTACTACAACGCGGCCACCTTCACCGAGGAGGTCGACGAGTACAACTGGATCTACACCAGTGCCGCCGACGGCGGCAGCGGCATCTGCTCGGCCAACCCGATGACGAGCACCTGCATCACCCCGCTGCCCGCGGCGACCCCGGCGCAGGCGGAGAACAGCTTCCACGGCTACATCAAGCCGCTGGAGGTGAGCATCGCCCTCCGGTACATCCTCTCCGGCGACCCGCGGCCGTTCTTCGCCCACCAGTCCAACCTCGCCGAGGACGGCATCCTCTACCCGATCGTCCAGGGGATCCTCGACGCCTACGACTCCTCCGTCGACACGACGATGTCCCCGCTGGTCCACACCGGCCTGACGGGACAGGCCAGGGCGCTCACCCGGGCGACGGCCTGGACGACGGCCCGCGACACCGTCTCCGCCTACGTCGACACGACCGGGGTGCACGTCTCCGGGGCCGCAGGGGTCGAGGTCCCGCTCACCGTCCCCACCGGGACGGACACCGGCGGCGTGACCCTGGAGCCCTACGACGGCGAGCTCTCCGGATGGCTCCCCGGCGGGGCGACGGACACCGTGGTCGCGGTGCCGCCCACCCCGATGGGCGGCTACGTCGGCGTCACGACGCCCCCGGCGCCGACCGCCTCCGCGACCGCCGGTGACGCCTCGGCCGTGGTGACCTGGACGTCGACCGGCGACGGCGGCACACCCGTCACCGGGTGGACCGTCCAGGTGTTCGAGGGCGACGGAGACACCCCGGTCCGCACCCTCGACGCCCCGGCCGACGCCACCGAGCTCAGGGTGACCGACCTGGTCAACGGCACCGGCTACACGTTCTCGGTGACCGGCGTCAACGGCGTGGGTGCCGGCGAGCCCTCGGCGCGGACAGCGCTGATCACCCCGCTCACTCCCCCCGTCGTGGCGCCCGGCGCACCGACGATCGGGACCGCTGCCCCCGGCGACACCTCGGCGACCGTCCGCTGGACGGCCCCGACGGACGACGGCGGGTCACCGGTCACCGAGTACCGGGTCCAGGTGTTCCGGGGGACCGCGACGACCCCGGAGCGGACCGTGACCGTCACGGCTCCGGCCACCGACACCGCGATCACCGAGCTGGTCAACGGGACGGCGTACACCTTCACCGTCGCCGCGACCAACACAGTGGGCACCGGGGCGGAGTCCGCCCGCTCGGCCGCGGTGACCCCGCGCACCGTGCCGTCGGCCCCCACCATCGGGACCGCGACCGCAGGCAACGCCGCGGCCACCGTCCGCTGGACGGCCCCGACCGGCAACGGCGGGTCGGCGATCACCGGCTACCAGGTCAGGGCCTACGCGGGAACCGGGACGACCCCGGAGCGGACCGTGACCGCCGCCGCGACGGCGACCTGGGTGTCCGTGACCGGTCTGGTCAACGGGACGGCGTACACCTTCACCGTCGCCGCGACCAACGCGGCGGGCACCGGGGCGGAGTCCGCCCGCTCGGCCGCGGTGACCCCGCGCACCGTGCCGTCGGCCCCCACCATCGGGACCGCGGCCCCCGGTGCGCGATCCGCGACCGTCCGCTGGACGGCCCCGACCAGCAACGGCGGATCGGCGATCACCGGCTACCGGGTCCTGGTGTACTCGGGGACGAGTTCGCTGCTGCTGAAGACCGTGAGCGCCTCGGCGACGGCGACCAGCCTCCGGGTGACCGGCCTGCTGCCCGGTCTGAGGTACTCGTTCACCGTCCGGGCGGTCAACGCCGTCGGCACCGGGCCCGCGTCACGACGCTCCAACGCGGTCAGGCCGACCCTGGTCTGAGCCCGCCCGGGTGACGGCGAGGGCCGGGGGAGACGGTGTCCCCCGGCCCTCGCCGTCCCGGCGACCACTCCGCGCCGACCGGGACCGGTCCCGCAGCCCCGGAGCCGACGCCCTCCGCCCCGCCGTCCCCGTGCCCGCCCGGCTGCGCCGACACCCGGCGGGCGGTCGATGCCGTCCCGAGCCAGCTGTGCGGGTTCCCGTCCCAGCACCAACCGAGCTTCGGCGCCCGCCCGGAGATCCAGAGCGCGGGAACCCTCCGGTCGCCACGCCGTGACCCGGCGAGCATGAAGCACCGGTTCCGTTCCAGCACCGCGGGGAACGCGGTGACCAGGGCGATGCCCTCGTGAACGGTCAGCGGGCTGCGGCCGCGGCCGCGCACCACCGGGAGGGCGTCCTCCGGCCGGACACCGCAGAACTCCTCGCCCCGCTCGACGTCGAGCAGCAGGTAGGCCCCCGAGTCCGGGACCCCGAGCCAGGGCAACGGCCGGTAGGGGGCGAGTCCGGCCTCGCCGTGGTTGCGGTCGAGGATCCCCGCCTGCCCGCCGTCCACCAGCGAGAGCGTGGGGACGAGGTCCTCCGCCCTGATCGCCGCGGGCGGGGTGACCACGACGAACGGCACCCGGGACGTCGTCCCCCTGCCGTCGAGCACCGGCACCTCGGTGCGGACGAGGTCCCGCAGCGGCTCGACCACGGCGGCGAACTCCGGCTCCGTGATCCCCGCGAGCGCCGGGTACCCCCGGTCGAGCAGCACCCCCACCTGTCGGTCGAACTCGGTCTCGGCGTCCCGGTTCATGCCCCTCCTTCGATCGCGCCGCGCGGGCAACGCCGACGACCGCCCTCGGTATTCCCCGGCCCGTACTCCCCGGCCCGTACTCCCCGGCCCGGTCCCCGGTGTTCCCGCCGCCCGGGCCCTGGGCCCGACCGGACCTCCCCCGGCGCCACCGCTCGGACGGGTTGACGGAACGCCGGCACACTTCTACGGTTCTTTACATCAGTAATGAACCACAGAGCCGGAGCCCCGATGTTCGACGACCGCAGCCCGATCTACCGCCAGATCGCCGAGCGGATCACGGCTGACGTGCTCAACGGGGTCCTGCTCGCCGACGAGCAGGTCATGTCGACGACGCAGTACGCGACGTACTACCGGATCAACCCGGCGACCGCAGCCAAGGCCTTCCAGCAGCTCGTCGACGAGGGAGTGCTCTACAAGAGGCGCGGGGTGGGCATGTTCGTCAGCCCGGACGCCCCTGCGGCGCTCAGGGCCCGCCGCCGGGAGAGCTTCTTCGGTGACGTGGTGGATCCGATGGTGGCCGAGGCCAGGGCGATCGGGATCCCGCTCGGCGAGATCGTCAAGAGAATCGAGCAGTCGATGAACGAGGACGTCCGATGACCCGCGCACGGGTCGACGCCGAGGGGACGGTGCCCCCGGTGACCGTCGATGTCGAGGTGCGACAGCTCCGGCTGAGCTACGGCAGGACCGTCGCTCTCGACGACCTGAGCCTCTCCCTCCCAGGAGGCCGCGTCTACGGCCTGCTGGGGCGGAACGGGGCCGGGAAGACCAGCCTGCTGTCCGTGCTGGCCGGGTTCCGCAGGGCCTCGGCGGGAGAGGTCCTCGTCTCCGGAGAGCCGGTGTTCGAGAACAGCCGGATCACCCGGCAGGTCTGCCTGATCCGGGAGTCCGGCGACGTCGGCGACGGGGACGACAGGGTCAAGGAGACCCTCGACATCGCGAGGCACCTGCGACCGAGCTGGGACGCCGAGTACGCGCGACGGCTGGTCGACCGGTTCGGGGTACCGCTGGACCGGAAGGTGAAGGATCTCTCCCGTGGTCAGCGGTCGGCGCTGGGGATCGTGGTGGGGCTGGCGAGCCGGACCCCGCTGCTCATGTTCGACGAGGCTCATCTGGGGCTGGACGCCCCGAGCCGGGAGGCGTTCCAGGAGGAGCTGATCGCCGAGGTCGGGGCCTCCCCGCGCACGGTCGTCGTCTCCACCCACCTCATCGAGGAGCAGGCACCCCTGTTCGAGGAGGTCCTGATCCTCGACAGGGGCCGGCTCGTCGTCCAGGAGGAGACCGACACCCTGCTCGCCCGCGGCACCACGGTGACCGGCCACGCCGCGGCGGTCGAGACCTTCACGGCGGGCATGACGACCCTCGGCGAGAGACGACTCGGTCGCACCGTCGAGGTCACCGTCTTCGGCGACCTCGACGACGCCGACCGGGTCCGGGCCGGGCAGGCGGGACTCGACCTCACCCCGATGGCCCTGCAGGACCTCTTCATCCATCTCACCGACCCCGACGTCCACCGCACCGACCCCGACGGAGGGCCGCGATGAGTCGCTTCCGGCACTGGGCCGTCGCCCGCCTGCTCTTCTCGACCCACCTGCCCTTCCTCGTCCTGCTGTGGGTCCCGGTCGCGGTACTCCTCACCGCGGCCGCCGGTGTCGTCGCGGTCGTCGGCACGGTGAACCACAGCGTCTGGGACATCGCCGTACCGATCCTGCGCTGGTTCGCCCTCGGCTACGGCGCCTACCTGACCACCCGGATGCTGCCGCTGTGCATCGCGCACGGACGTACCCGCCGGGAGTTCATGATCCAGAGTTCCTGCTTCGTCGCCGCGCTGACCGGCGTGCTGGGGGCGTTGCTGGCCCTGGGGTACCTGCTGGAGAAGGGGGTCTACGGCCTCGCGGGCTGGCGGCAGCAGTTGGCGGACGAGCGGTTGTTCGACGCCCCGGACCAGTTCTGGCTCATCGCCCTGTGCTACTGGGTGCTGCTCCTGCTCTGGACGACGGTCGGAGCCTTCCTCGGGGCCGGCTTCACCGGCGCGGACGAGGGCTGGGGGGTGATCGCCCTGCTGCCCGCCGTTGTCCTGGCGATCCTCGCCAGCGTCGCCACGGGGATCAACGGTCTGCCGTTCGTCAGCCGGCTCCTCGGCGAGTCCAGTCTCGGACTGCCGATCGGCATGCTCTCCTGCCTCGCCGGGTACGCCGTCGGACTGGCCATCACCTGGGGGCTGGTCCGCGAGATCCCGGTGCGGACCAGGACGTCGTGAGCGCCTGCCGGACGGCGTCGAGAACGGCGTCGTCCGGCGCCCCCAGCAGCCGGGCCCGGTGCACGTAGCCGGCGGCGTGCTCGCGGAGCAGCTCCGCCAACCGGTCACCGGGGACCGTGGGCGGCTCGTCCACCACCCGGGTCCCCCCGCCGCGACGGGACCGGACCAGCCCGGCGGTCTCCAGCTCCCGGTAGGTGCGGGCGACCGTCCCCACCGCGAGCCCGAGATCGGAGGCGAGCTGCCGCAGCGGCGGCAGCCGCTCCCCCGGCCCGAGCACCCCGGAGACCACGAGCTCGGCCAGTTGCCGGCGCAACTGCTCGTACGGCGGTACCGGGTCGGTGGCGTCGACGACGAGCGTCGGCATTCCCCTCCCCCGGTCCGTCACCTGCCCGCTCCGGGGGTGTTCACCTCGGCCCCGGTCCCGCCGGGCCCGCCCGCACCGGGGATCACGCCGCCGGACGTACCTGCCCCGACAGTGCTCCCATCGGCTGCGCCGCCCGTCGCGACGACGGGACGCGTGAGGACCACCGTCGACGCACTCCAGATCAGCACCACCACCCACACCGGGACGAGAGCCGTCGTCACCCCGGCCAGGGTGTCCCACCAGTCGGGACCACACGAGACGGCACGGAGCCCCGCCCCGGCGACGACGGAGATCCCGACGAGCGGGATGGTGACCAGCACCCCCCACCCACCGACGGCGACCCGGGCAGCCCGGCGGCGGAGCAGGTCGTCGGAGGCCGCGAGCGCGACGGGGTCTCCGGGCCGGGGCCTGCGGACCACCCGGTGCAGGGTGACCGCGACCGCGACGAGACCGAGGATCACGACGGCGGCGAGCGGGACGGCGTAGTACGACCCCGGCCACGGGCCGTGTCCCTCGGATCCGTCCATGCCGCACCGGGCGGACAGCCAGCGCCCGTTCCGGCCGAGGTCGTCCGGGCTCCCCAGGAGTGTCGTGGTGACGAGCAGCCCGGCCAGGGCCGCTGTCGCCGTCACCACGGCCGCGGTGAGGGCGCGGGGCAGGTAGTCACCCAGCCGCCGGGGATCGAGCGAGGCCCGCCGGGTGGGCCCGGACGGAGCGCTGACGCTCAGCTCGCCCGCGAGGACCCCGAGGACGAGGAACAGCCCGAACAGGGGGACGGCGAGCATCAGCCCGCGCCCGAGGGCACCGGTCGCCGAGGCGGTCACCGCAGCCGCGACACCGAGCCCAGCACCCACCCACCGCCAGACCACCAGCCGCCGTCTGACCCGGACCGGAACGGCCTCCCCCGCCGCCCTCGTCGGTACCAGGGCCAGCACCAGAGCGATGACCGCCCCCACGCCCACGACCAGGCCTGCGACGACCACGACCAGCCCCAGGGACATGTGCCCTCCTCGTCCCACCACCGTGGCTTGTACCAATACTTTGACACATGTAGGTTCCACCCACCCCCTGGATATGTCAAGCAGTTGATACAAATCGCGGAGGCCGGCGGTCACCGGGGGCCTACCATGACCGGGTGACCGGAACGGACGACGACCAGAAGACCGGGCGCTCCCCGCGGTCGAGGTACTACCTGGTGGCGGCGGTGCTCGTCACCGTCGGCGTGATCGCCTTCGGGGTCGCCGCCATGGCGCCGTCCCTCCAGGGCGACCCGGACGGCACCGGAGGCGCGCTCGGCGGGGCACTCCGCCTCACCGGCTACGCGGCCATCCTCGGCACCGCCGCCTGCCTCGCCCGCGCCACCCGGCGGTGACCCCGAAGGACCTGAAAACCCCTGACCTCCGGATCCTTCGGGATCAGCGGCAGGTGCACCGCCGGTCGGACGAGACGCCGGCGAGCACCTCGTCGACGTGCTGACCGCACCCGGTGTAGGTGACCTTGCCGCACCGGCCACAGACCGCGGGACTGCACATGGTCGAAACCTCCCTCTCGTCGGGAACTGCGGTCCCCACTATACCCCCGCCCGTATGCAGACGGCGACGGGCGGCGCCAGACGAGCGCCCGGGGCGGAGGCTGTTAGCCTGGCCGGGAGAGCCACCGCGTCGACATCGACCGAGATGGGGCGATGGCTGTCGGCGGGAAACCTCCCGCACGGTCGCAGTGTGAGACTCCAGCCCGGTGGGCCCGTCGTCGACGGCGCAATGCCAGCGAGGACGATGTCGCGGCCCCCGACGCACACCTGGAGCACTCCGCATGGCTCGCACCACCACTCCGCGAACGTCCGCGTCCGCCCGCCGGTCCCGTCGTGAGGCCGGGTCCCACCACGACCCCGCGGCCGCGGCACGCCCGGACACCCACCCGAGACGCCGTCCGGCGGCGTCCGCGGGTCGCCGCCGCGGTGAGGGTGGCCGGGGAGCAGCCGACGGACGGCGGGCCGCCCAGGAGGCCCTCGACCGTGCCCTGGACGCCTCGCTGGCCAGGCAGTACCCCGAGGTCGACGACTTCGCCGAGCTCGGCGTCCCCCGACAGTTGGTCGAGGCGCTCACCCGGCGGGGAATCACCGCCCCGTTCGCCATCCAGACCCGGTCCCTGCCCGACGCCCTCTCCGGGCGGGACGTCCTCGGTCGGGCCCAGACCGGTTCCGGGAAGACCCTCGCCTTCGGGCTGGCCCTGCTCACCCGGCTGGCCGGCGACGACACCGGGCACCGGTCCGGGCCCCGCGGGCGCCGGGAACCGAACGAGGCGGGTCGGACACCGCTGAGGGTGCCGGGGGCACCGCGGGCGCTGGTCCTGGTCCCGACCCGGGAGCTGGCCCTCCAGGTCGCCGAGGTGCTGTCACCGTTCGCGGACCGCCTCGGTCTGCGGGTGACGACCGTCTACGGCGGGGCACGGTACGGCCGCCAACTCGACGCGCTGGCCCGTGGCGTCGACGTCGTCATCGCCACCCCCGGCCGGCTCGTCGACCTCATCGAGCGCGGGGCCTGCCGCCTGGACCTGGTCGAGGTCACCGTCCTCGACGAGGCCGACTACATGGCCGACCTGGGGTTCCTCCCGGTGGTCACCGGGCTCCTGGAGAGGACACCGGCCCAGGGGCAACGGCTGCTCTTCTCGGCGACCCTCGACCGCGGGGTCGCCTCCCTCGTCGAGCGCTTCCTGACCGATCCCGTGGTGCACGCGGTCACCCCGACCATCTCGCCGGTGACGTCCATGGACCACCGGGTCTTCACCCTCGCCCACGAGCACAAGACCGCGGTCGTCACCGAGATCGCCGGGCGGCCGGGGCGGACCCTCATCTTCGTGCGGACCAAGCACGGTGCCGACCGGCTCCGCAGGCAGCTGGAGCGGGCCGGGGTGGAGGCGGTCGCCATCCACGGGGATCTCAACCAGGGGCAGCGACAGCGCGCGCTGGCCTCCTTCAGCGCGGGGGTCAGCCGGGTCCTCGTGGCCACCGACGTCGCGGCCAGGGGAATCCACGTGGACGGGATCGATCTGGTCGTCCACTACGACCCGCCGAACGACCACAAGGACTACGTGCACCGGTCCGGCCGGACCGCGAGAGCCGGGGCCGCGGGAACGGTCCTGGCACTCGTCGAGCCCGGCCAGGTCCGTGACGTGCAACGGCTCCACGAGGCGGCCAGGGTCCAGCCGACGGTCGTCGCCGTCGCCCCGGGACACGAGGCCGTGCGCACCGTCGCCACGTCGGGGCAGGCCGTCGAGGTCCGCCGGGACCTGGCGGACCCCGGATCCGGCCGTGCACCCGCGAGGAGCCGTCGCCGGCACCCGGACCGACGGGGCACCGGCAGCCCCGCCCGGCGCAGGACCCGGCAGCGGACCACCTGACCGCCCCGGGGCCGGTGCCGTCGCCGATGCCCCGACCGCCTCGCGCCGTCCCGGTGCCTCCCGCGCACACCATGTCCCGCGCACGTCCCGCGCGTCGACGCGTCCACGCCCACTGGTGGCAAAGCGGGCCTAAAACCGGGAAATGACCCCGATTCGCCACCAGTGGACGGTCGACCGACGGGCCGCGCGAGACACACGCAAGCCCACGAGGGACGCGCGACCCGC
>JAAYAH010000122.1 GCA_012719445.1 Actinomycetales bacterium | reverse complement strand
GCGCGGCGTCGTGCTGGTCGTGAGGGTGCCGGTCGGGTCCGGTGCCGTGGGGGTGTGAGGAGGTCGGGATGGCGCGGGACGACGACGAGGAGTTCAGCGCGTTCGTCGCGTCGCGTCACCATGCCCTGTTGCGGACCGCGTTCCTGTTGACGGGGTCGCGGTCGACGGCCGAGGACCTGGTGCAGACGGCGTTGACGAAGACGTATCTGGCGTGGGGGCGGATCGAGCGGCGGGAGGCCGCTGAGGGGTACGTGCGCCGGACGATGGTCAACACCTATACGTCGTGGTGGCGTCGGCATCGGGGGCGGGAGCATCCGGTGGCGGTGATGCCGGAGGTTGCCGGGCGGGAGGACGTGTCCGCTGCGGTGGAGCGTTCGGTGTTGTGGCCGCATCTGCGGGCGTTGTCGCGGGGGCAGCGTGCGGTGTTGGTGCTGCGGTACTACGAGGACCTGACGGAGGCGGAGATCGCCAGGGTGCTGGGCTGTTCGCCGGGAACGGTGAAGAGCCAGGCCAGTCGGGCGCTGCGGACGCTGCGTGACCGCCTCGGCCCGGTGATGTCGGAGCTGGGCGTCGGCTCGGGCGAGGAGGGGGCCCACGAGCCGGTACGGACGACGACACCCCCGTCGTTGCCCGTACTCAGGACCGGAGGGGGGTGCGCGTCGTGAACGACCTCGAGAGGCTGGTCCGGCAGGACCTGACCGGGGTGGCCCGGGCGGTGGAGGCTCACCCGGAGCCGGTGACCGGGACGCTGCGGGCCGCTCGGCGGGCACGCCGGGTCCGTACCGGGGTGCGGACCTCCGCGGCCCTGGCGACGGTGGGAGCCCTGGCGGCGACGGCGGTGCTGGCCGGGCCGGGGCTGGTCCGTTCCCGGGAGCACACCCCGCCCGCCGCGACCCTGCCCGGACCCGCGATGACCCTCGACGCCTGGCTGGACACCCTGCCCCGGGGGACCGATGTGGTGTTGCCCGACGTCACGGACCTGATGATCCGGGGCGACGGACGACTGGTGGACGAGGACACCGTCCTCGAACCGGACGAGCAGGTCTCCCCCGTGACCGTGGCCTTCCAGACGCCCAGAGGTCTGCTCGTCTCCTGGTCCTCGGCCGTGGCCGGTGCGGACAACGCGGTCACCTCGCTCGGCTGGCTGCCCCCGGGGGCCGACCGGGCCGACCGGGTCGTCCTCGGCGGGGCCAACCCCGCGCTCAGCCCGGACGGCACCCGGTACGCGCACCTCAGCTTCGCGGGAAGGGGAGAGACGAGCCGGACCTGGGCGGTGATCCGGGACGCCACGACCGACGCGGTCGTCGCCGAGCGAACCCTGCCGGGAGTCGGGCACGGCTGGGTACTGGTGGACTGGAACGCCGCCGGAGTGGTCCTCCAGGACCGCAGCAACACCGGAGGGCACAGTTCGGTCCCGTTGGTCTGGCAACCGGGGACGGGCACCGAGCGCCGGGTCACCGGATGGCGGCCGGAGGACACGATCCCCGAGGGCAACAGCCCCTGGGGGGCGCGCACCGATCTGGTCGTGGTCCGTGGCGAGTCCGTGGATCCGGCGGACGGAGCCCGTCTTCCCGACGAGATGGAGTACGGCCCCGGGGGAGAGCGACTGTTCCCGTTCGGCAGCCGGGCGGTCCTGGTGTCGCTGTCCCGGCCGGACCGGCGGATCTGGGAGGGCTCCCTCGTCGGGATCTCCCCGGACGGCCGGTACCTGCTCGACAGCCGGACCTACGCCGAGAAACGGAGCGACCGGCGGGGGGTCGACCTCGTGTCCGTCGACACCGGCCGGGCGACCCCGCTCGTGCCGCGGAACGTCCGCCTCACCAACGAGGTCGTGGTCTGGCCCCTCGCCTGGGACGACCAGTACCTCACGATCCGCATCAGGTACGAGCGGACGTCGGGGAGTCTGCCCGAGCTGGTGATCGTGCAGTGCACGGTGCCGGAGCTGAGGTGTCACCGGGCGGGGTGAGCCCGCCGGGCCGCCGTCCGGGCGACCGGTCGGCACGAGCACGAGCAGGGGCGGTGCAAGCGCCCGACGCGGGGCGTCGTCGAGGATGGGAGTGACCATGTCGGGTGCACCGGAGCGCGTCGGCGGGACGAGGTGGGTGATGAGCCGGACCAGGGCCGGGGTGTGGGTGCTCGGCGCCCTGGCGGCGACCGGAGTCCTGGTCGGGGTGACGGCGCTCGTCGGCGCGGGGTCGAAGGGGTCACCGGCGTCCGGCCGGGCCGCGACCGGAGCCGGCGCGACCGGTACCCGGACGGCGGCCGGAACCCCCACCGGGACGGCGACCATGACGACGGTCCAGTGGCTGGACTCGCTGCCCGGGGCCACGTCCGCCACGCCGATGGAGCCCACCGTCGGGGACGTCACCGCGGAGGGGCGCCTCACCACCGCACCCTCCGGGGTCCCTCCGGACGTCGAACTGCGGACCGCCAGAGGGCTGCTGCTGTCGTGGGACTCGTGGAGTCCGACGGCGACGGACGACGAGCCCATCCGTTCGCTCGGCTGGCTGCCCCCGGGAGCGGACGAGGTCGCGAGGGTCGACACCGGGATCCTCGGCCCGGTGCTCTCCAGCCCCGACGGCGACCGTTACGCCTATGGCGTCATCGACCGCACCAGCCCGTCGAGGCCGAGGCTCCGGCTGGTGGTCCGGGACGCGGCGGACGACACCGTCGTCGCCGAGCACACCTCCCCCGGGGAGCGGTCGCCCCTGCTCGGCTGGAACGCCGCCGGCCTGGTCCTGCAGTCCCTCGAACAGGACGGCCTGGTCAACAACGTGCCGCTGCTCTGGACCCCCGGTTCCGGTCGGCCGCGACCGGTCGACGGCTGGCCGAGGGGGGAGTGGATCGTCGAGGACGGGACCTCCACGGCCTCCGGGACCGATCTCGTCGTCGTCCATGGGCGGAACGGCGAGCGGACGGCGGCCGTCCGCCCGGTGACGGGGGGCGTCCCGGACGCCTTCCTCTCCCACATCGTGTCGCTGTCGCGGCCGGACCGGTGGCTCTGGGAGGGGGTGCTGGGCGGGATCTCCCCGGACGGGCGGTACGTCCTGGACGTCCGGGACGGCCAGGCGACCCCGGCCCGTCGTGGCGTCGTCCTGGTGTCCCTGGCCTCCGGGGAGGTGACCCCTCTCGTCCCGCGGGCGGTGCGCCTCAGCGGCCGGGACGGGTTCTACGTGGTGGCGTGGGATGACGACCGCGTCACCCTGGACGTCCACCACGCGCGGGAGGCGGACGGCGATCCGCAGTCCGCGCTGGTGGAGTGCACCGTGCCGGCCGCGCAGTGCCGGCGCGTCGGGTGAGCTGGAGGAGCGGTGCCGCAGCGCTCCCCGGTGCCGGAGCCGCGGCGGCACTAGCATCGCCCCATGGTCGTCCAGGCGCGGAACGTGGTGGGGCCGAGGGCAGTTCTCCCTCGGCCCCGCGTCGCGAGATCACCGCGAGGCCGGGCATGAGTCGCCGGGCCAGGAGGCGGGAGACCAGGAGGCGGGAGACCAGGGCCGCTGCCCGGCCGGACACCCGGTCGGGCACCAGGTCGGCCCTGCTCCGCGGGGTGCTCGCCGGCGCGTCCGCCGCGGTGGTCGGGGCGGTGGCGACCTCGAGCGCCGCGGCCCATCTCGCCCGGCGAGCGGTGACCGTCGAGCCCTCTCGCCCGGACGACGCCACGATCGTCGAGGTCGGTGAGGACGTCGTCGTGCTCAGGGCGACCCCGGAGACGTCGGCCCCAGGGCGGTACGGGCTGGAGCAGGACCGCGGGACCGTCCACGCCCGGGTCGGTGAGATCGTCGACCGTGACGACGAGGCGGGGACCGTGACCCGGCGCCTCCTGGGCGTCGACCGCGGGATCCCGCACCCGGGCGGCGCCTGGTGGAGCCAGTCGTACCACCACGGCGACCCGATGACGGCTCTTGGCCTGCCGTTCCGCACCATCGGGATCCCGACGGAGTTCGGCCCGATGCCGGCCTGGCTGGTGCCGGCGTCCGGTCACGTCCCGAGCGCCGGCACCTGGGCGATCCTCGTCCACGGCCGGGGCGGCACCCGGGAGGAGTGCCTGCGCGCGCTGCCCGTGCTGCACCGGCTCGGCATGACCTCCCTCGTGGTCAGTTACCGCAACGACCCCGGGGCTCCTCCCTCCCCGCGCGGCCGGTACCTCCTCGGGGACGCCGAGTGGGCCGACGTCGAGGACGCGGTCATCCACGCCCTCCGCAGCGGGGCGCGGGACGTGGTGCTCCTGGGCTGGTCCATGGGCGGGGCGATGGTGCTCCAGCTCGTCGCCCGGTCGTGGACGGCGGACCGGGTGTCCGCGGTGGTGCTCGACGCCCCGGTGCTGGACTGGCGGCACGTCCTCGACCACAACGCCAGGGCGCAGCGCATCCCGGCACCGCTGGCGAGGCTGGCGAGGAGGTTCCTCGGGCACCCGCTGACCAGCCGGATCGTCGGTATCGACGACCCGGTGTCGCTCGACAGGCTGGACTGGGTCGCCCGGGCGTCCGAGCTGCGGCTGCCGCTGCTGCTCATCCACAGCGAGGACGACGAGACGGTCCCGGTCGGGCCCTCCCGGATGCTGGCCGAGGCTCGTCCCGACCTGGTGACCTTCGTCCCCAGCAGGGGAGCGCGGCACACCAAGGAGTGGAACGTGGACCCGGACGGCTGGGAGACCGCCGTGGCGCGGTTCCTGCTGGGACTCTGAGGTCCCGTCCCCGGCGACGGGACGGGATCAGGACCGCTGGACGAGCCAGCGGCCGAACAGCGCGCCGTCCGCCTCGAGCAGGTGCCCCGGGCGCAGCCGGAGCTGGCCGTCGAGGCCGTGGGCGACCCGTGGACCGGTGCCGGCGACCATCAGCGGCGACCAGCTGAGGCAGAGCTCGTCGAGCCGTCCGGACGCCACCGTCGGGCCGAGCAGCGTCGGCCCGCCCTCGGTGAGGATCCGGCGCAGCCCGAGCGCGGCCAACTGGAGCACGGCGAGCCCCGGCTCGACGACCTCGTCACCGGCGACGAGGACCCGTTCGCTGCCGAACTTGTTCCGCAGGGCCGAGACGTTCGCCGAGGCGGAGGTGATGATGCAGGTGGGCGCCGGGCCCGCGAAGAGGCTCGGCAGCGGGAGGTGCCCGGACCTGGTGACGACGGCGAGGGCCGGGGCGGGGAGCTGGTCGCTCGCGGCCCGCCGCTCGGCGAACTCGCGCTTGGGCGACGCCGACCGGTACCGCTCGGCACGTGCCGTCCCGGCCCCCACCAGGATGACGTCCGCGAGACCACGCATCACCGAGAACACCACCCGGTCGGTGGGGTTGCTCACCGAGGCGGAGCGTCCGCTCGGCCCGGTCGCGGCGCCGTCGAGGCTGGACACGACGTTCGCCCGGACCCAGCCCTGGGCCGGCACCGGTGACGGGTAGGCGTAGAGGTCCGCGAGTGCCTGGACCGTGGCGTCCCGTCCCTCCTCGAGGTCGCCGACGACGCGAGCGTCCGGAAGGAGGAGGTTCAGTTGCGTCATGCAGGATCCCTCTTCTCGTCGACGGGCGGTGGACTCCTCGGTGCGTCGCTCACTCACGTCACTCACGGCACGGACGGAGAGTGCCGATCATTGCACGAGGACACCTCGCTGCCCATGCCCGAACCGCCACCGGGTCGCCCGATGCGGGCAACGGTCCGCAGGCCTTCTCGCCGGTCGGCCGCAGGTCACCGCGGGAGCCTGACCACGGCCACCGAGTCCGGCGGCAGCTCGAGGCCGCCGTCGGCCGGCCGCACCGGCTCCCATTCCAGGACGGGCACGGCACCCGGCGGAACCGGGATCGTCACCGGGTGCTCGCCCAGGTTGACCAGGACGTCGAACCCGCCCCGGTGCACGGTGAACCAACCGTCGCCGCTGCTCACCCGTACCCGGGTCAGGTCGTCGTCGCGGAGGTCGGGCTCGGCCCGGCGCAGCCGGATCAGGTCGCGGTGCCAGCGCAGGATCAGGGCGTGGACGCCGCGGCCCGGTTCGGTCCAGTCGAGCACCGACACCTCGCGGGTCTCCGGGTCCTGCGGATCGGGGACGTCGGTGGCGTCCCACCCGAAGCGGGCGAACTCCGCCCGACGGCCCGCGCGCACCTGGTCGCCGAGCCGCTCGTCGGGGAAGTCGGAGAAGTAGCGCCACGGGGTGCTCGCCGCCCACTCCTCGCCCATGAACAGCAGCGGCGTGAACGGGGAGGTCAGCACGAGCGCGGCACCGACGGCCAGCCGTCCCAGGGACAGGGTCGCCCCGTTGCGGTCGCCCAGGGCCCGGTTGCCGATCTGGTCGTGGTTCTGCAGGTAGCCGAGGAAGGCGTGGCCGCGATGCCGGGCGGGGTCCACCGGGCGGCCCCAGTCCAGCCCCCGGAAGGTGGAGTGGTCCCCGGCGTGCCGGAACACCTGGGTGAGGGTCCTGGTCAGGACCTCGACCGTGCCGAAGTCGCAGTAGTAGGCCTGCCGCTCGCCGGTGAGCAGGGCGTGCAGGGCGTGGTGGAAGTCGTCGCTCCACTGCGCGGTCATGCCGAGACCGCCGGCCGAGGTTGGCTCGACGGTGGCCGGGTCGTTGAGGTCGGTCTCGGCGAGCACCGCGTAGGTCCGGCCCGCCGACGCCGACAGCGCGGCCACCTCGTCGGAGAGCTGGGCGAGCAGGTGGCGGTCCGACCCGTCGACGAAGGCGTGTACGGCGTCCAGCCGCAGGGCGTCGATGTGGAAGTCGGTGAGCCAGCGGATCACGGCGTCGCAGATCCAGCGGCGGACCTCGACCGACCCCTCGTCGTCCAGGTTCACCGCCGGGCCCCAGGGGGTGGTGTGCCGGGTGGTGAAGTAGGGGCCGAACCGGTCCAGGTAGTTGCCGGACGGGCCGAGGTGGTTGAACACCACGTCGAGGCACACCGCGAGTCCCCGCGAGTGGCAGGTGTCCACGAACCGCTGCAGGCCGCCCGGTCCGCCGTACGGCTCGTGCACGGAGTGCAGGTCGACCCCGTCGTACCCCCAGCCGTGCCGGCCGTCGAAGGCCGCGACGGGCATGAGTTCGACGACGTCCACCCCGAGGTCGACGAGGTGGTCGAGGTGCCGGACCGCCGCGTCGAAGGTGCCCTCGGGGGTGAACGTCCCGACGTGGAGCTCGTAGAAGAGCGCGCCGAGAACGTCGCGCCCCCTCCAGCCGGTGTCCGTCCACTCCTGCAGGCCGGGGTCGAAGACCCGGCTGGGGCCGTGCACCCCGTTCGGCTGCCAGATGGATCTCGGGTCGGGGGTCGGCGGGCCGCCGTCGACGGAGAAGGCGTAGTCGGTGCCGTGCCCTGCCTCCCCGACCTCGGCGGTCCACCATCCGTCGGGGCTCGGGGTCATCGAGTGCCGTGCGCCCGACGCCGGGAGGACGACGTCGACCGACGTGATCGCGGCAGGAGCCCAGACGGAGAACCGGTGCACGCGCTCACCCTGTCAATCCCCGGCCGCCCACGCGACCGGATCCGCGGACACCCCACCCGAGTGGCGCCCTGCCTCCTGCGTGACCTGGAGTGGGGAGGAATGCGAAGATCTGACGGGGGCTCGCGAGGGGTGGGACATCAGGGGGGTGTCGCCGTGAGCGATCGCGGCATGAGATCAGGCAGACGTTCGGGAGGGTGGGCCAGGGCGAACCGGCCGGTGCCGGCGGCCGCCCTCGCCGAGGTGCTGCGCGTCACGGACGGGTTCGACCTGGCCGGGGTCGACCCGGCGGACACGCCGGGGTTCGCCGGGGGACGCCGGGACGCCGAGCAGTCCTTCGCCGAGGACGGCGCCCTGCTGTCGACGCTGCAGGAGCGGCTGTGGGCGGGTGGCGTGGCCGGGAGCCGCCGGTCGCTGCTCCTGCTCGTCCAGGGCATGAACACCGCGGGCAAGGGCCGCGTCCTGCGGGACGTCGCCGCCGCCGTCGACCCGCGGGGGCTGCGGGTGGCCTCGTTCGCCGCGCCGACGGCGAAGGAGCGCACCCACGAGTTCCTCTGGCGGGTCCGGCGCTGCCTGCCCGGGCCGGGGGAGTTGGCCGTCTTCGCCAGGTCCCACTACGAGGACGTGCTCGTGGCCCGGGTGCACCACCTCGTCCCTCGGGCGACCTGGCAACGCAGGTACACGGCCATCAACCGGTTCGAGAGCAGTCTCGTCCTGCAGGAGACGGTCGTGGTCAAGATCATGCTGCATCTCTCGGCGGGGGAGCAGTCGACCCGGTTGGCCTGGCGGCTGCAGCACCCGGACCTCCGCTGGCGGTACGACCCGAGGGACGTGGAGGAGCGCGCCTGGTGGAACGACTACCAGGAGGCCTACCAGGCGGCCCTGACCCGGTGCTCGACCGAGGCAGCGCCGTGGTACGTGGTGCCGGCCGACCGGGCCTGGTACGCGCGGTGGGCCGTGCGGCGCCTGCTCGTCGGAGAGCTGACCGCCATGGGGTTGGAGCCCGTCCCCACCCACGTGGACGTGCAGGCCGAGGTGGCCCGGCTCACCCAGGGGTAGGGATTCGGGACGGCGCCGCTCGCGTTCGGGGCGCGGCCGTCGGCTCGTCCGCAGCCGGTGGCCGCCCTCGCTCCGGGAATCCCCGGAAATGGCGCACGACACCCACCTCCCATGTCAACGGAAATACGCCCCACTGTCGAGGATACCGGACATTCCTTTGAGATCATCTGTGCGCAGCGTGACCGGGGCATAGCGAAATCGTATTCACGTCTAGACCGACGGATGACACCCCCGTAGGCTCCCCGGACTATCACGAACGTATAACAGGGCTGGTGGCACGCTGCGTCTTCGCAGTACCTCCAGCTTCAGAGAATGGAGGTTAATCGGCGGCCCGCGGCAACGCGCGGGCTGTCAGGCCTGCATTCGTTGTGAGCAGGAGATCGATGAGGGAGCTATCAACCATGAGAATTGTTCACATCCCCACGATCACCGTCAGGGTCACCGTGCGGGCTCTCGTCGTGGGGGTATGTCTCGCGGGCGGCCTCACCGCGGCGACCTCGCAGTCGCAGGCGGCGGCGTGTGCGGAGGTGGAGGTGGTCTTCGCCAGGGGGACCGGGGAGATGCCCGGGCTGGGGATCACCGGCGGCCCGTTCGTGCGGTCGCTGCAGCAGGAGCTGTCCGGGCG
>JAAYAH010000121.1 GCA_012719445.1 Actinomycetales bacterium | reverse complement strand
CCGACCCCAGCAGACCCGCCTCGGCCTGGTAGGTCAGGTCGTGCCCCGCCTCCTCGGCGCGCTCCCCCTTCGCCCCCACGATCGCGACCCACGCCAGCCGGGGCCAGCGCTCGGCGACACCCTCGGGCGTGAGCCCCAGCCGGGCCAGCGCCCCGGGCCGCGAGGAGGTCAGCAGCAGGTCTGCGCCGTCCAGCAGCTCGTCGAGGGACGCGCGGTCCGTGGGGTCCTTGAGGTTCAGCTGCACCACCTGCTGGTGGTCCACCAGGTCGTCCACGAGCGCCGGGGCCACCAGGCGCAGGATGTCCCCGCCCGGGCCCTCGACCCGGACGACCTCGGCGCCCTCGGACGTCAGGCGCCGGGCCGCGACCGGCCCCGGCAGCGTCCCGGCCAGGCTGACCACGTGGACACCCGCCAGCCGGGCCGGCAGCTCTCGGCTCGTCGCTTCACTCATCGCTCGCTCCTCCTGCTCACCGTGCACTCCCTCCGTCACAACAGCTCACCGGTCGAGTCCCAGCACGTGCCGGATCATCGCGTGCAGGGCGACGAGCCCGTCGCGGGACAGCACCGACTCGGCGTGACCCTGGATCGTGGCGACGCCCGGTCCGCGGAGGGCCACCACGCCGTGCTGCGAGTGGGCCGCGACCTCGAGGACGACCTCCGCACCCGCACGCTCCAGCCGTGCGGGACCGGGCTGGGCGACAAAGGTGTTGTAGAAGCCGATCCGCGCCGGCGTCCCCCACAGGTCGACCTCGATCTGGACGCCCTGGTTCGGCGCGGGCAGCTTGGCGATCTCCAGCCCCGCCATCCCGGAGAGCACCTGGTGGCTCAGGCAGACGGCCAGCAGCGGACCCCCGGCCGCGAGTCGTGCCCCGATCAGCTCCCGTAGCCGGGACATCCGCGGGTCGTCGTCGGCGGGGTCCCCCGGCCCGGGGCCGAAGAGCACCAGGTCCGGCTCGCCCACGTCGTCGGGCGTCGCCGCCTCCCAGCGCACGACTCGTGCGTCCAGTCCCAGGTGCCGCAGCTGGTGAGCGAGCATCTGCGTCCACATGTCCTCGGCGTCCACCACGAGCACCTCGCGGCCGACCAGCTCGGGGTCGGGGCGCCTCTCCTGCGGGGAGAGCCAGAAGGCGGCCAGCGACTCGTTGCGGGCCTCCAGCGCGTCCCGCACCCCGGGCAGGTCGGCGAGCAACGGAGTCTCCCGGACCTCACGCCGCGGCCGCAGCCCCAGCGCAGCGAGCATGCCGCTGGCCTTGGCCGTCGTCTCGGCGACCTCGGAGACCGGGTCGGAGTGGCGCACCAGGGTCGCCCCCGCGCTCACCGTCACGGTGCCGTCGTCGGCCAAGTGCGCGGCGCGGATCAGGATCGGTGCGTCCAGCGACTCCGGACCGGCGGCCACCTCGGGGTCGACGTGGCCCGGGCGCCTCGGCATACGGCGTCCGTCCCCCTCGCGCTCGACCAGGGCGAGGACGCCGGAGTAGTAGCCGCGCCCGCCCGGCTCGTGCCGCCGGATCACGGTGCAGGCGTTCTCCATCGGGGACCCGGTCACGGTCGGCGCGAACATGGTGGCCCGCAGCACGTCGCGGGGGTCCGCCTCGGCACGCCCGTCGAGGAGGTACTCGGTGTGCGTCAGGTGCGCCATCTGCTTGAGGTAGGGCCCGGTGATCCGCCCGCCGTCGGTGCAGATCTGGGCCATCATCTTCATCTCCTCGTCGACCACCATGAAGAGCTCCTCGGTCTCCTTGGTGTCGGCGATGAACCGGCGGAACGACTCCT